>PXQR01000018.1:64204-135207 GCA_003021235.1 Halobacteriales archaeon QH_6_64_20 | reverse complement strand
CGACGACGTCGGTGAGGTTCGAGTCCGGGACGGCTTCCCCATCCCGGACGAGCCCTTCGATCTCGTGGCCGTGCTCGCTCAGGCCGAGCGTACGCCGTCGCGTCTCGACCGCGCTGTCGGGATCGACGAAGGCCACCTCGCCGTACTCGCGTCCCTCCTCGGTGTGCTCCCGGCGGTCGTTGACCCTGACGGCCAGTGCCTCGCGTGCGAGCCCGAACTCCTCGATCGGCCCGCTCGCCACGCGCTCGCCCGCTCCCGAAAGCGTGACGATCACCACCGCTTCCTCGAAGTCCGACTCCCCTGCTTCGGCTTCGAGCGCGTCGAGCACCCGGTCGAGCCCCTCATCTTCATTCATCTCGACGTCGACGTAGACGAATTCTCGGGCACTCAGTTCCCGGAAATCGAGGTCGATCCCTCCTGCGGGCGAGACGGTAACGAGGTCGTATCCCCGCGGTTCGCGCTGGTCCGCGGCGGTCCGTTCGGTCGAACCCGGATAGGTGAGTAGGGTCTCGAACTCCGGGAGGACCGTCTCCCGGTTGATGTGATCGTCGCCCGCGAGGATCGCGTCGATCTCCACGCTACTTTGCCGGCAGATCGCCCGGGCGTCCCAGTCACCGTTCGGAAACGGCTCGAACAGGCCGTGTGCGACGAGCGCGGTCGCGTCGCTCTCGATCGCCGCCTCGCGGTCGAACGCGTAGTCGAGTCGGTCACGGCGGCCCCGCTCGACGTGATCGAGCCCGTAGAGCGCGAGGCGATGTTCCCGACCGGCGTCGTCGTTGCCATCACTGTCGTGGTCGCCGTTATCACCGTCGCCGTCGCCGCCGCCTCGAACGGTGACCCCCTCGTCGTCGAGACGGGTCGCAAGGCCGAGCGACGAGAAGACGTCGAGCCACTGGCGATCACGGGTCCCGTCGTGATTGCCGACGATCGAGAGAAACGGGATGTCGGCTTCGTCGAGTCGTTTGAGTCCCTCCAGCGCGTCCGACAGCGCCTCGATGCCCGGCCGGCTCGAATCGAACAGGTCGCCGGCGTGGACGAGCGCGTCCACGTTCTCCTCGATGGCGGCCTCTATCACCTCGTAGAACGCCTCGCGGAAGTCCGCCTCGCGCTCGGGGCGGTGGTACTGGCGATACCCCAGGTGGGTGTCGGCCGTGTGTAACAGCGTGACCATTCGGTTAGCTGTCGGTAGCTCTGCTGTACACATAAATCCGTTCGACGATCCTCGACGACCCTCGACGACGACTCTCGAATCGCATTAGCGACCGGAGTTCACGCTATTGCGGCCGATGCTGACACCGAGTCAGGGAAGGACAGTGACCCGGGTTCCGGACGGCGACCAGCGATGGGCGATCTCGCCGGTGACGGAGCGAACGTCGCTCGTACGCGTCCTCGATACCCCGCGAGCGCGTCGAAGAGCGGGCGCTGAGACACGGACACGTAATGCTTACCCGAGAACAGCGGATAGAGGACGCAAGGGTAGCCACGGCGAATGGGAGACGACGAACGCGACTTCGCGGACGAGAACGCCACGGTCTGTCCGTTCTGTGCAGTCGGCTGTACGCTCACGCCGGGCGAGGGCGGTCGTGCCGGCGGCGTTCCCGGCCCGGTCAACCGGGCCGGACGTCTCTGTCGGACGGGTATCGAGACCTTCGAGACGCTCTCGGCGGACGATCGACTCCGAACACCGTACGTCCGTCGGGACGACGACCTCGTTCCGGCCTCCTGGGAGGAAGCGCTGTCGCGCGCAGAGGAGGACCTTCGTGCCGTGCGCGACACCCATG
The DNA here is from genome assembly GCA_003021235.1 of Halobacteriales archaeon QH_6_64_20. Lineage (GTDB taxonomy): Archaea > Halobacteriota > Halobacteria > Halobacteriales > Halococcaceae > PXQR01. The sequence goes on along the minus strand of PXQR01000018.1, from coordinate 133,426 downwards.
GATCGGACGCGCTCGCCTTCCTCGGCGCGCCCCACTGTACGAACGAGGAGAACTTCCTGCTATCGAAGCTGGCACGCACGCTCGGGACGAACAACGTCGACAATCGCGCGCGGCTCTGTCACGCTTCCGCGATGACCGCGCTCGAAGACAGATTGGGGTATCCCGCGATGACGAACTCGCTTGACGATCTGGAACGCGCCGACGTACTCCTCGTCGTCGGCGCGAACCCCGCTACCCAACAGCCGATCGCCTTCGATTCGTATATACGTCCAGCGGTCAACGCCGGGACAACGCTCGTCCACCTCGATCCCCGTGCGAACCGGACGACCCGGCTGGCGGACGTCCACCTCCCGACGCGCCCCGGAGCGGACGCGGTAGCGCTCGAAGCGCTCTGTGCGCTGATCGACCGGGCGGGCTGGACGGACGAGGCCTTCGTCGACGCCCGCACGACCGGCTACGACGCGTATGCGGACTCGCTCGCGGCGGTCGACGCCGAAACCGCCACCTCCCTCGCCGGTGTTGATGTCGACGAGCTCTCGCGGGTCGCTCGACTCCTCGGCGAGGCCGATCACGTCGCCGCTATCGCCGCGACCGGCATCGAGGAGGACGATCACGAATCGACGACGACCGCCGACGCCCTCCTGAACCTGCTACTGCTCACGGGCAACGTCGGACGGCCCGGAACGGGCATGAACGTCTTTCGTGGGTTGAACAACGAACAAGGGGCTTCGGACGCCGGCTGTCGGCCCGATCGCCTGCCCGGTTACCAGCCGGTTTCGAACGACGCCGCCCGCGAACGACTCGCCGCCGAGTGGAGCACACAGGTACCGTCGACGCCGGGCCTCGACGCACGGGAAGCGCTCGCGGCCTTTGGCGACGGAGTGCGAGGCGCGCTCGCCGTCGGGGAGAACCCGGCGGTCGAAAAGCGCGCCGACGAGTGGGTCGGAGAACGGCTCGACGGACTCGAAACGCTCGTCGTCGTCGACGCCTTCGCGAGCGAAACCACCGCGTACGCCGACATCGTTTTGCCTGCGGCCTCCGGAGTGGAGAAATCAGGCACCGTCACTAATCTCGACCGACGAGTCCAACGGCTCCGACCGGTCGTCGAGCCGCCCGGCGAGGCCCGGTCCGACTTCGTGATCCTCCGGGCGCTCGGCCGTCGGCTCGTCGGCGACGCGTTCGACTACGCCGACCCGGCCGAGGCCTTCGCGGAACTGACGCGAGTGAGCCCGATCCACGCCGGTCTGGACCTCGACGCCGTCGCGGACGGCGGCGTCCAGTGGCCGGCTCGAAACGGTAGCGAAACGAAGGTGTTGTACGCCGACTCGTTCGAGACGTCGGACGGACGGGCTCCGCTCGTGGAAGTAGATGCGGACGTCCCGAACGTTCCCGACGTCGCGCCGAACGAACTCGTGCTCGTCGTCGGAAGCCGTGCCGGCGGGTTCGATGCCGCCGAACGGGTCGACCGTCGGCTCGGACTGCACGAAACTGACGCGGAGCGAGCAGGCCTCGCGGACGGGGATCGAGCACTCGTCTCGAACGAGGCAACCGACGTGACGACGACGGTTTCGACCGACGGGACCGTCCGCGAAGGGACGGCGTACCTCCACGCGGACGTCGCGGACCCGCTCGTCCGGAACGGCGCCAGGACCGTTCGGGTGCGACCCGCGTCCGCCCCGACGGGAGAACGAGGCCGGATCGATCGATAGCGCTCCGCCCTCCACTTCTGCACTTTCGACTTGCTGTTACGCCGCGAGGAGTCCGGCGATCGGGTCCCTTCGTTCCCTTCGATGCGGTTCCGAAACGTGGACGAGACACATAGTTCGCCGTCTCGGTTCCGAATCGGGAGAGGCCGCTACCGAGTACGAATCGGTCGCCATCGTAGCCCCGTCTATCGGATTCGGTATCGCGATATGTAGTTTATGTCCTCTCGAACTCGCTCACCGACGTGAATTCGCCCGCCGTGATCGCCCGGGCAAGGGCTTTCGTATCGGCTTCGGGCACTTCTCCCGGGTGTTTTCGCCGGAAGTATCCGACGAGGTTCGAGACGTCGCGTTCGAGCAGTTCCCCTGCATTGGCGTGGTCGATCGAAACGGCTTGGGGCCAGTCGAAGACCGTGATCCCTTCCTCGCCGACGAAGACGTTGTACTGGCTCATGTCGGCGTGGACGTACCCCGCGTCGTAGGCTTTCCCCACTTCCCGAAGTACGAGATCGCACACCGGCCGGGCCTGCTCGGGTTCCAGGCGTGCGCGAGAGAGTTCGACGCCGTCCATCCGTGCCATGATTATCGCGTGGCGATTCTGGTCGACGGGTCGGGGGACCCGGACTCCCGGGTAAAGTTCGGATAACACCTCGTACTCGCGTTCGGCGGCCTTTCGCGCAGTGTACAGCCAGGAGACGTGCTGGCTGTCGGCGGTGTACTCCCGTCCTTTGTCGACCTCGCGGAAGTTCGTATACCCCTCGCGGTGGTACTTGAGCGCCAGGGGCTTGTACGAGCGGACCTCGTAGACGTCGCTTTCCTTCCCGACCCCGAGCGGTTCGCCGACTCCTTCGATCGCCTCGCGCTCGGCGAAAGTCCGGAGCGAAAGCGCGTCGTAGCCTTCGGGTGTGAGCCGGTAGCCTTCGTACTGGATCGTCCGGCGTTCGAGCAGGCCGCGGGCCTCACAGCGGTCGATCCGGTAGCCCACGTCCTCGGCGGTGAGCCGCGAGAACTCGGGCAGTCGCCCGCGCGAGACCCACTCGCTGTAGCGCATCCCCTGCTCGATGCCCGAGAGCAAGTAGAAGTCCTCGGCTTCGAGGTCGGCCATCTCGCCGGCGACGTTCCGCACCATCGTCCCTCCTATCTCCGCGGCGGGCAAAAGCCCCGCGAGTCACTGCTCGACCGCTGTTATAAATCACATACCGCGATACAAAATCGACCGCTCGGCGGGACGAGTCGATAAGCCCGAGTCCGAACAGCTGTTGCCCGGTTCGTCAACGGTTCGTCGCACCGGCAGTTTTTAATTTCCGCCGCGAGCACTACGGCCATGTCAGACGCTGGCACGTTCGGCGAGTACGGTGGGCGTTACGTTCCCGAACCACTCCAAGAACCGCTCGCCGATCTCGCCGACGCGTTCGACGAGGCGATCGAGGACGACGAGTTCCGTGAGGATCTGGACTTCCTGCTCGAACACTTCGGCGGCCGGCCGACGCCGGTCTTTCACGCAGGGACCTTGAGCGAGCGCTACGGTGCGGAGATCTACCTGAAACACGAGGACCTGCTCCACGGCGGCGCTCACAAACTCAACAACACCCTCGGACAGGCCCTGCTCGCGAAACGCATGGGGAAAGACCGGCTTATCGCCGAGACGGGTGCCGGCCAGCACGGCACCGCGACGGCGATGGTCGGGGCGTTACTCGACATGCCCACGCAGGTCTATATGGGGACGACGGACATCGGTCGCCAGGAGATGAACGTCTTCCGGATGCGCCTCATGGGCGCGGAGGTCACGGAAGTCACTCGGGGGAGCGCCGGCCTCGCCGAAGCGGTCGACGCCGCGTTGGAGGACTTCGCGGCCGATTTCGAGGACACGCATTACCTCGTCGGGAGCGCGGTCGGCCCGGACCCGTTCCCGCGGATGGTCCGGGAGTTCCAGTCAGTTATCGGCCGGGAGGCCCGCGAGCAGATCCAGGAACTCCACGGCGAGTTGCCCGACGCCTGCGTGGCGTGTGTCGGCGGCGGGTCGAACGCGATCGGCCTCTTTCACGCCTTCGCCGACGACGACGTGGCGTTTTACGGTGCGGAACCCGGCGGTGAGGGGCCCGACTCGAACCGTCATTCCGCGCCCCTGTCGGGCTCGGGGTCGGCCGAAAGCGAGCCCCAACAGTTCCAGGGCATGCGGACGGAGGTCATCGACGAGGGTACCGAGAACCACTCGGTCAGTGCCGGCCTCGACTACCCGGCGGTCGGCCCGGAACACGCCGCGATGGCCGAACTCGGCCGTGCGGAGTACCACGCGATCACCGACGACGAAGCCCTCGAAGCCTTCCGCGAACTCGCTGAGAGCGAAGGGATCATTCCCGCGCTCGAACCGAGCCACGCGATCGCGCTCGCGAAGCGACTCGCCGACGAACACGACACCCTGCTGGTCAACCTCTGTGGCCGGGGTGACAAGGACATGGCAACCGCCGCCGAACTGTTCGATCTGACGTGAGTCCGGGCGACGACACCCGATCCGGGCAGTCGAGCCCTTTCGTGATGCTCGCCAGTGCAGGGGCCCGATGATCGATCTCCCGTGGAGCAGTGGCGGCGATACCGACGGGCCCGACGAGGGGGACGCCGACGACGGTGCCGACTCGATGGGCGACCACGCCGACGCGATCGTCGTCTGTGCGTTCCAGGACGGAACGCTCGCGGTGTACGACGATCGAGCGGTCATCGAGCGCGTTGAGCGCTCGAAGTTCGACGACGGGACGATCCCGGCTGAGGAGATCCGCGGGGTCGATTACGCCGAGGGAATCACTATCGGCTACCTCCAGATCGAACGGATCGGCGTCGAGCCCGATGTCGGGGGCGTGCTTAGCGATCCGGTCAACGAGAACACCGTGCATTTCGGCCGGGGTGATCGCGAGTGCGCTCGGGAGGCCCGCGACGCGATCCTCTCGCGTACTCGGGCCTGATCCGGTTTCGTTCGACTCGAATCGTGCTCACAGCTCCTTTTCGAAGTGAATTAACCGGTAGCCCGCTTCGGTCGACTCGCCGACGGGCTCGTAGCCCTCCTCGCGGTAGAAGGCGACCGCAGCCGACTGACGGCGCGCGGTCGTCGCCAGCACGACGTCGAACCCCCGATTTGCGGCTCGTTCTTCGAGCGCTACCAACAGCGCCTGACCGTAGCCACGCCGCTGGTGAGTCGGGGCGACGCGCATCCGATGCAGTTCGGCCGCCCCGGCTATCGTGCGTTCGTCGTCATGGCCCGTCTCGCTGGGGACGAACCCGCCCATCGCGACGAGCGCCCCGTCGTCCGTACGCGGTGCCCGGCGACGCTCGCGGTCGCCGTCGCCGTCCGCGCGCCCGACCGCCGGGCCGTCGGCTCCGGCCCCGACCTTCGAGCCGGAGACGAGGCCGACGAGAAAGTCGCCGCCGGCATCGAGATAGGCTGCCTCGATCCGTTGCAGATCGTCGGTGCCGGGGACGTCCGCCGGGTCGGTACCGGCGTCACGGAGCGCCGTCTCGTGGAGCGTCCACACCGGGTCGGCGTCGTGCGGGTCGTATCGCCTGATCCGTAGTCCCTCAGCCATCGGTCGTTCCTCCGGTCGGTCTTCCCAACGGTCGGCACCGACTTGAGACCACGGCTCGCGACTACGGAGAACTCGACGAGTCTAATAGTCTCGACGATCATGACGACTCCGACAGCGTCATAATTGCTTTCGGGTCGCGGTCCCTCGAACGAGTCATGACGACGCTCGCCGACCAGGACTGGCGGCTCATCGCCGAAGACGTTCGGGACGGGGCGATGAACATGGCGCTCGACGAGATCGCCGCCGAGACCGCTGCCGCGGGCGGACCACGAACCCTCCGGGTCTATCGATGGGAGCCCTCGACGCTCTCGCTCGGCTACCATCAAGACCCTGAGACCGTCGACTGGGACTTCTGTGACCGGGAGTACATCGACGTCGTGCGCCGTCAGACCGGCGGCGGCGGGATCTATCACGACTCGTGGGGCGACATCTCCTACTCGATCGTCGCGCCCGCCGCCGAACTCCCGGGCGACCTCATGGAGTGTTACGAACTGCTATGTGAACCGGTACTGGAAGCCCTCTCGCGGCTGGGCGTTCCTGCACAGTTCGCCGAGCAATCCCGGCCGGCGATCTACGAGCCGGCGTGCTATCTCAGGGGGTTGCACCCGGCGCACGACGTCGTTGCCGACGAGAGGAAGGTAAGCGGCAACGCCCAGTACCGCCGACGGGACGCGGTCGTCCAGCACGGCTCGCTCACGTACTCGGTCGACGCCGAGCGCCACCTCGCGGTCTTCGCCGACTCCGGCGTGAGCCCCCGGGAGTTCCGCGAGCGGGTTACCGGGATCGACGATCACACCGATACGGGTCGTTCGGCGGCGGTCACGACGCTCGCCGATACCCTCGGCGACTGGGCGAACGCCGACGAGGGTGACTGGACCGACGACGAACTCTCTCGCGCACGCGAGCGCGCGAGCGGGAAGTACGCAAGCGAGGCGTGGAACCGCGGTCAGACGAGTGGCCGGGCGACGCGATAAGTCTACTGCGCCTCCGTCGGCTCCGGCACGACGGCGTTCGGCGATCGACGTGTCCGACTACGACGCACGCTCCCTTTGGCGATCATGACTTCAGACGAGGCCGAACGTCTCGGCCGGCGTGCTCACCTCCCGGCGGATTGCCCCGTGCATCTCGCCCAGCGGGGGCGTACTCGTGTGCTCGGGTCGGTGTTCGCCAACCCACCGGTACCTGATCTCTCGATCCTCGTCAACGAGGACACACGACCGGACGGCGCTCGTTGCCGACCGCGGATCCCGGTAGCACACGCCGTAGCGATCGGCCACCTCGCCGCCTCGATCGGAGACGAGCGGGTAGCCGAGGTCGAAACGCTCTATAAATCGACAGTGGGTTCGGGTGTCGGCCCGACTGACGCCGACGACCTGTAGGTTCTCGTCGCTCGCGAACCACCCGACGTCGTGGAGCGCACACCACCCCTCGGGGTCCCTCGGCACGGCGTCGAGCGCACAGAAGGTCAACAGGACCGGTCCGTCTCCGAGACACTCCGACAGCGTGACCTCGGCCACGGTCCCATCGCTCCGCACGAGCGAGGCACCGAACTCCGGTGCCCGCCCGCCGACATCGAGACCGTGTGGCTCGTTCACGGTCAGCGTTCGTCCCGCTTCGGTACTTGTACCTTCGCCGCCGTTCGGACCCGACCGTCCCCGACCCGGCCCCCCCACCGTTCGGATCGCCGGCTTCGAGCCGTCGTGCCCGGCGACGCTCGCCGCTCATGCCATGCCGAAGCGGTCGGCCTCGGCCACGTCGAGTTCCTCGCGGAAGGCGCTCGCCAACTCCGTCATCGATGGGACATCCCGCGTCGGGTCGAGCCAGTGTTCGCCGACCCAGCGATACCTGATCTCCCGATCCTCGTCGAGGAGGAAACACGACCGCCGGGCGCGCGCCGAGATACCGAGAGCCCGATACCGCACGCCGAACGCTTCCGCGAGCGCGAGGTCCGTGTCGGCGAAGAGGGGAAAGCCGAGGTCCAACCGCGAGATGAACTCCTGATGAATTCGTGGACTCGACCGGCTCGCGCCGACGACCTGCAGGTGATCGTCGCTCGCGAACCACTCGAAGTCCCGGAAGGCACACCACTCCCGGATACAGTCGGGGCTGAAATCGAGCGGGTAAAACGACAGCAACACGGGCCGTTCGCCGACCAGTTCCGCGAGCGATACCGGTTCGGTCGCGCCGGTCGGGCGCACGAGCGTCGCGGTCACGTCGGGGGCTTGCTCGCCGACAGCGAGGCCGACCGATTCTGTCATTGTGTTCCCTGGTTTCGTACCGGTACTTGTATCCTCGGCCGACGTGTCGAGGCCGTTCGAGTTGTCGATAGGGCGGTCTCCGTTGTCGCCGATCGTCGACTCTTCGGGGCTGAGCGGGTATTGGAGGTCGACCGAAACATTACGCGCCCAGCAGTAAATATAGGCACTATGCCCGCCGAACTGGGTATGGTTACAGACGAACCCTTGTGGGGTTGAAGCGACATCGACATCGAGACGGTCACGAACGTTATCGAACGCTCCTGATAGCGATATTTGAACTCTGGAAGTCGAAGTCACTATGTCTCCGACGATCGAAGCATCGCCATGTCCTCACCTCCCTCGACGACGCGTATCGGCGCGCACGTCTCGATTGCCGGCGGTATCGACAACGCCGTTTCACGCCAGCGCGATGTCGGCGGCAACTGCGGGCAGGTCTTTACCCACTCCCCACAGGTCTGGAAACAGCCGCCGATCGAGGCCGAACGGGCCGAACGCTTCCGCGAGAAAAGTTCGAGGGAACTCGACGGCCCATGGGTGATCCACGCCTCCTATCTCGTGAACCTCGCAACCCCCAAAGACGACCTGCGCGAGAAGTCGATTTCGAGCCTCGGGAAGGAACTCGACGCCGCGGAGGAACTGGGAATCGAGTACGTGAACGTCCACCTCGGCGCGCACACCGGTGCCGGCGTCGAAGCCGGACTCGAAAACGCCGCGAGCGTGATCGACGAACTCGATATTCCCGACGGGGTAACGCTCCTCGTCGAGAGCGACGCCGGTAGCGGGACGAAGCTCGGCGGCGACTTCGCCCACCTCGAGGCGGTCCTCGACCGAACGACCGCCGACGTTGGAGTCTGTCTCGATACGGCCCACACTTTCGCCGCGGGCTACGACCTCTCGACCCCCGACGGCGTGGCGGACGCTATCGAGGCGTTCGACACCGTCGTCGGTCTCGATCATCTCGAATGCATTCACCTCAACGACTCGAAGCACCCCTGTGGCTCGAACGCCGACGAACACGCCCATATCGGCGAGGGCGAGATCGGCGACGCGGGCATGCAGGCGATCGTTACCCACGAGACCATAGGAACCCTCCCGCTGATCCTCGAAACTCCGACCGAAGACGATCGTAGCTACGCCTGGAACGTCGAACGCGTGCGGGAGCTACGCGGCGAACGCGACTGAACCGATCGTTCTCTCAGCCGCCTTCCTCGCCTTCGCCTCCCTCGCCACCTTCTCCACCTTCGCCGCCGCCTTCCTGTTCCCCTCCTTCGCCGCCCTCACCGCCTTCGCCGCCTTCGCCACCGCCGCCAGGGGCTCCACAGCCGGCGAGTCCCGCTGTCACGAGGAGTCCGGTCGTGCGGAGCGCGCGTCGTCGTGTCGCCGTGCGATCGCTGTCCATCTCGATTCCTCCCTCACCGGCCGCGAGTAAGTAGTATGTGTCTGCTAGTGCGTGCTTCGTGCCCTACGTCGGCTATCGGCGATAGTCACGGGATCGTCGTCCGGGTTGTGGCGACGATCACATCGTGCGATCTGTACGACCTACACGACGTCGCCGCGGACGGTCGCGCCCTCCTGGTCCGCCCGATACGCCGAGATCGCCGCAGCGGCTTCCTCGGCCTTTTGATCGTCCATACCGATCATCGTCAGCGCCTCCGCGAGCGTTGGGAAGACGAACTCGCCGTCGCGGAGCTTCTCAAAGGCCGTCTCGCTCCGAGCACCCTCAGCCCAGAGACACACCCCGCGTGGGTCAAGGACCTGCTCGTAGTTCTCCCGGGCCATCGCCCCGCGGAGTCGCTGGGTGACGTTGTCCTCGAAGCTCGCGTTACAGACCTCCAGGTGGATCGGTTCGTCGCTCCCCACCAGATGAGCCGCGAGGCACTTCTCCGGGGCGATGTGGCCATTGGAGTTCGCCCGGACGTACTCGGGGTACCGATCGGCCCACTTCGCGCGCACGGTCTTGCCGACCCCCTCGACGCCGTGTGACTCGACGAACTCCTCCTCTCGATCCCCGTCGCCGTGAAACAGCAGGTCCTTCGTGAGGTAGACGTCGAGACGCTCGACCGGATCGAGACCGAGCGCCAGGTCGCCGTACACCCACAGCTCGCGGACGGGAACGGGCATGAGTTGCTCTTCGACCGTCTCGACCAGCCGGGAGAGCCGCGTTACCGCCGCCGATCGTTCGATTCCCGTCGAGTCGTCCATCGTCGATGGTACCCGCTCCGCGCGCAAAACGGTTTCCGCTACCGCCCGCTTGTCCCTTCAGAGCTCCTCTCCGAGTAGCGGTCGCCGGGACCGGAACCCGAACCGGGCCGAGCCCGGAACGGACTGAACCCGGAATCGGTGTCAGGACCGGAGCGTCGGACAGAGTACTTCCGGACCGACTCGGTCGTCATGACTGTCACGATCGACTGCTACGACCGACAGTGACTGGGAACCATCACGATCGATCGCTATGATCGGCCGTCGGGATCCGAATCTCCGAATCGCCCGACGGCGTAGCGACCGGATCGTCACCGAACGCTCGCCGGTTCGTTGCCGTGTACGTGTCGTGTTCGCACCGACCAACAGTATTAAGTAATGAAAGATCCTATTAGTTACGTCGCCCTCCACATGGAATACAAGTCGCTAGCGGAGTACGCTCTCATCGGAAACCTAGAGACGTGTTCGCTCGTCGGAAGCGACGGCTCGATCGATTGGTTTCCGGTCCCCGAACTCGCCTCCCCGAGCGTGTTCGCGTCGCTCCTCGACGCCGACCGTGGCGGGTCCTTCGCGGTTCGGCTCACGGGCCAGTACACCGCTACACAGTCGTACGTCCCCCGCACCAACGTGGTAGAGACCGTCTTCGAGACCGCCTCGGGACGCGTAACGCTCACTGACTTCATGCCCGTCACGGGCAACGAGCGCACCCCCCAGACTCCCTCACGAGCGATCTACCGGGGGATCGAGTGTACTGAGGGAACTATCGAACTCGGCGTCGAGTTCGACCCTCGCTTCGACTACGCACGCGCCGAGACGACGATCGACGCCACCGAGACGGGCGTCGTCGCCCGGGCGGACGGCGAGCGCCTCTTTCTGTCCGGCCCCGTCGACCTCGCGATCGACGACGGAGACACTCGCGCGCGAGCGACCGAAACGCTCTCGGCGGGCGATCGTCGCGTCCTGAGCCTCCAGTACGGCACCTACGACCCGCTTGCTACCGCCGAGTTCGAAGGTGCCCTCGCGGGGACGATCTCGTACTGGCGCGAGTGGGCGCGCCGGTGTACCCATCCCTCCCGATGTGTTCTCGACAGTCCGCGCTACGATCTGGTGGTGCGCTCCGGGCTGGCGCTCAAACTGTTGATGCATCACTCGACCGGCGCGATCGCGGCGGCCCCGACGACCTCGTTGCCCGAGGAGATCGGCGGGGTGCGAAACTGGGATTACCGTTTCAGTTGGCTTCGCGACGCCGCCTTCGCCGTTCAGGCGCTCTACCGGCTCGGCAACACCGCCGAGGCCGAGCAGTACTTCTCGTGGTGTCTGAACCTAGCTCAGGACGATCCCGACGCGCTCGACCAGCCGATCTATCGTCCGCTGTACGGAATGCGTGGTGAAATCGACCTCGAAGAGGGAGTCCTCGACGGGTTCGAGGGCTACCGGGGGTCGAGCCCGGTACGAGTGGGCAACGCCGCGCGCGACCAGCGCCAACTCGACGTCTACGGCGAACTCCTCTTAGCCGTTCACGAGACCTCCCGGCGCGGTGCGGCCCTCTCCGCGGAGAACTGGGCGACCGTCCGTCGGGTGGTCGAACGAGTCTGTCGGGTCTGGGACGAACCCGGAAGCGGGATCTGGGAGGTCCGCTCGCCGCCCCGCCAGTTCGTGTTCTCGAAGGTGATGTGCTGGGTCGCGCTCGACCGCGGGATCGACATGGCCGTCTCGAACGACCTCGACGCGCCGCTCTCTGAGTGGCGTGCGGTGCGGGCCGACATCAAAACGGCAGTGCTCGACCACGGGTTCAACCCCGATATCGGCGCGAAGGGAAGCTTCGTCCGAGCGTTCGAAACCGAGACCGACCTCGACGCTACCGGCCTCCTCCTCCCGGTCGTCGGCTTTTTGCCCGTTTCCGACCGGCGGGTACAGGGCACGATCGACGCCGTGATCGAAGAACTCGCGACCGACGACGGGCTAGTGTATCGCTACGACGGCGAGGACGGCGTCGCCGGCGGGGACAACCCCTTCTTGCTCTGTTCGTTCTGGCTCGTCGACGCACTGGCGCTGTCGGGCCGGGTCGAGGAGGCGACCGAACTGTTCGACGCCGTCGTCGAGTTCGCCAGCCCGCTCGGCCTGCTCGCCGAAGAGGTCGATCCCGAAACCGGCGAGGCCCGGGGCAACTTCCCCCAGGCGCTCAGTCACATCGGACTGATCAACTCCGCGCTATACCTGAGCGAGGCCCGCGAGCGAGCATTACAAGCGAACACGCTCGACGCACCCTTCAGTCCGACCGAGTCGGCCGGGCGCGCGCCGGGTCCGATCGGCCCCGACCCCGACTCCGACTTCGAGGCCGACGACGCCGAGGGTGAACCGGGTCACTCGGACTGAGGCCCTTGCGCTCCGAGTCGTACGCGATGGCACCGCAGTCGCACGATTACCGGGGGCTTTTGACTCGCTCGCCCGTATCGCAGGACGAATGACGCCCTTCGCCTCGCCGACAGCGCCTTCGCTTTTAGCGCGACGGCTCCTGATCGATCGTCGCGCGCTCTCGCTTCGTTCGCCCGACGTCTCGTCCCGAAGTGCCGCGACCCGTAGCGGGAACGACCGATGAGCGGGTACACGCCGATCGAGGAGTACGGTCTCATCGGGGACGAAGAGACCTGTGCGCTCGTGAGCCGACGGGGCTCGATCGACTGGTTCCCGGCCCCTCACGTCGAGTCTCCCGGGGTCTTCGCGTCGCTCCTCGACGCCGATCGTGGCGGGCGCTTTTCGATCCGGCCGCTCGTCCCCTTCGAGGCGACCCACGAGTACATCGAACGGACGAACGTGCTCCGGACGACCTTTCGGACCGATTCGGGGACGTGTGTTCTGACGGACTTCATGCCGGCCGGCGGCGACGACACCGAGGACTCCCACGACACCGGTGGCCCTGATGGCTCCGACGACTCCGATGATTCCCGCGGTTCCGGTAACAGCGACAACGGGGACGTCGGCGACTCCGATAGCGTCGACACTGCTGGTAGCAGCGTCGGTTCCGGTTCACAGCGGGCGATCTACCGGAAGGTCGAGTGCGTCGCCGGGGAGGTCGACCTCGGCGTCGAGTTCGCTCCACGACCGGACTTCGCCCGGGCGGAGGCGGCGATCGAAGCGGTCGAGGGTGGTCTTCTCGCCCGGGCCGAGGACGAAGCGCTCCTGCTCGCGGCTGCCCCCGCGTTCGACGTCGAAGCCGACACGGCGACGGCCCGCGTGACGCTTCCCGCGGGCGATCAGGCCTGGTTCGTCCTCGGCTACCGGGAGGTCGGCGCCGACGAATCGGGGGGTTCGACGGACGCGACTAGTTCGGCCGAGTCGGTCGACCCGGCGGACTCGTCGGACCTATCCAATGCGGCGGACGCCGACGGGCGCGGCGTCGTCGCTGACTTCGCCGCCTCGCTCGTGCCCGAGCGCCGCCTCAGTGAGACTATTCGGTACTGGCGCGAGTGGACCCACGACTGCGACGATCGAGATTGTGTCTTCGACGGACCGTGGCACGACCTGACGACCCGGTCGGGATTGGTGCTCAAACTGCTTGCCCACCGTGAGTCGGGGGCGATCGCGGCGGCCCCGACGACCTCGTTGCCCGAGGAGATCGGCGGCGAACGCAACTGGGACTACCGTTTCAGCTGGCTTCGCGACGGTGCCTTCACCGTTCAGGCGCTCTCCAATCTCGGGCACCGCGAGGAGGCGTGGGATTTTTTCACTTGGTTCCGCGGCCTGTGTCACACCGATCCGGCCGACCTCCAGCCGCTGTATGGCCTGCACGGCGAGATCGACCTCGACGAGGAGACCTTGGAGCACCTCTCGGGGTATCGCGGATCGAACCCAGTACGGGTCGGTAACGCCGCGCGCGACCAGCGCCAGCTCGATATCTTCGGCGAACTCCTCGTAGCGATCCACGAGACGACCGACGGCGGCACCGAACTCGACGCCGGGGAGTGGTCGGCGATCCGGGCGGTCGTCGAGCACGTCCGGGAGGTGTGGGACCAACCCGACGAGGGCATCTGGGAGGTGCGCTGTGAGCCCAAACAGTTCGTCTTCTCGAAGGTGATGTGCTGGGCGGCGCTCGATCGGGGGATCGACATGGCCGAAACCCGCGAGTTCGACGCGCCGCTCTGTGAGTGGCGCGAGACGAGAACCGAGATCCGTGAGGTAGTGCTCGAACGCGGTTTCGACGAGGAAATCGGCGAGCACGGCAGTTTCACTCGCACGCTTGACGGTGACGAACTCGACGCCACTGGATTGCTCCTCCCGATCGTCGGCTTTCTACCGTTCGACGATCGACGGGTTAGCGGGACGATCGACGCCACTCTCACCCACCTGACGGGTGAAGACGGATTGGTGTACCGTTACAATGGTGAGGACGGCCTGGAGGGCGAAGAGGGCGCGTTCGTGCTCTGTTCGTTTTGGCTCGTGGACGCACTGACTCTTTCCGGCCGGATCGAGGAGGCTCGCGAACTGTTCGAGACTCTGCTTTCCTACGCCAGCCCGCTCGGCTTGCTCGCCGAGGAGGTCGACCCCGACACCGGCGCGCATCTCGGGAACTTCCCGCAGGCGTTCAGCCACATCGGCCTGATCAACTCCGCGCTGTATCTCGGTCGTGCGCTCGGCTGCGAGGCATCGGGCCCCGATCCGATGGGGTTCGATGACGCGATCGAAGCCGAGTGAGATTCGAGATCCTCTTGGGGCCCGTTTCGCTTCGAACTCGTGTCCGCGAGCGAACGAGCGAGCGGTTCCCTGCGACCGAGCGCCAACCGGCGCGAGGGAGCAGTAGCGCGCACGGACGGGAGGCACGAGGGACCGGAGGGAGCGAGTGCCGGAGGGAGCACGCGCTATTTTGGTGGAGATTTTGCCGAGCGAGCAGCCTTCGGCCGCGAGCGCAGAGCAAAAGGTCCGTTTCGAAACCCACAAACCCGCTTCGGACACAGTAGGCATCGATGGAGTGCGATCGGTGTTCTCGCCCGGCAGTCCACTTCGCGGCGTACTCGGGCGGTCACCTCTGTGAGCGCCACCTCCGTCGGTCGGTCGAAAAGCGGGTCCGGCGTCGGATCCGTTCGGATGGCTTGATCGGCCGCGACGCCACGCCGGAGAACCCCGAAACCTGGCTGATCGGCCTCTCCGGCGGGAAGGACAGCGTCGTCCTCACCCAGGTCCTCCACGAGACCTTCGCCGACGATCCCCGGATTCGCCTGGTCTGTCTCACGATCCACGAGGGGATCGAGGGCTATCGCGACGCGAGTCTCGACGCCTCGATCGAACTCGTCGAAAAGTTGGAGATCGAACACGAACGACTGAGCTACGCCGAGGAGTTCGACTTGGAGATGGACGACGTCGCGCGCGACGACCCGGAAGGGATGGCTCCGTGTGCGTACTGTGGGGTCTTTCGCCGGAACCTGCTCGAACGCGGTGCTAGAAAGTACGACGCCGACAAACTACTGACCGGTCACAACTTAGACGACGAGACCCAAACGGCGCTGATGAACCTCTTCGAGGGCGACGTCCGCCAGGTCGCGAAACACTTCGACGCCAGCTTAGGCGGGTTCGACGAGCGCGGCGAATCGGAGACGTTCGTCCCGCGCGCGAAACCCCTGCGGGACGTCCCAGAGAAGGAAGTCGCGCTGTACGCCCATCTGCGTGACCTACCGGTTCACATGGCAGAGTGTCCCCACGCGAGCGAGGCCTACCGCGGGGAGATCAAGGACCTCCTCTTAGGTCTCGAGGAGAACCACCCCGGGACGCGTCACTCGATCCTCTCGGGCTACGAGGACCTCGCCGCGCTCGCCGCCCGCGAGTACCGCCGCGACGGCGAGGAAGGCGCCGACAGCAACGACGCCGCCGACGACAGTCACGACGGCCTCGGGGAGTGCGAACGGTGCGGTGCGGCGACCACGCGGGAGGTCTGTCGGAAGTGCCAGCTCGTCGAGAGCGTTCACGCCGCCGACTGACGGCTCCGAACGACCGAATCGGCGTGTTCTCATGCCTGGCCCTCCTCCGGAGCGGCGGCTACTCGTCCGATTGATCGCGTTTCGATGGAAACGAAAACGAGCGCACCCAGGGCGTGGCGCTCCGACGAGCAACTCCCGTCGAGATACGCTGATGGAGGGCCGATTCGTCGTTAGCCGGGACCCCTTCGAATCGGGCGGCGGGAGGGAAACCGGTGTACTCAGCGGACGACGTCGAGGCCGTAACTCCGTTCGCCCTCCGTGTCGCGGCCACCGTCGCTTTGTGCGTTGTTTTTCCCTCGAACGTCCCCTGTGGCGTCGACGAAGCCGTAGCCGCCGTCGCCGTGCTGGAGGGCCTGGCGGGACTGGTCGGCTTGTTGCTGGGCGTCGGGCCCGAGGATCTGGGCGGACTGCACGCCGGTCATGATCGCCATGACTCGCACTTTGCCCTTGTACTCCTCGCGGATGCGTGCGCCCCAGATAACGTTCGCGTCGGCTTCGAGGCGCTCGGTGATGTCCTGGGCGATGCCTTCTGCCTCCTTGAGGGTGAGGTCAGGTCCGCCAGTAATGTGGACCAATCCTCCGGAGGCACCCCGATAATCGACGTCGAGCAGGGGGTGATCCATCGCGTCGCGGACCACCTCCTCGCTCTTGTTCTTGTCCTGAGTCTCGCCCACTAACATGACCGCCACGCCGCCCTGGTTCATGATGGCGGTCATGTCGGCGTAGTCGAGGTTGATGAGGGAGGGCTGGGTGATCGTCTCTGCGATCCCCTTGACCGTCTCGGCGATGATCTGATCCATCACCGAGAAGGCCTTGCCGATGGGCAGGTTGGGCACGTAATCAAGCAGGCGGTTGTTGTCGAGCACGATGATCGAGTCGGCCTCCCCGCGGAGGTCCTCGAGGCCTTCTTCGGCGCGCACCGTCCGGGCACGCTCGACGGTAAAGGGCGTCGAGACCATCCCGACGACGATCGCGCCGGATTCCTTTGCGATCTTCGCGACGACGGGCGCTGCGCCGGTGCCCGTCCCGCCGCCCATGCCCGCGGTAACGAAGACGAGATCCGCATCGCCGAGGACGTCCTTGACGGTGCCTCGGGCCATCTCGGTCGCGCGCTCGCCCATCTCGGGGTCACCGCCCGCTCCGAGGCCCCCAGTGAGGGATTTGCCGACGAGCACCCGCGAGTCGGCCTCGATCATCTGCAGGTGCTGTTTGTCGGTATTGACCGCGACGGTTTCCGCACCGTCGATACCCATGTTGTACAAGCGATTGACGGTGTTGTTACCAGCGCCGCCACAGCCGACGACGACGATGCGCGGGTCGCCGAACTCGTCGATACCAGTGTCGGCCTCGCTTCTGGCCTGCTCCTCGCGTTCCGCGTTCTCTAAGGCCTCCTGGACGATATCCTGCATGAGCTACACCTTCGCCCAGTTGCGTTCGGCCTGACGGCGCTCGCCCCGGCGGCGCTCGGAGGGTCGCTCGGGCCCGTCGTCCTCTTCGGCGAGCATCTCGCGAACGGCCGAACGGATCGCCTCGCTCCGGTTCGGGTATTCGCCGGTTTCGACTATTCGCTCGACGCCCTCGATCTGCTGTTTCGGAATCCGTAGTGTCACACGCTCCATGATTGGCTATCCCCTTTCCGGTAAGACGGCGACGGTTTCGTACACCCGCGCGTCTTACACGCGAAAACCGCCGTACGGCGGCACGATCCGACTCGGATCGACTCTGTGTAAGACGACCGTCTTACGCAGTCGTATGCTCTGATTGTATTGTAATAAAACTTCCGGACTGAGTAAGACGGAGTGCAAACGAGCGGTTTACGCCAGGTAAACGCCGTCTCACGCCCGTTATGACCTGTCGAGCACGTCCGCGGCCGGGGTTCGGGCTCCGCATGCAGGACAAAACGCCCAGTCGGACCTGAGTTCCTCGCCGCATTCACAGAACGCCTTGCTCGTGTTTGCGCCACAGTTCGGACAGTAAACGTGCTCTGAGTCCATTTTTTCGCCACACTGGCCACACGTCTTACGGCCGGTGTCGGACGTGTGCGCCGGCTCCTCGCGGGCCGTCTTACGCTTGGGGACGTCTTCGTCGGACACCTCGATCGAATCGGCGTCTCCGCCGTCGAGCGTGATGTTTACGTTGACATCTGAAGGCTGTGTGGGCGTAAACGCCGTCGACAGTCGCTCGTCTACGAGGGCGTCGATCCGTTCCGCGAGGAGATCGTCGAGGCTCGACTCGTCCCCTGAAGGGTTTTTACGGTCGGTGTGCGATCGCTCCGGGCCGTCCGCGAGGTACTCGCGCAGTGCCTCGCGCATGAGTTCGCTCTTCGAGGCGTCGAACGACTCCAGCTGGCGGATGAGGTCGTCGTCGGCCCGGAACGTTATCTTGCTCACCGCTGTCGTACCCCTCGTCTCCCATAGGCTTGTATCTTCCGCGCCGGCTGACGGATGTCTGACGGCCGTCCACTCGGTGCCCGTCGCCTCCGCTCTGGGTCGTCGTCCGACCGTCTCACGCCACGACAGACGCCTCCCTTTCGGTCGGTGGCCGCCGTCGGACACGTCGTCCGCGCTCGCCGTCGGCGCTGGCGCTCGCTGTCCGTTCTCGGAGTTCCGGGCCGAAGGAAACGGTTAAGTCCGGCGACGGGCCTACCTACAGGTGTCCGCGCTTAGCTCAGCCCGGCAGAGCAGCCGACTGTAGATCGGCTTGTCCCCCGTTCAAATCGGGGAGTGCGGATTTCTCCGCTCGAACTCCGAGCGACGTACGGACGACGAGCGTCGTATCCGTTGCTTCGATTCGCGTTCCGAGTGTTCGGCCAGTCCGGGCGTGCTTGCCTACGGTTCGATTACTTGACCTCCACTACCTGCCGTGATGCGGGGACTTACAACCGGTCGGCTACGCCGGGCGGCTATGAACCACCGCGACCTCGGTAGCACGGGATACGAAGTCAGCGAGATCGGGCTCGGCACCTGGCAGATCGGTTCCGACTGGGGCGACGTGTCCGACGAAGAAGGTAAGGAGGCGATCCGCGCCGCACTGGACGCCGGAGTTACCTTTCTCGACACTGCCGACGTCTACGGCGACGGCCGGAGCGAACGCCACATCGCGAGCGTGCTCGACGAGCGCGAGGCCCGCGAGGACGTGATCGTCGCCACGAAAGCCGGCCGCCGCCTTGATCCACACGAGGCGGCGGGCTACGACTACGAGCACCTCTCGCAATTCGCCGATCGGAGCCGCGAGAACTTGGGCGTCGAAGCGGTCGACCTACTCCAACTGCACTGTCCGCCCTGGCCGGCGTACTACCGACCCGAGACCTTCGACGCGCTCACGCGACTGCGCGAGGAAGGCGCGATCGATGGCTACGGCGTGAGCGTCGAGAAGGTAGAACAGGCGCTTAAAGCGATCGAGTATCCCGGCGTCGAGACGATCCAGATCGTCTTCAACCCCTTCCGTCAGCGTCCCGCCGAACTGTTCTTCCGAGAGGCCAAACGCCGGGATATCGGCGTGATCGTCCGGGTGCCCCTCGCGTCGGGTCTGCTTACAGGTGCGCTCTCGGCGGACGACGAGTTCCCGGAGAACGATCACCGGAACTTCAACCGCGAGGGCGAGGCCTTCGACCGCGGGGAGACCTTCGCCGGCGTGCCCTTCGAACGGGGGCTCGACGCCGTTTCGGCGCTTCGGTCGTACGTTCCCGACGAGCGCACGATGGCCGAGTTCGCGCTCCGGTGGATCCTCGATCACGACGCGGTCTCGTCGGTGATCCCCGGATCGGTGAACCCCGATCACATCGAGGGAAACGCCGCCGTCTCCGAGGCCCCCTCGCTCACCGGGCGGGAACACGGCGCGATGCACGACGTCTACGAGGAACACGTCGCCGAGTCGGTCCATCACCGCTGGTAAGCCATACGTCGTCGGTCGCCGACGTAACCCGTCTCATCGCTCTCGGCTTTCGCTTCGTCGCTCCCAGCTTCCGAGTTCCAACCCCCGTCTCGCCGCTATCGGCACTACCTTGTTCCGGGGCGTCGATCGTGGGTCCATGGAGAAAGTCACGATCGACGAGATCGCCGGAAGCGAGACGGGCGAAGCCGACGTCAGAAACGTCGCCGACGCGCTCGGGACGACGGACCTCGCGATGAACCGCTTTCGCCTCGAACCGGGCCAGAGCTTCACCGGTGGGATGCACGCCCACTTCGACCAGGAGGAAGTCTTCTACGTGATCGAGGGCACCGCGACGTTCGAGACTCCCGACGGCTCTCAGGAGGTCGACGCCGGCGAGGTGATTCGATTCGCCCCCGGCGACTACCAACAGGGCAAGAACGAGGGCGATTCGGTACTCAGTGCGCTCGCGCTCGGCGCGCCGAAGGAAAGCACCGAGACCCGGGTCGCGATGGAGTGTCCGGAATGCGGCGAGAGCGATTCGATGGCCGTTCACATGGGCGAGGACGGTATGACGCTCGAATGCCCCGAATGCGGCGTCGAGATGGACGCACCCGCCTGAGCACTGAGCACCGAGGATCGACTATCGGATACGAGCACCGGATACCGAACACCGAGCACCGAGCACCGGGCGTCGTGCGTCGATCGCTGGCGCTCGTAGCGGAATCGTAGCGGAACGCGGCCGGCGACTCGGAACGCGGTGACGCACGGCCCCCTTCAGTCACTCAGAGTTCCCACCTCGCCCCACAGTCCTGACAGTGAAGCTTCGCCCAACTCAGACCTGATTCGCGGTAGAGTTCGCCCGTCTCGCACTCGGGACATTGGGCGGTCACGGGCGCGACGTCGACGCTCCCGGCGAGCAGGCGCAAGACTCGCTCCCGACGATCGAGTTCCTCCCGGAGATCCCCGACCGTCCGTTCGAGCGTCGCGACCCGCTCTCCGAGGTCGCCTTCCGGCTCGGTCTCGGGGTTCCCATCCCCGTCTCCGCCTTCGTTTCGATCTCCGTTCCCCTCTTCGCTTTCGTCTCCCTCCGCCCGATCTCCGGGTCCGTGTTCGGCCTCGGATCCGTGCGTTCGCTTCGCTTCGGCTCCGTGTTCGTCCTCCTCAGTTCCTCCGTCCGGATCGGCGTCCTTCTGGGTCACGACTTTCGTCTTCGCTACGGGCGCGCCGAGCAACGGTCTTTCGCCCGCGTGGCGTCCGGTTTTTGTTCCCGGGTCGCACAGACTCCCTATGACGACGCGCGTTCCCGAAGCGGAGTTCGACGATCGACTCGTAGCGATCCGCGACCGCCTCGCCGAAAGCGACGCCGATACTGGGGTCTTTTTCGGCGCGACGGCCATCGAATACCTCACCGGCTTTCACCACATCCGGACCGAACGGCCGGTCTGTCTCGCCGTTTCGCCCGATGCGGTCTCGATCACGGTCCCGCGCCTCGAAGTCGAGCGGGTCGCGCCGAACCCACGGATCGACGCGGTACACTCGTATTTCGACTACCCCGGCGGGGCTCCGATCGAGGTCGTCGCCGGGATGGTAGAGGACATGGGTACTGAAACCGTCGCCGCCGACGCCGACGGCGCGCCGGGTACGATGGGCTACGACGGCCCGCCGCTGTCGGACTTCCTCGACGTCGAGTCCCAGGAGTGGGTCTCGCGGATGCGCTGGGAGAAATCCGCCGTCGAGGTCGACCTCGTCAGGGAATCCGCCCGCTGGGCGAACCTCGGCCATCGCTACCTCGCCGACTATACCGACGTCGGCGCTCACCCAGTCACGGTAAGTCAGCAGGCCTCGACGGATGCCTCACGAGCCATGCTCGATACGCTCGGCGAGCGCTATGCGGTGCGGACCCGCGGCGGCGGCCCGGTGCATGCGGGGTATATTTCGGGTGCGGAAACCGCCCTCCCGCACGGTCACACTCCGAACGAGCGCCTCTCGGCGGGCGACGCCCTGATCACCGGCGCGACGGCGAACGTCGACGGCTACTACGCCGAACTCGAACGGACGATGTTCGTCCGCGAGTACTCCGACGAGCAGGCCTACTACTTCGAGTTGATGAAAGAAGCCCAGGAGATCGCCATCGACGCGATCGCACCCGGCGTGCCGGTGAGCGCGATCGACGAGGCGGTCTTTTCGTACGCCGACGAACAGGGGATTACCGACCTCCTTCGCCATCACGTCGGGCACAACATCGGCCTCGGTGCCCACGAACCGCCCTACCTCGATCGGGGCTGGGAAGCACACGTCGACGAACACGGTGAGGCCGGCGACGCCGAGATCGCTCCCGGACAGGTCTACACGATCGAACCCGGTCTCTACACCGAGACCGAGGGCTATCGCCACTCCGATACCGTGCTCGTGACCGAGGAAGGCACCGAGACGCTCACGTACTTTCCGCGCGACATCGAGTCGAACGTCGTCGCCCGCGAGTAGCCCCAACGTCGAACGGTTATCGTCCGAAGATCGACCGCAGGATTCGTCCGATAGCCGACTCCCGCCTTCGTCTCGATCGCCTTCTCGGTCGCAGTCTTCGGGCCAGATACTCCGTAGCGTCGAAACTCGTCGGTATAGCGAAGGACGTCTCCAATACGTCCAACCACACGATGCGCTTCGGTCTGCACACCCGGATCTCGTTTCGGTAGTAATCGTGGCCGACCAGATACTGTATTCCGTCGTGGGTTTCGATCGCGTAGGGATCCGGTTCGCGTACCCTGGTCACGCTGGACGAACGGTAGTTCATCCGAACACGCCGCCGATCGGACACTGCGGAGCTGAGTTTCACTTTCGTCGGGTGCTCCTTGGCGTGACAGCTCCGACAGAGCGCCTCCAAGTTGCTGATGTCGTGGCTCCCACCCTGAGAAATCGGTCGGACGTGATGAACGTGAAGCGACTCCCTCGATCCGCCGCATTTCCGGCACTGATGATCGTCTCGCCTGAGTACCCGCTTTCTCCGGTCGGCCCGATCGTCCGGATGGCCCCCTCTTCGCATGGGACTGTCTGATCCTCCACTATGTGATGAATTCTCGCGGTACTGCTCTCCGACCGTTATACGAGGTCCGAAATCGGGATCGATCGATCCGAGCGATTATCGAACAGAACGGAGTCGGAGAGCAACACTATGATAAGTGCTCACGTGCTGGCGACGCGGGTGCCGGGGTTCGTGACCTGAAGCGTGGTGGTCGCGCGTTCGGCGGCCGAGGGAACGTAGACGTCGGCGTCGAAGGTTTCGGTGGCGCCCGGGCTGATCTCCCCGACCGGGGAGGTATCGCGCCTGAGACTCGTACCGTCGCTATCGAAGAACTCGACGATCACCTCGACTGTCGTCGCCTCGCCTTCGTTCTCGACACTCGCCTCGGCACGTATGACCCCGTCGTCGACCGACGCTACGTCGACCTCGTTGCCGTCGTCGTAGAAACCCACGTCGGTCAGTGAGAGGTACTCGACGGCGTCGTTTTTGATGTAGCGCAACAGTCGGTCGCCGATGTCGTCGTGGATCTCCGCGCCGCGCGAGCCCTCGTCGAACAGCACGCCGATGGGGTTCAGGTCGGCCCGAAGGTCGCTTGCGATGTTGACGCGGTTTCCCTTCGTCGTCTTCAACCGCTTGTACTCGGCGACGAACTCGTCGAACTCTCCGGGGAGGTCTCCATCGAACATCTCCTGGTAGGTCCGAAGCTCGTCGTCGAAGTTGACGATCGGCGGGAGTGGATATCTGGTATCGGCGGTCGGCGTCCACGGCTTTCCCTCCGCCCCTTCCGTCGTCGTCCCATCGGTACGTTCGCTTCCTTCGTCGGCCGCCGACTCCTGGTCGAAGTACCCCAGGGTTTCGAGCAACGAGGCCACGATGGCGCTCAGGATCGTGACCAGCAGCACCCCGCCGGTGAGGAGCAAGCGAACTCCCTCCGGGAGCGTGAACTGGAAGACGGCGATGAACACACAGGTCACGGCCCCGACGACCAGGAAGAACGAGCCGAGGTTCGGGTCCTCGCCGGTGAGGGGCGCAACGATCTCGAAGGCCTCGCTCGAAGCCTCTCCGTCGGATGTCGAGTCGTCGGCCGCCATCAGTCCGAAGCGAGGGCGCTGTCGACGCTGTCCTCAGCGGCACGCTGGAGCACCCCGATGAGGTGCGAAACCCAGAGCCCGGCGGTAAACCCGAAGGTCGTGCCGACCGCTGCGGTGCGAGTGAGGTCGTCGAGCGGGGCGAGCGCGGCGACGAGACACAGCCCGCCGAAGACTATCATCAGCCCGTACTGGACACGGGTCTGACGATCAACGCGTTTGAGCTGCTCGATCATGAACACCCGAAACTAACGTGACAGCGCCGAATAAAGCCTTCTAACGAGTCCCTATGCGAGCGGTCGGTCGCCGAACGGACGGGTCGGTCGGGCCGTGAGAACGTACCCTCGGATCGGTCCTCCGTCACTCGGCATGACGGTGTAGCGGCCGTCGATCGGTCGCGAACACGACCATTGCCACGATTCGACCAGCGGCGAGTTATGTGCTCGCCGAGCAGCCGTCCTCGTGCTCACCGCGACTACCTCGCTGTAGCCTACCGACAGGACCAACCTCTTTACCACCGCTCCCCTGTCTCGTTCACCGTGGCCGTTTCGTTCGATCTGTTCGACACGCTCGTCTCCGTCCCGCGTCCCGAAAACACCCCCGAAGCGATCGCCGACGAACTCCGCACCCGGAACGTCCCCGTTCCGACGGACTGGGACGCCGCCGGCCGCGAGGCCGCCGCCGACATCGACGCCGCCGACGGCGAGGAGGTCCCGATCACGACCTACGTTTCCCGTGCGCTCGCGAGCCGGGACGTCCACCCCGATGAAGGGGTGATCGACGACGCCGTGCTCGCCGCCTTCGACCGGCCGGTCGAGACCCGCGAGGGAGCCGTCGAAGCGGTGACCGTTGCCGCCTCCCAGGGGCCGGTCGGCGTACTGTCTAACTGTAGCGTGCCCGGCCTCGTCGAGCGGATCCTGGAGCGATCCGCGATCGACACGGACGGGTTCGACGCGATCGTCTCGAGCGTCGATCTCGGCTGGCGCAAACCCCACGAACGGGCCTTTCGGGGCATTGCAACCGGACTCGACGTTTCGCTTACCGATATAGTCCACGTCGGCGACGACCCCGAGGACGATGGCGGAGCCGAGGCGGTCGGCGCGACTGCTGTCCTCCTGGCGGACGTCTCGCTCGCCGACCTCCCGACCTATCTGGAGGCGAGATGCGACCGGAAGAACTGACCGTCGGCGATCGGTCGGGTGCTCGCGGTGCCGCCGCGATCAGTCTCGCGTTCGCGCTCGACGCCCTCGTTTCCGAACCCCCCCGTAGGGTGCATCCGGTGGCGCTGTTCGGCCGGTTCGTCGCCCCGCTCGATCGCGCGTGGGCCGCTCCCCGTGCCGTCGGCGCGCTCGCGAGCGTCTGTCTCCCGCTGGCGGCCGCCGGGATCGCGGCCGGCGCGGTCGCCATCGCCGGTCGGTGTTCGCCCCCCCGCCCCGCTGACGGCGTCACTACCGGTGTCTTCACTGGTCGAAGATCACCCATACCCGGGACGCTCGTCGGGGCGGGCGTGCTCTTCGTAACGACGAGTCGCCGGATGTTGACCGACACCGCGCGCTCGGTCGTCGCTGACACGGAACGTGATCTCTCGCGGGCTCGCCGGGACTTACGAGCGCTCGCCGGACGCGATAGTAGGAACCTGTCGGCCAGCGAAGTCAGGAGCGCGGCCGTCGAGTCGGCGGGCGAGAACCTCGCCGACGGACTGCTCGCCCCGTTGTGCGCCTTCGCGTTTCTCACACGAGTCTCGTTGCCCGCGGCGGCGGGCGCAGCGGCGTGGGTCAAGGCGGTGAACACGATGGACTCGATGCTCGGCTACCGATCGACTCCTACCGGCTGGGCACCCGCCCGTCTCGACGATTGTGCCATGTGGGTACCCGCCCGCCTCACCGCCGCCTGTCTCGCGCTCGTAGCGGCCGATCCAACCGCGCTTCGCAGGGCCACCGTGTGGGCGGGTGAACCCCCCTCGCCGAACGCCGGTTGGCCGATGGCGACGCTCGCCGCCGCCCTCGACGTCCGACTCGAAAAGCCCGGCGTCTACGCGCTCGGTGCCTCCGAGGAGCTTCCGACGATCGACGAAGCGAACAGGGGTATCGACCTCGTTGACCGGGCCGCCGTTCTCGCCGCTTCCGTGTGCTCGCTCGCCCTCGTCGCCAGGTCCCTCTTCGGCGACGACGATGACACCGCCACCGACGACAACGAACTACGAGGGTCGAAGCGCTCGGGCGACCGCGATCGCCGACGGCCACAGCACTCACGAGCGCGACTGCCGAGGCTCCTCGATGCGATCGTATCGCGCGCGCCGAGCCTATCGAACGTGTCGAACGTATCGAGGTGGGTCGGGTGGTCGTGACCGCGCTCAGCGGCGCGCTCGGCGCGCTCTCGCGGTTACCGGTCGGACGCTCCGAGAGCGCGTGGGACGCGTTTCGACGCGCGCCGCTTACCTTTCCGCTCGCGGGCTACGTGATCGGCGTGATCGTCGCTTCCCCGTTCTTGCTCACCGGCGCGCCCGTCACTGCGCTCTTGGGCATCGGCGTGCCGCTCCCGACCGCCGCCGTCCTGTATCTCATCGCCGTCTATCTCGTGACCGGCATCGCTCACGTCGACGGCCTGGCCGACTTAGCCGATGGGGCGGCGATCCACGGTAGTTCAGAAGAGCGCCTCGACGTCATGGCCGATTCTTCTACCGGGGCGGCCGGCACGCTCGCCGTCTCGGTGGTCGTAGTGGCGCTCGCGCTCGGTGCGCTCGCGCTCGCCGGGGCCGGTCCCGCGCTTTCCTTCGCGGTGGCGCTCTGTGCGGAGGTCGGCGCGAAGACCGGCATGGCGACGCTCGTCTGTTTCGGGAGCGCCGCCCACGAGGGGCTCGGCTCCCAGCTCGTTGCCGGGTCGGCCCCGCGCTCGTTCGTCCCGGTCGTGACCGCCGCGGCCCCGGTACTCCTGCTTGCGCCGATCGGCGGCGGGCCGGCACTGCTCGCGACCTTGCTCACGGGACCGGCGGTCGCCCTCGTACTACTAATCCGATCGCACCGACAGTTGGGCGGAGTCACCGGCGACGTGCTCGGCGCGGCGAACGAGCTCGGGCGAGTGGGTGGAGTCCACGCGGGGGTGGTGGCGTGGACGCTCTTTTGATGTGTGGCGGACGGGGTGCCCGGCTCGATCAGGGTAGTGACTCCCACCGTGAGGAAAAGCCCCTCGTTGAGGTGTGTGGAACCACGATGATCGATCGCGTATTGGGTGCGCTGTACGGCAGTCGCGTCGAGGGAATCCACCTCGTGACGTCGCCACACGCCCCTGAGACACGCACCCACCTCGTGAGCCTGCTCGATGGGGACGGCTCTCGTTCCGACTCCGTTGACCCCGAACTCGCCGATTCCATCGACTCCGATCGCAACAGTGAGAACGCTCGTCCGGCCGCCGTTGCGGTCGTCGACGCGCTCGGCGAGGGCTACGTCTCGGACCTCGGATACGCTCTCGATCGAGTCCATCCCCCCGTACTCACCGTCGCCTGTGACCTACCACTCCTCGCGCCGGCGGTAATCGATCGCGTACTCGATCGCGCCGAGGGGGTCCGTGGGTCGCTCGCGGTGTACGTACCTGCGGCGCTGAAACGACAGTTGGGCCTGAGCACCGATGCGACCTGGACACACGGCAGGCGCGAACTCGCGCCGACCGGTCTCAACGTCGTCGCACAGGCTCGTGGCGGACACGAAACGAGCGGGAACCCGGAGCGTGACTGTGATCGTTCGGCGACCGATACCGATACCGACACTGATACTGACACCGACACCGAGGCCGCCGGACAGCCGGCTACGACGACCGATTCCCTCGAAGACGACGACCCGAAGGAGACGACCTACGTGAGCCACGACGTCCGCCTCGCGGTGAACGTCAACCGACCTACGGACCTGGCGGTCGCGGAGGCGTTATGCGAGTAGCCGTCGTCGGGATCGGTGTGATCGAACGTGCTTCGGCCTCCGAAGCAGGGGATCATCGAGGTTCGATGCGACCGGGGGGCGATCGCTGATGGATCCTGAGGCTACCGCGAGCGTCGGCCGGGTGCCTCACGGAAGCAGCGACGACTTCGACCTGTTGGACTTCAGCGCGAACGTCAACCCTCGGGTTCCCGACGGCGTTCGTGCGATCTACGCCGATGCGCTCGATCGTGCCCGACGGTACCCGCCCGACGACTACCCCGACTATCGGGAAGCGGGCGCTACACACGTCGGCTGTGAGCCCTCCGAAGTGATCCCGACACCGGGGGGACTGGCGGCGATCCGACTCGCGATCGAGGTCGTCGTCGAGAGGGGTGATTCGGTCCTCGTTCCCTACCCGAGCTTCGGCGAGTACGCCCGCGAGGTCAGATTGCAGGGCGCGACGCCCGAGTTCGTTCCGTACGACGCGCTGTGTGACGCCGATCCCAATGGGTATGGACTCGCGATCGGCTGTACGCCGAACAACCCGACCGGCGACGCGTACGATCCCGAGGCGCTACGGGCGTTCGCACGGCACTGTTCGGACGCCGGGACGGTACTGCTCGTCGACGAGGCCTTCTCGGGCTTTACCGACCGCGACTCGCTCGCCGCCGCGGTCTCGGGTTTCGAGAACGTGATCGTCGCGCGCTCGCTCACGAAACTGTTCGGCCTGCCGGGGCTCAGGGCAGGGTTCGCCGTTGCGAGCGGCGACTGCCGAGCGCGGCTCGCGAACGCCCGGCGCGCCTGGGCGCTCGGTACGCCCGCCGCCCGCGTGGGCGCTCACTGTATGCGCGATCGCGAGTTCGTCCGCGAGACCCGCGGCCACCTCGAACGGGAACGCCCTCGCTTGAGGGAGCGCCTCGCCGCGCTCTCGGGTTCCGTCGAGGTCTACCCTTCCGACGCCCCGTTCCTGTGTTGTGACCTCGGGGAGCGCGATCCCGCGGCCGTCGTCGTCGCCGCCCGCGAGCGGGGGATCGCACTGCGGGACGCGACGACCTTTCGGGGACTCGATTCACATATCAGGGTCGCGGTGCGCACCCGCGCGGAGAACGATCGGCTCCTCACGGCTCTCGACGAGGTCCTCGCCGATGGATGAGCGGACGAGCGACGGCGACATCGGGGACGAACCCGGCGACGGAGCCGATCGAAACCCCGAAACTCCGATCGTCGACGCGACGATCCGCGAGGGAGTCCTACAGGTTCGTCGGCCGGGAACGCAATGGCTCTCTTCGGGTTCGGATGGTGGGTTTCGGGTCGCCGACGCGGCGTACAACGTCTCGGTTCCCACGGGGTTTTCTCGCACCGATCTCAGCACCTACGTCGAGGAGCGACGCCGGGAAGCGGCCTTTCCCGAGCCGGGACCGGCGTTGTTGACCGGGCTCTCGTTGTCACACGCCCGCGGCGCTCGGCACGATCCGGTGTGTGCGGTCGCGACCGCCGGGCTATCGAACCCCGCAGCGCTCCCGTTAGCTCCCGACTCCGAGCCCGACCCCGCCTTCGATTCCGATACTAGTACCGAATCAGAGCCGGAATCGAGCTCGCACGCTCGATCGGTCAGCGGGAACGATCGTTCGGACAACGCCACCGAAACGGACGACTCGCCCCCGCTGGGGACGGTGAACCTCCTCGTCACCACCGACCGCGCGCTCGACGACGCGGGCCTTGCGACCCTGCTCGCGACCGCCGTCGAGGCCAAGACGGCAACCCTGCTCGGGAGAACGGGCTTTCCGGGAACGACCTCCGATGCGATCGTCGTCGGCTGCGATCCGGACGGCGAGTACGAGGAGTTCACCGGGAGCGCAACGCCGGTCGGCGCGGCGACGCGGGCGTGTGTCAGGGCCGCAGTGACTGGGAGTCTCCGGTCGCGCTATCCCGACGACGGGTTCCCGAACACGGTCGCAGAAGCCGAGTACGGCGTCAGAACCACTCGTTCGACCGAGCCGTTTCGTCCGTCGGACCCGTGATCGTCTCCCCGTAATCGCCTCTCTCAGGCGGCCGTACACTGATACCGATGCCCTTCCTGGCCAATAGTATGTCCGACGACCACCGGGGAGCCGGAACCGACGACGTTGACAGCCACGACGACGCGACGACCGCCGAGGACCCCCAGGCTCGAACGCCCGGAAAGGGTCGTACCCCCGAGGCCCGCTCGATCGAGGCGAGCACCCCCGAGGAGTTCGGCCTGGTACAGGTCTGGTGGGGCGACGGCAAGGGAAAGACCACGGCGGCGATGGGCATGGGCTTTCGTGCCGCCGGTCATGGCTACCGGGTCCACATGCTCCAGTTCCTCAAGGGAGGGGCATCGAGCGTCGAGGACGTCCGCGGGGAGTACAACGCGATCGCCGCCATGCCGGGTTTTTCGTACGAGAACTCCGGACACTACGGCTGGCACGCCCTGCCCGACGGCTCCGAGGACGACGACCATGCCGCGAGCGCACGAGGAGCGCTCCGACGAACCCGCGAGCTGGTCGACGCGGCGGCCGAAGCCGACCTCGACTCGCCGTTTGACCTCGACGGTCCGCCCGACGACGGAACCCACATGCTGATCCTCGATGAGGTGCTCTACGCGGCGAACCGCGAGCTGATCGACCGTGAAGCCCTCGTCGAGCTGATCGACTCGAAGCCCGACGGGTTAGAACTCGTACTGACCGGCGGACACAGTACTCCGGAGTACGTTATCGAACACGCCGATCTCGTGACCCAGGTACGCAAAGAAAGACACCCGATCGATGCCGGCCAGCGCGCTCGGCGCGGCACCGAATACTGACTCCCGAGTCGTCGGTCAGTGACACCGACCGATCCCGATCCGGAGCGACGGCGAAACTGGCGACGGGACGGCACCGGACGACCCGGCCTTCCCGGTCGGTGCCAACGCTCGCTCGCCGTCGGTAACCGATCGACGCCGTCACGGCCTCGCCGATTACCGCTCTACCGCCCTCCCGCTCTGCCGCTCGCTCGACGCGCTCGAACGGGTCCGTGACGTCCTCGTGTGCGGGCGAGACGACACCTCACGGACGACGGAACCGTCCCTCGGACCTCTCCCTCCGACGACCCCTCCTCGGGCAGTTGGATCGGTCCGCCGTACCACGCCTTCCTCGTCAGCGTGACCGCGACGTACTGCTCGCCCACGAACGGGCGACCGTTCGTGGCGGCGATCGGCCCCCTGTCACCGGAGTCTGGAAGTGAAACCAACCTGCTCGACGCCGGCCGGCGCGCCCGGCGTGGCACCGAGTACCGGTCGCCGAGCGGGCCGGCGTTCGCTCCCGCGTGTTTCCGTACGCCCCCGGTAGAGGGCGTCGGTGCGGTTCGATCGGCGGTCGGGCACGGAGGCGGTATCGATCGCGACCCGCCACCCCCGGAGGAGGTGTCACGGAACGGCGGCGAGCGGGCCGACCGCCGCTCGGCCGGGAGCGGCGGTCACTCGGTCAACGCGTACACGTTGTTATCGTCGCTGCCGACGTAGACGGTGCCGTCGACCACCGCCGGCGAGGAGTACACCGGACTTCCAGTCTCGACGCGCCACCGCTGTCTGGCGATCCAGGTCGGTCCGGTTTCGTCGGGGGCGTGGCCGGTGTTGGCGGCGTCGGCCCGAAACAGCGGCCAGCCGCCGAGTGCCGCGGTAGATTCGGACGACAGTTCGGCGTGTGATTTCTCTTTCTGCTGCCGGTCCTGACCCCGCGTCGGAGACTCGGGCGGGCGCTCGCTCGCGACTACCTCGCTCGTTCTCTCCTGGAATTCCTCGATCAGGTCGTCAGTTGCCTCATCCGCGCCGGTTGCCGAAAGGACGACGTGTCCGACCCACGCCCACAATAGCTGCTTCGGAGCGTTCCTGAGCTCTTGTCCCGCTCGTCGAGACGCCTTCGCCGCCTTTTCTCTCGATTCGTCGATATACTGCGAGACGATCCCCACGAATCGGTTCGTCCGACCCGCCTCTTCCAGGTGTCGAATACCGAGGAGTACACGTCCGGCGGCTTCCTCGAGACGTGGTTCATCATCCGGGTCGAATTCGATGACGATACATTGGTCGGGCAGATCGGGCATGGCAGCGTCCTCCATGCCCTCGTGTCTGAACACGAGCGGTATTCTGTTCTCATTGCGTGCAGCCGTCGCCGCGCTGCTCACCAGTCCCCGGCTCGAAGCTCCGTCGCCGCTCGGGAGCACTACCCCGAAGACGGCTATCGGCGTCGTTTCGGTCGCTTCGAACGCGTCGACGACGCCCTCGGGGTCGTGTACTTCACGGACGTCGAACCCCCAGTCGTGAACCAGCCGTCGTACCGCCGAATCGTCCCCGCTCCCCGACACACAGTATACGGGACGGTATTCGGCGGCCCCAGGCACGTCCAGCCGTAGGGGAGCCTCCCCCCACTTCCGCTCGTAGTCCGTCGTTTCCCGATCGGTAGCCTCACCCACGTCGAAGCCGATCCGAACCCCTTGGTTCCCGCCGATTCCCCGGGGGGTGGTCAGTCTGATCGGCGCGAGGCGCTCGGTTGCCCCCGGCGCGATCTCGCGATCGACGGAATGGTGCGATACGTGGCTCGAATCCCACGTCCGTGCGAGGAACGCCGATTGAACGTGGTGAGGGTAGTCGTTGCGATTGGTGTACTGGAGGACCAGTTCGACGGTCGAGTCCGGTGGGAGGGCGTCCGGTTCACACACCCCCACGCGCCACTGCAGCTCACCCATGATACCTCGGCACACACCGGTGGCGCATATAACCTGTGACCTATATAACCACTCGTACGTGGTTTCCTCGACGAGCGGCCGGTGTGATTCGCTCGACCGTCCCGGCGTTCCGGTGGGGATCCCCTCGTCGGCGGAACGCTTACCCACAGTGGCTCCCTCGCCCTCCAATGAGCCATCGGAACCGCGATATGACCCGGACGATCCTCGTCGCCGGCACCGCGAGCCACGTCGGCAAGAGCACCGTCGCCGCCGGTCTCTGTCGCCTGCTCGCCGACCGTGGGGTGAGCGTCGCACCATATAAGGCTCAAAACATGTCGAACAACGCCCGTGCGGTCGCTACACCCGGAGGGCAATTCGGCGAGATCGGCGTCTCGCAGTACACACAGTCGAACGCCGCCCGAATCCCCGCGACGACCGACACGAACCCCGTACTACTCAAACCGCGCGGGGACGGCGAATCCCAGTTGGTGATTCAAGGCGAGGCGGTCGGGCATCTCGGCGTCGGCGCGTACTACGACGAGTACTGGGAGCGCGCACGAGCGGCGGCCCGCGAATCCTTCGAGCGCCTCGCCGCCGAACACGAAGTGGTTATCGCCGAGGGAGCAGGTTCCATCGCGGAGATCAACCTCCACGATCGTGACCTCGCGAACGTCGCGACCGCCCGCTTCGCCGACGCCGAAATCTGCCTGCTGGTCGACATCGAGCGCGGCGGAGCCTTCGCGAGCCTGTATGGCACGATCGAGCTGCTACCCGACGACCTTCGTGAACGCCTCCGCGGTGCCGTCATCACGAAGTTCCGGGGCGACCGTGCTCTCCTGCAACCGGGCATCGAGGGGATCGAAGCCCGGACCGGCGTGCCGGTGCTCGGAGTACTGCCCTACGATGATCCGGGCTTACCCGCCGAGGACAGCCTCTCGTTGCCGTCGGCGGGCGAGCGATCGATCATCGGTGCCGACGACAGCGTTCCCCCCAGGAGAGCTGTCACGATCGCCGTTCCGCGCTTGCCCCGAATCTCGAACTTCACCGACGTCGAACCGCTCGCCCGCGAACCCGGCGTTCGCGTCGCGTATCTCCCGCTCGACACCGTTCCCGAAACGCCTTCGATCGACGAGAGACACGAGACGAACCGGGCGAGCGCGACTGCGGACGAGAACGGGACCGGGGCCGGGGCTGGGGCTTCGACGGATGACGAGTTCTCGACCGACGGCCTCGGCGGCGTCGATAATGTCGATGGGTTCGACGATCCCGGTAGCGTCGACGCGGTCGTGATTCCGGGCAGTAAAAATACCGTCGACGACCTGCTCGCGCTCCGAGAGGCGGGTTTCGACGAGTACCTGCATGGGTTCGACGGACCGATCGTCGGGCTCTGTGGCGGCTACCAGATGCTCGGCGAGCGCCTCACGAACGCCGCCCGGGAGGGCACAGGTGAAATCGAGGTCCTCGACGGCCTCTCGTTACTACCGACGGAGACGCGCTTCGAGGACGAAAAGACCGTCACGCCAGCCACCCGCTATCTCCGGGGATGCGGTCCGCTCGCCGGCGTGAGTGGACAGGTGACCGGCTACGAGATCCACCACGGTCACACCGAGCTCGTCGGGCCGGCCGACCGCCCCTTCGAGGGAGAAGGAATCAGCGAGGACGGGAACGAGAGCGAAGGCGCGGCGACCGATCGCGTTCTCGGCACCTACTTGCACGGACTGTTCGAGAACCGAATCGCTCGCGATGGCTTCCTCGATCGAGTGTTCGAAAACGCCGGAAAACCCCGGCCGGCTCCCGGCGGGGCGAGACGGTCGCCGTACGACCGGGCGGCCGCGCTCCTCGACGAACACGTCGCGCTCGATGCGCTCGGCCTCTGACCGTCGTCGATCGCTTCCGTTCCCGTCGAGCGAACCGAAACGAATAAGAACCGATCGTCCAATGTCGAATCGAAGCCGGGGTAGCCTAGCCTGGCCAAGGCGGTTGCCTCGAAAGCAACTGTCCTCACGGACTCGTGAGTTCAAATCTCACCCCGGCTCCCGCGGCTCGTTGCGCGCTTCACTCCGCTCCAGTGCTTACTTCGCCGGGGTTCGCCGAGCGGTCGGCCCCTTTCAGCCCCGCCCTTCCGCTCGCGGTGGTTGTTTGGCGGGTAATTGGGTACGTTAACGGTGCCCTCGCGACCGCCCCGTGTCGCGGTGCGCTGTCGAAGTCGCTTTGGCGTGAGATTTGAATCAGGGAGTGGAGCGAAGCGACCATGGTCCAAATCTCACGTCCGACGGTTCGTAAGAACCGTCGTTGTCGTTGTAGCTCCCGAAGTGAACCCGAACGTGCTCGAGCGAAAAAGACGCGATGTCCGGGAGTATCAGGCTCCGATCAGGCGATCGCTCGTGCGTCGCCTTCGACCTCTAAGAGTTCCTTGTAGCGATTGCGGATCGTGACTTCGCTCACGTCCGCGATTTCGCTGACCTCGCTCTGGGTCACCCGCTGGTTGGTGAGCAAGGCGGCGGCGTAGACCGCGGCGGCCGCGAGTCCGACGGGACTCTTGCCGCTGTGAGCACCCTCGCGTTTCGTGGTTTCGAGCAGTTCGCGCGCTCGCTGTTCGACCTCGTCCGAGACGTCGAGATCGGAGGCGAAGCGGCCGACGTAACTCGTCGGGTCCGCGGGTTTGATCCCGAGGCCGAGTTCACGGACGATGTAGCGATAGGCCCGCTCGAACTCCATCTGTTCGATCCGGCTGACGTCGGCGACCTCGTCGATACTGCGGGGCACGCCGGCCTGACGCGCCGCGGCGTGTAGCGAGGCCGTCGCGATCGCCTCGATCGACCGCCCCGGAAGGAGGTCCTCGTCGAGCGCTCGGCGGTAGATCACGCTCGCGGTCTCGCGAACGTTCTCGGGCAGTCCGAGGGCGCTCGCCATCCGCTCGATCTCGCCGAGCGCTTGCTTGAGATTCCTCTCCTTGGCATCCCGGGTCCGGAAGCGCTCGTCCCAAGTGCGAAGCCGTTGCATCTTCGCGCGCTGGCGCGAACTGAGCGTGTTGCCGTAGGCGTCCTTGTCGCGCCAGTCGATGTTGGTCGACAGGCCCTGGTCGTGCATCATCTTCGTCGTGGGTGCGCCGACCCGGCTCTTCTCGTCCTTCTCCCGGGAGTCGAAGGCGCGCCACTCCGGGCCGCGATCGACCGCCTCGTCCTCGACGACCAGCCCGCAGTCCTCACAGACGGTCTCGCCGTGTTCGGCGTCGGTCATCAACCGACCGCCACACTCCGGGCAGGTCATCTCCGTTTGCTGGTCCTGGTCGGTGCGTTCGCCCTCGCTCTGTCCGCGCTCGTCGGTGCGCTCTGATCGCGTTCTGAATCGAGTGTCTGTCATGATTTCGTCACCGTTCGAGGTAGGGTTCTGACTCCAGGTCAGGACGCACGGAGAAACCGGAAGCCAAGCTTCGTATCTAATGAAACGGTTCTGTCTCACTTAAATGCTTCGTCGTTTCACTCCGCTATATCGACCCGATTTACCTCACATACCTGTCACCGTGCTCGACGGGTCGTTTCGGGGTTCTCACGGGCTCCTTCTCGCCGGTCGAGACGACCGGTCGTCGAGGGGACCGGAGAGGGGCCGGAGAGCGCCGATCGACGGGCGCTTTCGTGCATGCGGGCCGGTCCCGCTTTCGGCCTCTCGTCCCGATATGGCGGTTGCATACGGTTTACCGCCGTTGCCTGCACGGGCAGGCAGTACTCACAATTACTCCGTCCCCATTCGGTTACACATGCCAACGGACATCACTGACGCGCAGGCGGACGCGACGGTCGTAACCGCGGGCGGCGAGGCCGTTGGGACCGTCGCGCGCGTCGAGGAGAGTGTCGCCTACGTCGAACCCAACCCCGACGCACCCGATACCCTTACGGCGACGCTCGGGTGGGACGGACGGGAGAGCGGAAACGACGCGGACGACGCCCCCTACCCGCTCCCGCGGACGGCCATCGACTCGGTAAGCGAGGAGGAGATCCGGCTGCGCCGCGGCGACAGCGACGTCGATCGATCGGACGCGGAGAGCGCACACGACGCCGACGTCACGCCCGCCAGGGAAGCCGAGGACGAGCGAACCGACGAGGCCGACGAGGAAGCACAGGCGGCTGCGCGCGAATCGGAAGCCGAACAGGAAGTCGAGGAGTCGATCGAACGCGAGGCGGCCGCCCGCGACTCGTCGAACCCCGACGCGCACCGCGACGAGGAACCGTTCGATAACTGAGCCGGTTACGCACGCTCGTTACTCTCGCGTTTCGCCCCGTGATCCGTGCCCGGGCTACGTCGATCGAGTCGGGGTATTTACGGCTTGACAACGCCACTGTTTCAGTACGACCGCCCTTGATCGACGCTCGCCGGCGGCCGGGGCGGTGTTGCTCGGTGCACTCCTGCTGATCGCTCCGCTCTCGGCCGCGCTGACCGTCGCGGCCGTCGACATGTTAGCAGGCTTCGTCGGCGTTGCCCTCGACGGCTCGGTCGGCCTGCTCGTCTCCCTCGGTGCCGCCGTCGTCGGTCTCGAAGTCGCCGCTGAGACCGCCGCCGTTCGCCTCCACGGGTTCGCCGTGCTCGATCGAGGCGGTCGATCCCGGTGCGCGATACGATACGCCTCCGTCGGAGCAACGGTTCTCTCGGGGCTCGTCGTGGCCGTGGTGTTCCTCGCCGACGTGCTCGGCTGGCTCCTTTCCGTGCGGGGCTCGCGTTTCGTCGCGGCTGCCGCGAACACGTGGGTACGGGCTAACCGGGCGGTCGACGGCCGACGTTCCGTTTCGGCCCCCGACTCGGTTCTTCCGCGATCGTTCGACGCTTCGTTTTAGTCCGCGACGTCCTCGGGGTCGCGCTCGTCGACCGTTCCGAGGTCCCGTTCGGCGTTCGCCTCTCCTATGCCACCTGCCTCGCCGGTGATCTCGCCGCGGACGGCCTCTCTGACCTCCTCCGGTGAGTCGTATTCCTCGCCCGCCAAGCGGTCGAAGACGCTTCCGAGCGATTCGGTCTCGTTCGCCACGTCGATCTCCTGGCCGCTGTACTCGATCGCCAAGTCCTCGCTCGACACGGGGTACTCGAACTCGCCGAAGTACCCCTCTAACTCCCGCGAGGCGCGTTCGGCGCTCTTCGCGCGTTCGCGTCGTCGCCGTCCGGCGGCGTCCGTGGCGTCCTCGCTCCCCCCGCTCGTCGCCCGGTCGTCCGGTCTCGACCTGTCGTTCGCCATTACGTTCCGATCGTACTGCGAGTCACAAAACGGTGGTGCCGGCGCGCCACCGTGCCCTCCGAACGCGGTTCTCGATTCCGAACGAGGAAATCCGAACCCGCTCGCTCGCCGCTCCTCGTCCCCGCTACCGTCTCGCCCGTCCCGGTTGTCGGTTGTCCCGGACGTCGAAGCGGTCGTTGGAGCCGGTGGATCGATGTGATCGACACGATCGACGTGATCGATCGAGGACGGGGCGACGAAGCCGGGACGGGGCGTTTATCGACGTGGAGGTCCGCTTCCGGGTATGTGTGGGCGCTACACGATCTTCATGCTCGATACGGACTTCGAGGAGCGCTTCGGAGCGGTTCCCCGAACGCCGCTCGACGCGCGATACAACGCCGCGCCGAACCAGGACCTACCGGTGATCCGCGACGACTCGCCCGCGGAGATCACGCACCTGCGTTGGGGGCTGATCCCGCGGTGGGCCGACGACCGTAGCACGGACTTCATCAACGCCCGCGCCGAGACGCTTCGTGAGAAGCGCAGTTTCGCCGAACCCTTCGAACAGCGGCGCTGTCTCGTGCTCGCCGACGGGTTTTACGAGTGGGCCGAGACCGAAACCGGCAAACAGCCCTACCGGGTCACGCTCGAAGGGGACGATCCCTTTTGCATCGCCGGGCTCTGGGAGCGCTGGACCCCCGACGAAACCCAGAGCGACCTCGAGGCGTTCACTAATGGTGGCGCTGAGGACGGCAACCCCAGTTCCGGCGGCGGTATCGACGGCGGCGACGACACCGGGGCCCGAAGCGACGAGTCCGAGCCCGACCCCGTAGAGACCTTTACGATCGTGACGACCGAGCCGAACGACGTCGTTGGCGAACTCCATCGCCGGATGCCGGTCGTACTCCCACGAGACGCCGAGCGACGGTGGCTCGACGACGATCCCGACGACGTGGAAGACCTGCTCACGCCCTACGAGGGTGACATGCGCGCCTACCCGGTCTCGCGTGCGGTGAACGACCCGTCGAACGACGCGCCCGAACTCGTCACGGAAGCCGATACGGAGGTCGGTGCCGGATAACTCCTGACGTTCGATCCGGCACCGTCCGGCGATCACGGAGAGGTCCGCGAACCGACTGTCACGCTCGAACCCTCCACTCGCGCATGCAGGCCTGGCCGTTATTACCGTCCCGTCCCGTTTTCCTACATGGATCACGATGATTTCCTCGGCACCGTACAGCAACGGGCGGACCTATCGAGCCGCGGCGAAGCCGATACGGCCACCAGGGCCGTTCTTACGACCCTCGGCGAACGGATTCAGGGCGGGGAAGCCAACGATCTCGCCTCCCAGCTCCCGATCGAGATCGACCGCCACCTGGAAGAAGCCGACTCCGGCCAACAGTTCGACTTCGAGGAGTTCGCGTCCCGTGTCGCCGAGCGCGTCGAACTCGACTCGCTGGCCGACCGGCCCGGCCAGCTCGCCCAAGCAGTCATGAGCGTCGTCGCCGACGCGACCGATACCGGCCAGTTCCAGGAGGTCGTTACCCACCTCCCCCAGGACGAGGGCTACGGTCACCTGCTCGACTTCGCCGAGGAGATGGACGAGATAGACGAGGAAGAGGTCCCCGAGCGCGACTAACCGAGGGAACGGCCTCGATCGGGCGATCGAAGGCTCGGCGGGACTCGATAGCCGAATACGATGTTCGGGGTTGATTCACCTGCGAGCGCAGGCTTCGCTTTAACACTCTTAGGTCCCGACGTCCGTTACGTCCATGGATATCACCGACATCGCGACCGAAGGCTTTCTCGACGCGAGCCCCAACGAGCGCCTCGGCGAACTCAGCTCGGTGCTCGAATCGGAGGGCCGGAGCACGATCCTCATACTCGACGGGGACGATGCGCTCGGGGTGATCACGCCGCGGGAGGTGCTCAACTCCCACCGTAGCGACAGTACGAGCGCCGACGCGCTCGCGAAACCCGTTCCGACGGTCGATCGAACGGCGGACGTCCGGGAGGTCTGTCGCCTGCTCGTCGAGAGCGAGTCGTCGGTCGTCCCGGTACGAGAAGGAGGTGAACTCTGGGGCAGCGTCACTGCCAACGCGATCCTCGACGCAGTGCTCGACGACCTTGACGTGCTCTCGGTCGGGGAGATCGCGAGCGCCGATGTCGTGGACATCGCGCCCGACGCAACGATGGGTGAAGCGGTCAACACACTTCGCGAGAACGGTGTCTCGCGCTTGCCGGTCACCGACGATGGCGGGCAGTTCGTCGGTGTATTGACGACGAACGATATGACCGAGTTCGTACTGCGCGAGACGACTCAACAGGGTTCCGGCGACCGAACGGGCGATACGACTCGGATGCTCGATCTTCCGGTTCGTGACGCCATGGACGACGCCCCGCCGACGGCCTCGCCGGACGAGACGGTCAAAGAGGCCACCGAGCGGATGTTAGCGGTCGACCGCGACGGACTGATCGTCGTGCCCGAGTACGCCGACCGTCCGACCGGCGTGCTCACGAAGACCGACGTGCTCCGTGCGCTTTCGTACACCCAGGAGGAGACGATGGACGTCCAGATCACGAACGTTTCCCTCCTCCGGCGCGCCTCGAAGGCCGACGTCGCCGAACGCGTCGAGGAGATCGCCGGCCGCCACGAGGACATGGATGTACTCCACGCTCACGTCCGCTTTCACGAACACGAGGAGGAGCTCCGCGGCGACCCGCTCGTTCAGTGTAAAATCCGACTCCGAACGGATCAGGAGGAAGTCGCGGGCACCGGTGAGGGGTACGGTGCCGACGAGGCGCTACGAATCGCCCTTGACAAGTTAGAGCGCAACGTCTTGGAACTCAAGGGCCGGCGTAGCGACGAGGAAGAACGCGGCCAGTTATTGCGAAAGCTGAACGAACTGTAGGGCTATGGACAGCTATCGGCCGATGTGGCCGCATCTCTCTGCGTTCGGTCTCCCGGCCCGTACTTCGAGTCGCTTTTCAACATACCTCGTGCGAGTCGGTGGTACGCGTACGGGCGCTGATTGAATGGATACGTGACGCGTGAGACGTTTGCACACAACCGACCCGACTACTCGCCGAACGGATCGTACTGACCGTTAATATCCCACTCGTGGATGCAGTACGGATCGGCAGGCGACCCGCTCGCGATCAGCCATCCCTCTGCGTCGTCGTCCCAGACGTCCCGTCGCCCGCACCGCTCGCACTCGCGTTTCCGTGGCGGAACGATGATTCGGTTTGACATACCCTCCCTGATCCGTGCTCGCTAATGAATCACTCGCCGTCGCCCGGACGGCGTGGAGGCAGTCTACATGAGTGGCACGAAAGCGATCCGCGCGAGCAGCGTCCCCGGGAGGGGAAGACGGGGTGGGACGTCGGCGATCGCCGGCGGGAACCGATATGTGACCGACGCCCTACGTCCGACCATGGCTCGACTCGCGCTTTCGCTCGACCTCTCGCCCGTGCTCGTCGCTTCGCCCTCGCTTGCGACGCCGCTTCGCGTCCTCTTCGGGGTCGTCGCCGGCGTGCTCGCGACGCTCGCAATGGACCTCGTCATGGCGCGCATCGACGAGGGATCGACACCGCCGCGCGTCGCCAGCGGCGTCCTCACCGAGACCCGTCCTGATAATGCGCCCCGACGCTTGGCCGCAGTGGTCCATTCTTCGTTTTCGTCGTGCTCCCGCGCTCGCGGGGGACCTCACGGGAGCGACGCCTGACCATCGCCCGTGCGTGGGCGCTCGAAGCCGCGGCCTATCTCGCCGTATTAGTCCCGCTCGTCGTCGCCACCTCGATCGTCGTCTGATCGGTGTCGCTCCGTTCTCGGGGACCCTCCGATGCCGGCAGGCGTCGAAGCTCCTCGACCGTTGTCCGAGCGCGTAGCTCTCGCCGAACGACACTCCGAATCGGATCTCTCGTCCTTAATCAGTTCCCGGATGTTCACCTCTGCCCTTCTTCCTCGGCGAGCGCCCGTCCGCTGACGAACAGTTCGGCCCCTGTGTCGCGGTTTTCGGCGAATCCCTCGCG
Source organism: Halobacteriales archaeon QH_6_64_20 (assembly GCA_003021235.1). Classification (GTDB taxonomy): domain Archaea; phylum Halobacteriota; class Halobacteria; order Halobacteriales; family Halococcaceae; genus PXQR01. The sequence continues at coordinate 91,883 of PXQR01000018.1, read as the reverse complement.
GTACTCCATGAGCTGGAACAAGGTACCTGTGGGGTTGGCCGGCGAGACGAACGCCTCGCGCCAGTCGCTCTCGTCCGCCCGGTCGACGACGCGTAGGCCGGCCGCCTCGACCCGCTCGATGGCCCGGTCCAAGTCCGCGACTTCGAGCGTGACGTGATGGAGCCCCGGCCCGTGTCGATCGAGGAAGTCGGTGAGAAACGACTCGTCGCTCCCGTCACCGTCACCATCACCGTTCTCTCCGGTATCGGCCGGTTCGATCAGTTCGAGCCGCGAACCGTTGCCGAGACGGTAGTACGCCCACCGGAACTCCGTCGTGCGTTCGTCGGTGAGCTTCTCGACGCCGAACGCTCGTAGTACGGGTTCGGCCTCCTCGATCGACTCGACGGCGATCCCGACGTGATCGACGCGCATCGGCGTGTCCCCTGTCATCGCGTTCCGTTCGTCCCCCTGAACATAAACCGATGGGAGAGCTCCTCGTGGAAGCCGACGGTCCGGCGATGGCGAGTTATACCGATCTCCTCCGAAGCGGTGGCCCCACCGCTTCGGTGTCCCATCACGGCTGTTCGTCCGTCATCGTCCCGCCGAAGGTCGCCTCGCCCGCGTCTCGAAAGGATTCAGTGCCCCACTCTCCGCCCCGAGTCAGCGTTTCGAGTTCCGGCAGTCGTCGTACGAGGCGGATGTCCCTTTCGTCACGTACGACCGCGAACTCGGTGCCATCGTCGAGGTGGAGATCGTCCCGAAGCCCCTTCGGAATCGTCAGTCGCCCTCGATCGTTGAGCCGCGCCGTCCCGTACGTCTCATCCGATTCAGCGTTATCGGTCCAACTCATTCGGTCTCCCTCGACTGATCGAACCCACTGGATCGATATATTCGGTGATCGAACGGATCGAAGCGGTCGAATCCCTCGAAAAACGACGACTGCCGATCGATACGGACTTGCCGGCTCCTCCCGTGGTCGGTAGTCATGAACGATAGTCCCGAGACCGTCGTTCGGAACGCGTACCTCCCAGAGCGGGACGCCGTCGTCGATATCGCCGTCGCCGACGGTCGCATCGAGGCGATCCGTCCGGGGATAGCGACGACCGGCGAAACCGAACTCGACGCCGAGGGCGCGCTCGTCTCGCCGGGACTGATCGACGCACACGTCCACCTCGATATGGCGCTGTCGGCGACCGGCGACCGCCTGCCGCGAAACAACGAGGAGTGGACCGGCCGGATCGACGCAATCGAGCGGACTGCGGCGTACTTCGCCGACACGGAGAAAGCGGAGATCGCCGCGAACGTCCGCGAAGTCGCGAACAGGGCGATCGCGAACGGCGTGCTCCATCTCCGGGCGCATACCTACGTCGATAGCGTCGTCGGGACGAGCGTCGTCGAGACGGTAGCCGAAGTACTGGAGGCGTTCGACGACCGCCTCGACGCCGAGATCGTCGCGTTCCCCCAGCGTGGCATCCGCCGCGACGAGGGCTCGGCCGACGCTTTAAACGCCGCGCTCGACGCCGGCGCTGATCTCGTGGGCGGCCTCGACCCGGCTACGCTCAACGACGACCGCGAGGGGGTAATCGGGACCTGGTTCGATATCGCAAAAGAGCACGACGCGGACGTGGACGTCCACATCCACGAGCGTGGGGAAACGGGCATGGGAACCCTCGAACGACTCGCCGGGGAAGCCGTCGATCGAGGTTACGAGGACCGGGTCACGGCGAGTCACGCCTACGCGCTCGCCGACGCCGCGACCGCGAGCGAGGACGGGGACGCGAACCCGGACGATAGCGGGGATGACCCGCTCGACGCCGCGATGGAGACCTTCGATGCGGCCGATCTCCGATTCGTCACCTGTTATGGAAGCACGCGACGAGGGATGCCGGTCCGGGAGTTCCACGACGGGGGGCTCGTGATGGCACACGGCACCGATCAGGTTCGGGACCTGTGGCGGCCGCGCGGCAACGTCAACGCGCTCGAAGCGATGGGCGTCGAGTCGATCAAGCTCGACGGTTACTCGACCAACAGCGGTTTGGGCCATCTCTGGCGGCTCATCACGACCGAGGGAGCGACCGTACTGGGCCGCGAAGATTCGTACGGGATCGAGCCGGGAACCCCCGCGGATCTCGTCGTCCACCGGACGCCCTCGCCCCAGTGGGCGATCCTCGAACGGGCCGACCCGCGATACGTACTCAAGGAGGGCCGGGTCGTCGCAACGGACGGAACGATCACCGACGCGCCAGCGAACTAATGATTTGCGGATTGGCGAACCGTTATGCGGGTTAGCGCGTTTCGGCGAACCGTGTCATCGAACAGTGACCTGGAGTCCGATTCTCGGTTCGTCGAGCGGACGATCGAACTCGCCCGCGAGAACGTCGAGGACGGCGGGCGACCCTTCTCCTGTCTCGTCGTCCGCGACGGCGAGGTCTTAGCGGAGAGCCCGAACTTAGTCGAGCAGTCGAACGACCCGACGGCCCACGCAGAAACCGTCGCGATCCGCCAGGCCTGCCAGCGCGTCGGGAGCGAATCGCTCGCCGGCTGTGACGTCTACGTGCTTGCCCACCCGTGTCCGATGTGTCTCGGGGCGCTGTATTACTGCGAACCCGATCGGGTGATCTTTCTCACCCAGCGCGATCAGTACGAACAGTACTACACCGACGGCACGCGGTACTTCGAGTTCGGCGAGTTCTACGACGAGTACGGAAAAGAGTGGGACGAGCGGAACCTGCCGCTCGTCTTCGACGACGAACGGAACGACGACGCCGTCTCGGTGTACGAACGCTGGCAGACGCTCAACGGCGACTGACCTCGTTTCATCGGTCCGGTTGGATGTGTGCGCCGACGTTTTCGAGGCTCTCGGGACAGGGTGGGTCGGGTTCGATGTGGGCGAACTCGACGGCTCGTTCGCCGAGCGTATCGACGCGATCGGCGATGTCCTCGTCGACGAGCGCGCCGTTCTCGAAGGCGTTTCGTGCGCGTGGAATCGCCGCCTGATGGGGAAGCACCCAAGCGTTGAGCGCCCGACAGACCGACCGGAGGTGTTCCAGGGCCGTGACCGGAAACCCTCCGCCCGCGACGGCGAGCAACCCGACAGTGGTGTCCTCGAACTCGTCGAACCCACAGTAATCGAGCGCGAGTTTCAGCGGCGAGGAATACGAGCCGTGATAGACCGGCGTCGCGAGGACAACGGCGTCGCCCGCCTCGATCGCCTCCGTGAGACGGGTCGCATCGACCGGGTCCTCGCGATCGGGATCGAACACCGATAGATCGTACTCGCGGAGATCGAGCAGGTCGGTCGTCGCGCCGGACTCCTCGGCGGCGTTGAGCGCACGGGAGAGCGCCCGGCGTGCGTAGCTGTCGTCACGCAAGCTCCCGACGACGCCGACGACGTGTGTGCGTGCCATACCACTTCGTCATGTGGCGGTGTAATAAAAACCCACAGCGGGTACGGGCTTCGATCGCACTCCGGGACGATCGAGACGGCGGCCCGACACTGCTGTACGTCCTGAGCGGTTGGGGACGCGGAGGTCCGGTCACGGGGTTCGTTGGGTTCGAGCGTGACCGTCTCGTCGTTGAGTTCGACGTCGACTCGCCCTTCGATAACGTAGTAGACCCCTTCTTGGCTGTCGTCTTCGTGATCGTGCTCCATGCTGCTGGCTCCGGAATTTAGTTCGAGAATACTGATACCGAGGTGTTCGGCGTTGAGCGCCTCGCGAAGCAGCCAGAGCTCGCCTTATCCGTCGGGAATCGCCGAATCGACATCCGCTGAAGGGGCGGTCTGATAACCCATGTCCGGCCGTTCATTTCCGAGGTCAGTTCAATCGGTTGCTCAGAATGGAGTCGAGAACGAGTTTGACTATCCGGGTTAGGTCATTGGGCTGTCCACTGCTGGAAGAAGACGTTCGCTGTAGAACTGTCATGGACAGCGGATACAGCGGCGGTACGATGCCTGAGCCTCGAACCCTTTAGCGTAGGTAGCTCCGTGCATCTCAGTTCATATGGTGATCGGAGAGACAGTCGGCTTCGCATTCGGCTGATCCCCTTCCTTCGGTGTGTTCTTCAATCACGCTTTCGGTCCAGGTTCCGCGAAGGAACCACGCACCCGCGACCGCGGCGCTCGCGACGTTCGAAAAGGCGATCGCGTACCAGACGCCGATCGCACCCATGTCGAGCCGGATTAACAACGCATACGCGACCGGGAGCCGGAATACCCACAGTGAGAGGATCGAGAGCCCCATCGACGTTCCCGTATTGCCGCTGCCTTTGAACGCGCCGTTGATGACACGGAACACTCCTAAGAACAGAAACGTCGGCCCGATGATCCGGAGGTAGCTCGCGCCGACCTCGATGACCGTCTCGGCCTGCGGTCCTGCGACGAAGATCGCGACGATCGGACGGGCGAACAGGAAGGCAAGTACGCTGAGGACCACGAGCGCGACCGCGATGACCTCCGAACTGAGAAGCACTGAGCGCTTGGCGCGCTCGATCTTTGCCGCGCCGAGGTTCTGGCCGACGGCGGTCGAAGTTCCCTGGGCGAGGCCGATCGCCGGCAGGAAGACGAGGGAATTGAGCCGATTGCCGATGCCGAACGCGGCGACGGCGTCCGGTCCGGCGATCGCGATCAGCGCCGTGAGCGCGGTGACGCCGAGCGCGCGCATGCTCTGTTCAGCGCTCGACGGTGCACCGATCCGGACGATCTGTCGGAACGTATCGAGGTCCGGGTAGAGGTCGGCCAGTGTGATCTCGATACCGACCCACCCCGAAAAGAGAAGCGCGAGGCCGATGATTGCCCCAGTCCCGCGGGCGATCAATGACGCGATCGCCGCGCCCTGAACGCCGAAGCCTGCAAAGCCAGTCAGACTGAACAGAGCTTCTTCGAGGCCGCCGAGGCCGACCAGCCCGAACAGCGCGTTGTTCGTAAAGCCGTAGATGAGGAACGGATCGAGGATCGTATTGAAGACGACGCCGAAGGCCATCAAGTACATCGGCGTGACCGTATCGCCGTAGCCCCGGAGCAGGGCCTGGAACATGAAGAAGCCGAACATGAGATAGATGCCGAGAAACATCGTTCGGGTGTAGGTGACCGCGCCGGTGAATACCTCCGATCCGGGCGTCGCGCCGACGAGCGTGATGAGGGTGGGCGCGAGCAGGTAGCCGAGGGAAGCGACGAGTAACGATCCACCCAAGGTGAAGGCGACCGTTTGGCCGGCAACGTGGTTGACAGCCGCATGGTTGTTCGCGCCCTCGTTCTGGGAGACGAGCGTCGTCCCAGCCACGGTAAAGCCACTGGCGAGACTAATCATAAGGAAGATGACCGGCCAGGAAAACGAGATGGTACTCACCGCCGCCGCGCCGAGCTGGCCGACCCAGTAGGTGTCGATGAGATTGTACGCGACCTGGAGCAACTGGGAGAGCACGATCGGCACCGAGAGCAACATCAACGGTCTGAAGACGTCGCCCTCAGTGAGATCGACACCGCGTTTCGACTCGGAACTCACAGTTCTCGGCTCCCTCGTTGCTGATGACCGCTCGTACTGGGCAGATAGTCGGTCATTTCGTGTTAGCTTTCGACCTCGTGCGAGCGGTAGACGTACTGTTCGTGGAAGTCGAGGAGGATCGGTGCGATACAGACGACGACGAGCACCCCACAGAGCACGACCGGCGAGAGGTTCCCACCGACAGCGCCGAGCAGCAGAGCAACTCCACCGGCACCGATCCGGCCGGTCCACGAGACGGTGAAACTCCGATCGACGCGAGCGCCGGCAGTGTAGCGGATCGCCCCCAGCGCGAACAGACAGGTCGCGAGCGCGCCACAGAGCAACCATCGACTAGTGGTCGGGATGCTCGACCCCGGGGAAGCGAGCAACACGCGCTCGATACTGATCCCGACGGCGGTGAGGCCGATCACGAGCGGGAGGTGCGCGTAGAGCCAGCCCTGATAGACGCCGGTTCGGCCCGCCTCCGCCGCCGCCCGGATTTCCGAGCCGTCGAGGTCCTCGAAGTACCCCCACCACAGACAGAAAATGATCGCGAGGCTGAAGCCCCCGACGAGAAACGACCGGATCGTCCAGGTCTGCTCGACCGCTCCGCCGACGAGGCTGACCACCGATTCGCCGAGGACGACGATGGTAAACAGCCCGAAGCGCTCGGGCAGGTGTGATCTGTGCGGTGGGATCTCGCTGTGTAGCTGACCGGCGGTCAGCGGCGTCCCGAACGAGACGAGCAGGCCAATGATCCATAAGCCGAAGCGGTACGGCGTCGGGACGAACGCCGAAAGGAACCAGAGCGTTGCGTCCGCGCCGAACCCGAGCATGTATCGACGAGTAAGCGGCCGTGCCTCGGGAACGTTCCAATGCGCGCCGAGGTATTTGCCGACGAGAATCGCTCGGACGGCCGCGTAGCCGAGCGCGAACCCGCCGGAGGTCGCGCCCAGGCCGGCGTGGATCTCGACGGCGAACGCGACGACGGCGAAGATTTCGACGATCGTCAACAGTCGGTGGCCGAGGTCGTCCGTGTCGAAGCGCGTCGCGTAGAAGGTCGAGCCGATCCACGCCCACCAGACGGGGACGAACAGCACGACGAACCCGAGTACTCCGGTAATCGAGACGTCGCCCTCTAAGACGTGTGCGAGCTCGGCGACCGCGACGACGAAGACGAGATCGTAGAACAACTCCAACCAGGTCGCGCTTCGCTCGCCCTCTCCCATTCGTAATCGGGGGAACTGTACCCACCCCATGAGTCGCTCGTCGTTGCTCATCGTCGTCGTTTGCTCCCGATATCCGCGCGGTGGTGAATACGTCTCATGTGTATGACTCGTTAGAGTAACCCTAAGCCTCCAAGCGTCAATTTGAGGCCGGCGACGGTCAGGAGGAGGTGGACGCCCGTCTCGACGTATCGGTCCGAAAGCTTGTGACGGATGCGCGCGCCGGTCGCGACGCCGAGCACTCCCGGCACGGCCGCTCCGGCCGATAGTACCAGGAGCGCAGCGGAGCCATAGAGTCCGAGCACCCAGGCCGTCCCGATGCGAACCGTCGAGATGCCGAGAAGGATCATCGCCACGGTCCCGACGAACAGCGAGCGTTCGAGTTTGAGGCTGTCGAGATAGGTGACCATCAGAACGGCGAGACTCGCCCCGCCGAACACCACGCCCCCGACGAACCCGAAGCCGGCTTTGGTGGACTCGCTCGGCCGGAAGTACCGGAGCCCGAGGTGTTCGGTTCGCGGCAGTGGCAGGGCGATCGCCTCCTGTCGGAACAGGACGTAGGTGAGCACGATCAGCCCGATCACGAACGTGAGCGCGGCGGTCGGGAGCCGCGTGAGAAGCGCCATTCCGAGGAGCGTGCCGCCGATCGCGCCGACGATGAACAACGAGAAGCGCTGGCCACAGCGCTTCACGTCGTCTCGGCCGAGTTCGCGCACGAGGTCGAGGTTCGCCGCGATGGGCGGGACGATCATCAACACCACCGCTACCTGTGGGTCGACGACCACCGTCAGCAACGACAGGCTCACCATTCCGTAGCCGAAGCCGGCCGCGCCTTTGACCGTGCCACCGCAGAACAGGACGATTCCGATAGCCATCAACACTACTGTTGAGACGCCGGGCGACATACAGGGCTACCCCGGAGTGCTACTGAAATCCGCCTCGACTCTGACGCTCTCGATGCACCGTGTTCCCGACCTGAGAGACCGGCTCGGCCTCACACCGCCTGGTTGATGCGGTGCAACGAGTCGCGAGCGGAGTTGGGGTTCGCTACAGTCCACGAACGGAAGACCAGCCGGACTAATGAGGTGCTGACACGGTGAGCGGACGAGCGAGCAGGTCATTTCGTTACAGGCGTTCTCGTAGTGCGGTCGTAAGCCGTTCAGCGCTCCACTCGCCATCGTAGCGCTCGCCGTCGATGAAGAAGGTCGGCGTCCCGTTGACGCCGCTTCGCGCGCCGCTCAGGAAGTCCTCTTGGACGCGTTCTTCGTTGGTCCGTTCGGCTAGCTCCCCTTCGAACTGCTCAACGTCGAGACCTACCTCATCGGCGTACTCGACCAGGTGATCGTCGTCGAGTGCGTCCTGATGCTCGTAGAGGTAGTCGTGCATCTCCCAGAACGCCTCTTCGCCCTGCGTCGCAGCCGCCTCGGCGGCCTCGGCCGCGCGGCGCGCGTGTGGGTGCATATCCCCCAACGGGAAGTTTCGGAAGACGAAGCGCAGGTCGTCGCCGAGTTCCTCTTGCACCTCCTTGACGATCGGGTACGCTTGCCCGCAGTACGGGCACTCGTAGTCGCCGTACTCGACGAGCGTCACCGGGGCGTCCACTGGCCCTTGAATGTGATCGCGGTCGCTATCGACCGGCAGCGTGAGTTCGACAGCCGACGATCGAGCCATCAGGCTGCCTCCTCCCCTTCTCCCTGCATGTCGTCGAGCGCGGTGAGGATCCCGTTGGCTCCCGGGTTGACGCCGACCGGCGAGACGTGATTCCACTGGATGACCCCCTCACCGTCGATCACGAACAGCGCACGTTCGGTGGTGCCGGCGTCGTCGCGGTAGACGCCGTACGCGCGGGCGACCTCGCCCTTCGGCTCGAAGTCCGCGAGCAACGGGAAGTGGAGGTTGCGATCGGCGGCGAAGGCGTCGTGACACCAGACACCGTCGACGGAGATGCCGAGCAGTTGGGCGTCGTAGCGTTGGAACTCCGCGAGGAGTTCGTTGTAGACGCCCATCTGATCGCCACAGACCGGACTCCAGTCCGCCGGGTAAAAGGCGAGGACGACCGGCTGGCCGCGAAAGTCATCGAGCGAGACGCTTTGATCCGGCGTCGTCGGCAAGGTGAACGCGGGTGCTTCCGTGCCGACCGAGACGATCGAGCGCTCGGTGTCCGAGTCCGGTGTCCGATAGGCGTTTTCGCTCATCGAGTACACCCCTGTGGGTCGTAGCTACGCGACGAGACGACCGATTCCGTTTGGCTTTTCATTGGTTTCCTCCGCGGTGGCTGGGACGGGCAGAGCCGGAATAACTGTTCCCGGTGTCCGGTGTGAACCCCCGCTTTCGGTGCTAACCACCCTGTTCGACGCTCACAGTGCGAAGAATTGCCGCTCGCCTGCCCGCTGTATAGCGATCGACAACGGTTCGTCCCCTTCGAGTCGGACGTTCGGTCGAATTCGGGAGAAATATACCACACGTAGGGAGTTCTCCGCCGACCTGGGACAGTTCTTTGTGTGAGCGCGCAAAGTGGTTTAGGGATGAGCGGTCCGCTCGGTGACCTCGACTGGCTCACTCGCTCGGAAAACCGCGTCACGGTACTCGAATTGCTGGCGGCGGAACCACGCGAGTATGCGGAGCTACAGGACGCGATCGGCGTCTCGCGAGTGACGATGAACCGAATGCTCGACGATCTCGAAGAACACGGCTGGCTCGTGCGAGCTAGTCGAACCGAGGAACACCGAATTACTCCCTGTGGTCGCCTCGTGATCGACGAGATAGCCGAGGCGCTCGACGCGGTAGCGACCGCCCGGAAACTGCGCGATGTCCAACAATATCTTCCGGTCGAGTCATTTGATTTCGACCTCCGTCAACTCGAGAACGCAGAGGTCGTCACGCCGACGCGAACCAATACCGTTGCGCCGCTGAAATCCTCGGCAGACCTCGCTCTCGATGCTGACTATATCCCATTCAGCTCGTGTTCTTAGGCGACTCGCTCGATGCGATCGCCGCTGACTCGGACATGGCTCACGGATTCCGAGAGGTGGCTGACCGCACATCGTGTAAGTACTACTACCATCCAGATGAATGGTTATACGCACTGTCGATCTTCGGCGAGACGGTCGTGCTCGAACTGAACGACGGTCAGGGAGCCGTTCCTGCGACCGTCATCAGCGACGATGAAGAAGTACTGGCGTGGGCCGAAGAGCGCTTCGAGCGATACAGGAACGAAGCGGACCCTCTCGATACTGATGTGTTCTCCAGTTGAGCGATGAACGCGGAACTTAGCATCTAAAGAGGGAATCACACCCGTTCATCGAGAGTAGTTATATCGCTCATTTCGTTCTTCGAAGCACGGAGGACACGATCAGATGCCAGCAACAACGGCGCGACCCGGAGCGACCCGGAGCGATACAAACCATCGCTACTCGAATCAAGTAGAACACCATCGGATCGCTCAGCAACTCGTTTCGGAGGGGGCTACTGCAATGATCGACCTCAATGAGTACGTTTCCGATACGGTGACACGAGGACCTCACCGACGAGGCGGACGTTCGAGAGCACATCAGGTTCATCCGGAGCGATGCGTCCGGCTACCGCGGCACCGACGGAAGTCTCCACGCAGCGGGGGTCCCCAAATCACTTCTGCGTGCTACTCTCGCCGTACTATGCGGTTAGCACTCCTACACGGCCGCGGACCAGCAGATATACGATCTCAAGCAACAGGGCGAAGTAGCCGTCTATCCCGACCAGCATCCGAACGCTGATGTACAGCTTCGCGAGTGAGTGCACTATACTCACCCAGTCGCGTTTCGATGGAGGGCTTCGCCGTCGCGTTCGGTGATGGCCCAAAATGACGAGGCGGTTCATGGGCAACTCGACGTCGGATACTGACAGACCGGTAGTCCCGGATTCCTTCCGCTTCAATGGTACCGGCGAACTCGCTAGTTAAGCATCGAACACACGGTTTAGCATCGAACAAGGGTGTTCAGACCGTACGTCGAGAACAGCTATCCCGGCTTCCCCCGTCTCGGGATACGTATGGCATCCATCGAAGACGAAGTGTCCGCATGGCCTGGAATCGCCGCCGAACCGCATCGCTTCAACGGGCGGGAGTTCACCCTCGGCGCACGGGAGGTCGGCCACGTCCACGGCGAGCGACTGCTCGATATTCCCTTCGCAAAGCGCATTAGGGACGTCCTCGTCGAAGAAGGCGAGGCCCAAGAGCACCACGTCATCCCGGAGTCGGGCTGGATATCGTTCCGTATTGAGGGGGACGCCGACCGGGAGCACGCGGTCTGGCTGCTACGGCTCTCGTATCTCTACAACGTCGCCATCCTGAACAACCAGGGCGCGGCCGACGGCGAACTCGATACCATTGACGTCGAGCAGGAGGTAGCGTCGATGGATCTAAACGAGGACCTCTCAGCGGTGTTCGACTCGCTACGCACATCTCAATAAAGCCCTTGAAGACAGAGGATGGATCGAAGGAGATCGACTCGAGAAGACGCACGAGATCACCCCATGTGGGAGGCTCATCGCCGAGGACCTCGACCAGTTGCTCGAAACAACCGACACAGCCGAGAAACTGAGCGACATCCAGCAGTACCTCCCGACCGAGGAGTTCGAGTTCGAGTTCGACCTCCGACGGCTTGGGGGCGCTCGAATCACCCGGCCGACGAAGAGCGACACGCAGGCACCGCTACGCCGCTCGGCCGAACTCTTGACGGCATCCACTGAACGGATGCAAATGTTCGTTGCTGCATACGATCAACTACATGCCCGGGAAGTCGGAGAACTAGCTCGGAGGACACCGATCGTCGAAGGAATCCTCACAGCCGACGTGATGGAGGCAGTCCTGGCCGATCCGACGATGAGAGAAGGTGCCATCGAATACATCGAAGCCGGAGTCGAGATGTATCACTATAACAGCGAGGCCTCGATGACGTTCGGACTCTTCGACGGCACTGTCGGTTTCGAACTGAACGACGGCAGTGGCTTCGTCCCGGCGTTCATCGAAACTGACGACGAGGCAGTTCTCACATGGGCCTGAAGAAGCCTACGAGCACCACAGGCGCGAAGCCGAACCGACCGATGCCGACGCGTTCGCTACCTGACTCTTCGATAGCGTCTCGAACACGGTAGTTTAGATCGAACAGGGGAGTTACGATCGCTCGCCGCGAATAGCTATACGTCCTGCTCGTGGAGATACGAACGACTACGAGGACTATCCGCACCGATCGAGGTCGGCCCCCGACAGCCTCCGAGATCGACACCAATCTCGACGAATACAGTCGATCATGCCTGCAATCGCCTACGAACTCCCGGAACTACCCTACGACTACGACGCGTTAGAACCACACATCGACGCCGAGACGCTACGCATCCATCACGACCAGCACCACCGTCGCTACGCTAACGACCTCAACGAAGTGCTTGCAGACTACCCCGGCCTCGCCAACCATTCGATCGAAGCCCTGCTGTGGAACCTCGATCGCGTCCCCGAGGAGATCTACCCGCTCGCACGCTTCTACGGTGGCGGCTGTGCGAACCACCAGCTGTTCTGGAAAGTCATGGCTCCTGCGTTGGCGGCCGCCGACGCGCCGACCGGCGCGCTCGCCGACGCGATCGACGAGGCCTTCGGCGGACTTGACGCGTTCGTCGAGGCGTTCACCGACGCGGCACTGAGCGTCTTCGGTAGCGGCTGGGCTTTTCTTACTACCGATGAAGAGGGCACGCTCCGGATCGAGGCGACAGCGAACAACGATAACCCGCTTACGGACGGTCGTGGCGCGCTCTTCGTTCTCGACTGCTGGGAACACGCTTACTACCTCTCCTATCGGCACCGGCGGGACGAGTACGTCGAGGCGTGGTGGAACGTTCTCGACTGGGCGACCGCTGACGACCGATACGACCGGATTCCAGAATCGATCGAAAGGTTCGAGCGGGAACGACACTAATTGAATCGACTGGCGATATCAAAGGCCTCCCCGCAGATTCTTACAGCGTGTGCTGTCGTGCTACGTATCCACTGCTGGAGACTGCGAGCGCGACGCCGGCGCATCCCGCCGCCACAGCGAACCCCGTACGGATTCCGAACGGTTCGGCGACGAGGCCGAACAACACGGGTGAAAGGAACCGGCCGATGTAGCCGGCCATCGCGACGTAGGAACTGAACCGGCCCTGTCGATCGGCGGGGACCAACTCCTCGACCCAGAGCAAGACGGTCGGGAAGACGAGTCCCTGGCCGAGACCGAACGGGACGACCGGGAGGAGGGCGAGTACCCGCGTCGAGGCGACCACCGCGAGCGAAAAGCCCGCTACCCAGAGGTCGAGCGCGACGAAGGTGAGCTAGCGGTAAGTAAAGCGACGCTCGATGCGACCGTAAAGCACGCACTCAACCCGCCAGCGATCCCCAGCACCGAGAGGTAGAGGCTAATGACGAGCGCAGAAGTCATCCCGAAGCCAGCGAGCAACTGCAGATGGTAGACCACGATCGCGTACAGAGGGCATTGGCCGCGAAGTGCAGCCCGTAGACGAATATCAACAACGGCGTTCCCCGGAAGGCGTTCACCACGCCGCCGATCCCGCTTTCGGAGTTTCCGGGGCCGCCGTTGGACTCCCGATCACTAGTAGCGACCGCCGGCTCCGGAACGGGAAGGAAAGCAAGCGCGCCGAGCGGGAGGGCAAGCAGGTAGACGCCGAAGGGAAGCTGCCAGGAGACGGTTTCGAGAGCGCCGCCGGCGAAGGCATACAGCACCAGACCGAGCGCGTACGGCCGCTGGGGACCGTAGCGATCGATGAGCGCGCCGGCGAGCGGGCTCGTGAGCACGACGAACAGTCCGTGGGTCGTGATGATCAGCCCCGCGAGCGACCCCGGGACGCCGAGTCCGGCCCCAATCCGTTGACCATCGGACCGAGGATCGCCCCCGCCATCACGGTGAGCGTCCCAGAGGCAGCGATCACCCATAGCGCCGTCGCCGGCGAGCGCGACAGTAACGAGTTCTCGCTTCGACGCTCGGAGAGCGCCTCGCCGGAGGGTTCGGCCACTACGCTCCGTCCCCGCTCGTAGCGATGCCCAAGTTCTCACAGACGGTCTCCAGTCCGTCGATCAGCGTCCCGACCTCCTCGTCCGAAAGCCCGTCCGCTATCTCGGCGTCGACGGTCGCCTTCAGATCGCCGACCTCGGCGCGGAGTCCCTCGGCCTCCTCGGTGAGATAGAGGAGTTTCCGGCGTTTGTCCTCGGGGTCGGGCCGGCGCTCGACGTAGCCCTTTTCCTCGAGCCGGCGGACGACGCGGGCGATGACGCCCTTGTCCAGGTGATGGTCGTCGGCGAGCGTCGTCTGTGAGACGCCCTCCTCGTTGTACAGCGCGGACAGAACCCGGTACTCCCCGCGGCCGATGCCGTGCGGCGCGAGGCCCTGCTCGATGCGGGTGCTCAGCGCCCGCCCGGCGAGCGAGACGTGCCAGGCGATCGATCCGTTGGACACGCGCGAGAGTAGTTGCTGGCACAACTTAATTGCTCCGATTAGTTGCTTGTGCAACTACTGTCGTGACCGTTCGAGACGGACTGAACCGTATGCCAACCCCTCCTCGTTGATCGGCAAGCAAGCTACCCGTTCTCCGCTCTCGGTGCGTCTACGAGCACGGGCGTCGATCTGTACGACTCGTTGGACGGCCGGCTCGCCGGCCGGTTCGAGATCCCCGATCCGTCGAAGGAACGCCACACGCTCGCGCTCGTTCGATTCGACGGCCAACGCGAGCTAAGGCATCAAGTCACGACCGACGACTCCGACGACGAGCGGTCGATACGGTTCGCGCCCGGCCGGACGACGGAGCCGCGCGTGAAGAACAAACTTCTTCAATAGCCGGCAAAGAACCACTCTGTCGATTACGTCTTAAATCCGCAGACACAACACAAATCAATGGGTCGTACACGGAGAGACCTCCTGTCTCGAATCGGGGCCGCCGGAAGCGCGTCGCTCGCTCTCGGAGCGGGATGTGTCGGTCGTCCCGTTGGCGGGTCCGACGGCGGGTCGGACGACGGCGTCGGTTCGCTGGATATCGCGTTCCAGGCCCCGGCGGAAACGACGGACGTGAACACGTGGCTCGGAGCCGAGCGGTTCGCGCCGAACGACTACGAGTTGAGTACGTCGATCGACGTCTTCGAGGGCATCGACCTGGCCGTCCAGTCCGTTCTCGGCGGCGAAGCGGACATGGCTCGGGGCTCGATCCCGGCGGCCGCATCGATCATCGCGGCCGGAAGGCCCTTCGAATTCGTCATGTCGCCGGTCGAGACCACCGATTACGTGCTCGTTACGCGACCGGGTATCGAGTCGCTCGCGGACATCGTCGAACAGGACGCCGTCATCGGCATGTCCGCACCGACCGGCCTAGACGCCGTGCAGGTGGCCGCGGTCATGCTACAGGCCGGCGTCATCGACAGCATCGATCGACTGAACTTCCAGCGCGTCGGCTATTCGAGCGCCCGTCGAACGGCCATCCGCAACGGCGAGATCGACGTCTCCCCACAGCACTTCGCCCAGTGGTTGGGGATGCGTTCGGCGAACCCCGATCTCAACAGGCTACTCACGTTCGGCGAGCGCCTCGACCGATGGGTCCAGGAGGCCTTCATGATTCCTCGGGAGACGCTCGAACGGAAACGACCCGAGATCACCGCGTTCATCAAGGGACAGCTTCGAGCGAACCGAGCGCTGTACGACGGGTTCGATCGCTATCGAGGCGTCGTCAAGTAGTACGTTCCCGGCGGCGGCCCCGGCACCGACGTCCTCCGACCGACCTACGAGTTCCTCTCGGGGATCGATATCTGGCCGCCGAACGGCGGCCTGCGACGCTCGGACGTGGATTTCATGCTCGGCCTCTCGCGACGCCTCGGCGTAACCGACGAACGGATACCGACCGACGAGGTGTTCCGCCGCGGACCGCTCGACGACGCGCTCGGGGCTCTCGGCCGTGTCTGAGGTCCTCGAAGCCCGCGAGCTCTCGCGGGTGTACGACGCCGACGAGCCCGAGCAGGCCGTCCGGGCGCTCGATGGCGTCTCGTTTACCGTCGAGCGAGACGAGTTCGTCGTCGTGGTCGGCCCCTCCGGCTGCGGGAAGAGTACCCTGTTACGGTTGTTCGCCGGCCTGATCGAGCCGACCTCGGGGGCGGCGATAGCCAACGGCGAACCGGTTACCGGACCGGACCCGGACCGTGCAATGGTGTTCCAGGAGTTCAACCTCTTTCCCTGGCGAACGACGCGGGGGAACGTAGCTTTCGGGCTGGAGATGCGCGGCGTCCCCGAGGCCGAGCGTAACCGGATCGCCGGCGAATACATCGAGTTGGTCGGGCTCGACGGGTTCGCAGGTCGGTACCCGGACGAGCTATCGGGCGGTATGCGCCAGCGTGTCGGCTTGGCGCGGGCGCTCGCCGTCGACCCGTCCGTACTGTTGATGGACGAACCCTTCGGAGCCGTCGACGCTCGGACCCGCGAGACCCTCCAGCGCGAACTGTTGCGGATCCGGGAACGGGATCGGAAGACGATCCTCTTCGTTACCCACGACATCGACGAAGCGCTCGTGCTCGCCGATCGAGTGCTCGTCATGGGGGCGGACCCGAACCGCATCGCGGCGACGATCGACGTGCCCTTCGACCGGCCGCGATACGGCCGCGGCCTCGAAACGACGGCCGAATTCACCGCGCTCGAACGCCGCGTCCGGTCCGTGCTCCGCGACGAGGGACCGGACGACGAAACGACCGACGAGCAGGAAACGACCGGCGATCGAGAAGCGACGAACGAGCACGACGGGGCGGACGTGGAGTCGAGCGGGGACCCGGACGCCGTTACCACCGTCTCCGAGAACTCATGAGCCGTGTGACCCGCTCGGGTACCGACAGCGAAGCCCGGAACACCGAGTCCGAGCCCAGGAACGCGAGCGCGAACCGGGAACGCTCTCGAACGGCGACCCGTACCCGGGAGCGCCGCCGGAACCGGCTCCTCGGCGGCCTCCTCATCGTCGGGCTCTGGGAGTTCGTCGGCCGCCTCAGCGCTACCGGCCTCGGGATCGCGCCCCCGTCGTCGATCCTCGTCGCGACCGTCGACCTCTACGCCTCCGGCGCGATCTACGGCCCGCTGGTCGAGACCGTCGTCCGCCTGCTGATCGGCTACGCGCTCGCCGTCGCCGTCGCAGTCCCGGTGGGCGCGGTCATGGGGGTCTCGGGAACCCTCGACGAACTGCTCGGCACCTACGTGACGATCATGTTCGTGACGTCCGTCGCGAGCCTGTTGCCTTTCCTGATCATCGTCGTCGGCACCGGCCTCGGGTTCTACGTCGCCGTCGTGTTCCTCTTCTGTGTGTTTCACATGATCCTCACCGTCCGAGCCGGCACCGCGAACGTCGGTCCCGGTCTCGTCGAGGCGGCCCGTACCTTCGGCGCGACGAACTGGCGGCGCTATCGGTACGTGTTACTGCCGGCGGCCCTGCCGTTCGCGATCGCGGCGCTCCGGATCGGGTTCAACCGAGCGGTGAAGGGCGTCGTCGTCGCCGAGCTATGGATCTACGCCGGGTTCGGGAGCCTCCTGCATAGCTACCAGCGGTACGCACAGGCCGATTACGTCTTCGCAGTCGTGGTTCACGTCATGGTCATCGCGGTGCTCGGCGTCCGCGTCCTCCGGTGGCTCGAAGAACGGTACGCCGGGTGGGAGGGAGGGACGTCCTGATGAGCGGGAACCGCGTTCTCGACGCCGGCAGCGACTCGGCCCGCTCGATGCTTCCGGCGCGACGCTGGGGGCTCCGGCTCCTCGCGGTGGTGGCGCTCCTCGCGGGCTGGCAGGCCGTAGCGACGCGGTCGACGATCCTTCTCGCTCCGCCGACCGAGGTGTTCGAGGTGTTGCTCGCGAAGGTCTTCGTCGACCGGACGCTTCTCCGGGCGATCGTTGATGCCCTCCGCCAGGCGGCGCTCGGCTACGCGCTGGCGGTCGCCGTCGGCGTCCCGGTCGGCTTCCTCGTCGGCTTCTGGACGCCCGCTCGGGACGTCCTCGACCCGATCGTCGACGCGCTGTACGCGACTCCGATGGTCGCGCTCGCCCCGCTGATCATCATCTGGTTCGGGCTCACGGTCGTCGCGAAGGTCTTTCTCGTGTTCGTCTTCGCCGTGTTCGTGATAATCATTAACACCGAAGCCGGCGTCACCGAGACGCCCGAGGGACTGATCGAGGCCGCCCGTACCTTCGGCGCGAACGATCGACAGGTCTATTCGAAAGTTCACTTCCGGCACGCGCTTCCGTACGTCCTCACCGGGCTTCGCCTCGGTGCCGGGCGCGCGATCCGGGGGATGGTCGCAGCCGAGCTGTTCCTCTATGCCGATCAGTTGGGCCAATACCTCATCGACAGCGGCGCGACGTTCCGGATCGCGCGCCTGTTGGCGGGGATCGTCGCCCTTTCGGCCGTCGGCGTGCTCGCCGTCGGTGCCGCTGAACGACTCGAACGGCGCTTAGTCCGATGAACGCCTCGTGGTAGCCGGGACGATCGCCCCGGTCAGTACAGTCAGCATCGCTCGGAAGTGATAGTCGTCCGTCAGCGGTGACGTACCGCAGTGTCCCGGGAAGGGAGCCGAAACGCCCGTCCGACTCGCGTGATTCACCCCGGAGAGTCCGAGCGGTTGTTCCGGCGCGACGAACAGCGCCTCGACTGGTGAGCCGAGCGACGAGCGTATCGGCGGGCGTCCACCGGGAGGAGACCCGCACTGAGACCGCGGACTCGTTCGTGGGTCGCACACGGTGGTAGCTGTATTCGAAGCAGTAGCGTTTCGTACAGGGCGATGAGGGACTTGCTACACGACTCCCTCGCCGTATCCTCCTTCAGGGAGACGATGCGAGGGGACGACCACGGCTCGTCTCGCGTGATCGCGAAGTCGAGGAAACACCGGTGCGGAGCGGGTAAGGCGCAGTCGGGGGGCAGTGGGGATTTACCCCTTCGGAGGGATCGGATCGAGGCAGCTGACGTGGTGGTCGGTCCCGTTGCCGTTCGGGAGGTTCGGGTGCCAGATCTTCCCGACGATCTCGAGGTCACCGTCGTCGTCTACGTCCGCGACCTTCGCCTCGTGGGCACCGAGGTTCGCGTCGAAGACGACCTCCTCGGTCCACTCGCCGTCGTAGGAGAGGACGAACCACTCGGGCGTGGTGTGTTGTCCGTCGGTCTTTCCGTTTTCCATCTCGGCACTGAAGACCTCGGTTCTCCCGTCGCCGTCCACGTCCGCGATCTGTAGCGAATGAAGGCCACGCCGGTCGCGTGATCGTTCGATCACGATCTCGCGCTCCCAGTCCCGGCCGGCTCCGTCGTGGCTCAAAACGGCGATCCGAGCCTCGTGATCGACCTCCGATTCGGTAACGACTACCTCCGGAATGGCGTCGTCGTCGACGTCGCCGACGGCCAGGCGCGTCTCGTGATCCCAGTCCTCGGAGAGGGGAAGGTCGTGCCGGTCGAACTGGCCGTCGTCGTTCTCGTACCAACCCTGGTTCGTGACGATATCGAGACGTCCGTTGCCCGTGAGATCGGCGAGGGACGTCCCGTC
The DNA here is from genome assembly GCA_003021235.1 of Halobacteriales archaeon QH_6_64_20. Taxonomy (GTDB): domain Archaea; phylum Halobacteriota; class Halobacteria; order Halobacteriales; family Halococcaceae; genus PXQR01. The sequence goes on along the minus strand of PXQR01000018.1, from coordinate 72,639 downwards.
CCCGTGAAGACGGTCGGTTAGCTGTCGCTGTTCCCACTCGACCGTCGGATCCGCGGGAACGTCGTAGACGGAGAGCGGGCCGTCCTTTTCGCGGACGACGACCTCCTCGTCGCCGTCCCCGTCGAGGTCGCCGGCGAGGACGTCGTGTGGATCGTCGAAACCACCGCCCACGGCGTGAACCTCGCCGAAGTCGTCCCGCGACGGGTCCATCGGTGCCCACAACAACCGCTTCCCTTCGTCACCCGGGTACCGGGAGGTGCCCGCGGTGCCACCCCGGGACTCGCCGCGAACCTGTGGTCCCCACTCGCCGAACACGAGCTCCGGTCGTCCGTCGCCGTCGACATCGATGGGGGCCGCTCCGACGTTCGGGCTCACCGCGTGGGTGACCTCGTAGCGACACCACGAGCCGTCGTAATCGTACAGGTGTAGAAACCCGCCGCCGCGGCCGCCGGTGGCGAACTCGGGGACGCCGTCGCCGTCGAAGTCCGCGACGGCCGCTGCCCCCCACTCGTCGTAGCCGCCCTGTGCATCGACGAACTCGTGTTCGTAGGGTTGCATACTGTCACTCCGCGCCGAGAACCCCTCTCAACAAATACGTTGCCGTTTCTGCACACGGAGCCCGAGTTAGCGTTCGATCCGAGTTGCTCGCCGCCGGTTCGTTCGTCGAACCCCTCGATCCGTCCGGGTCGTTTCGTGGTGCCCGTTCGTCGGTCTCGTCGGAGCGAGTCGAGTCGTCGGGACGAGCGCCGGAGCCACGCCGACGTACGGAGTAGTTACACTACGCCCGCGCTCTCGTTATCGGGGGGTCGCGGTGCATACGGATTAGCGACCGATCGGACTCGTTCGGCTACAGTAGGGGACAGGAACGAAACTGCGAGGCCACGTCGGTTCGAACCCGCCCGTGATTGCGTGCGATTGCCGGGTCCCGCACCGACCGTGGTCTATCCGTTGACCTCGGCTCGCCGTCGGTTCGTCCGTTCGAGAAAGTCCTAGGGAAGCGCGCCGGCATCGCCCGCCTGAACCCGCCAGAAGTTCGCGTACAGTCCGTCGGCGGCCAGTAGCTCCTCGTGAGTGCCCTGTTCGCTAACCCGTCCGTCTTCGAGCACGACGATCTCATCGGCTCCCTTGATGGTCGAGAGGCGATGGGCGATCGCGAAGGTGGTTTTGTCGGCGGCGAAGGCATCGAGACTGTGTTGGATCAGCGCCTCGGTCTCGGTATCGACGTGGCTCGTCGCCTCGTCGAGTAGTAGTATTTCGGGGTCCTTGAGGATCGTCCGAGCGATCGAGAGGCGTTGGCGCTGACCGCCGGAGAGTTTGACGCCGCGCTCGCCGACGGTCGTTTCGTAGCCCTCGGGCAGATTGGTAACGAACTCGTGTGCCCGGGCGGCCCGCGCGGCGTCTTCTACCTCCTCGTCGGTCGCGTCGAAGGTGCCGTAGACGATGTTCTCTCTCACTGAGCCGCCGAAGAGGAACGGTTCCTGGCTGACGTAGCCGACCGACTCCCTGAGAGTCCGCAAGGAGACGTCACGGACGTCCGTGCCGCCGATCCGGATCGCCCCGTCGTCGGGGTCGTACATCCGAACCAGTAGCTTGAGGAGGGTGGATTTGCCCGCCCGGTCGGGCCGACGAAGCCGATCGTCTCGCCCGCTTCGACGCGCAGATCGACGTCGGTGACGACCGGATCCTCGTCGTAGCCGAAGGTCACGTCGTCGAACTCGACGCCGCCGCTGCCGTCGAAGTCGAGGCCGGCTCCGTCGTCCCGGTTTCCCTCCGAACCGGCGTCGTCGAGACGGCCGGGTTCGTTCATCAACCCGTACACCCGTTCGCTGGAGGCTTTCGCGCGTTGGTAGTTGTTAATGATCCGGCCGAACTGGGCCATCGGCCAGATGAACTGGCGAGTGTAGATCATGAACGTGACGAACGATCCCGCCGTGAGCGTCCCCGAGAGGCCGAGCGGCGGTCCCGAAAGCACCCAAAAACCCCGACGGCGAAGGTGAGCGCGAATCCCACTCAGATCACACGTGATCCCGGGAAGAAGCGAATCCGGGTCGTGATCGCGTCCCAGTTCGCGTCGAAATAGCCCTGCGAGGCTCCTTCGACACGCTCTGCCTCGTAGTCCTCCGCAGTTTCGGTCTTGATGACCTGCATGCCGCCGACGTTGTTCTCCATGCGGGCGTTGAGCGTCCCGACGCTTTCGCGCATCGCGGCGTACTTCGGGCGGATCCGCTTGCCGAAGACGTAGGTGAACAGGGCGAGCACGGGTACCGGGAGCAACGCGACCGCGGCGAGCTGGGGGTTGATGACGAGCATGATCGCGCCGATCCCGACGATCATACTCCCGATACGCAACGCCGAGGAGATCCCGTCGTTGAGAAAGCTCTCCAGTCGGTTGACGTCGTTATTGAGAACACTCAGCAGTTCGCCGGTCTGGCGCTCGTCGAAAAAGCCCATATCGAGGCCCTGCATCGCCTCGTAGGTATCGACGCGTAAGGCGTGCTGGACGTGCTGGGCGAAAGCGTTCCAGCCCCAGTTCTGCGCCCACGTAACGGCCGCTCCTAAGACTGTTGCGCCGACGATCAGGCCGATCGCGAACACGAGTCGGCCGTCGGCTCCCGTCGGAATCCACTCGCTCGGGACTAACGGGAGCGAAAAGGGCCGCTGATCCAGGAAGATCGCGTCGATCGCGAGCCCCAGGACGAACGCCGGGATCAGACCCAGAGAGCGTGCGAGCACCGTGCCGAGCACGCCGACGACGCCCTTCGAGGCGTTGTCCCGGCCGTACTCGGCGTAGAGACGCCACATCGAGTTGCCGCCGTCCGTGTCCGTTTCGGCGGACCCGCCGCTCGTCTCCCCGCTCACGCTCGATTACCGTTCTCGACTCCGGGCATCGCCCGCCGGTACTCGTCTCCCGTGGCGTTCCGAGCGTTCCCTGTCCTCGATCGTCCGTCCTGTACAGTCCGTTCGTACCGTTGGTGCAAATCTCCTATCTCCATCACCCGGGTATGAGACGCGTCGAACCGAACGACCGAGGCCGGCCCGATGCGGGCACTCGGTGTTCGCCCGTCGAGCGAGACGCGCCGGGCGGTCGGTCCGTTGCTCACACGACAAAGTAGTTGCTACCGCAACTTAACCGCTTCGGTTAGTTGCATTGGCAACTATCGCGGCGGTCGTCTCCGAGGGCGACGACTCGTACGCTTCGGAGCGGACAGGGGGGAGCCGTCGTAGATACCGATCGATCGCACGAAATACCCGCCGAAAACGCGTCTACGAGGGGATCTTCGCCGAGCCCCACTTGTAGAGCTGTACGAGCGCGTTCACCGCTTGATCCCCGCCTTCGATCTCGTACGACGTCGCGATGTTCGGGCCGAACTTCGATTTGTACCGGTTGATGCGCGAATTACCCGCGCCGACGAGATCGTATCGCTCGATCCCGCGGGCCATCGCGTCCCGCATGACCCGCCAGTCGAGCAGATCGTTGACGGGTACGTCGACGTCCGCGGCCGGTTTCACGCCTCCCTGCCAGCGATAGACCGTATCGCCGTGTTCGAGCACGACCATCCCACCGACGAACTCGCCGTCGATGCGAAGCCCGTACGGCCGTACCCGTCCGTCGGGCAACCGGGAGTACAGTTCCGTGACGAAATCGGGCGGAACGCCGTACGATCGCCCCTGCGCCTCGTAGCGTTCTCTCACCTGGCCGATAACGCGCTCGATCGTCTCGGTGCCGCCCTCCCGGATCGTGTAGCTCCCGTCGTCGGGGGAACGGACGTTGCTTCGAGCGTCGCTACTGAACGCCGCCAGTACCGCTTTTTCGCCGCCGGTCAGATCGACCACGTACGTGTACCAGGGGGTCGTCGTACAGCCGTTCCACTCGAAGGGACGGACGTCGCCGTGTCGATCGCTGGTCCGTACCTGAACGTGTTGTGGACCGATCCGTTCGTTCACCTGCTCGAAACAGCCGTCGATGAACCGCTCGTGACGCCGTTCCGCTTTCCGTACTTTCAGTTTATCGACGTTCAGTAACACCGGTCCGAGATAGAACACGTGGAGATACGGGGGCGGGGAGAACGCTCCCGTGATCGGCCCCTTCCGGAGTTCGAACACGGGAAGGATGCCGATCGGTTCCTGGCCGACGTGGCCGACCAGCGGATGGAGCGTCGCTCCGGCGTGTTTCGCTTGAGCCTGTAGTGCCTCGTACCGATGGAACGGCCCCCCGTACGGCGATCGTTCGAGGTGCCCGTTCCACTCTTCACGGTCGCTCGCGTCCGCGACGGTGACGGTAACGGTCATCGTATGTACCCGAGGTCGGCGAGTCGGTTCTCGACGGCGCTGTCGTCGGTCGGCGTCTCCGATACCGGCTCGAACGCAGGGTAGGCCCGTTCGCCCGCGGACTCGACGATTGGGAGGACGGTACCGTCCATGCGCTCGTCACGGGGCAGGCCGAACGTGGCGAGAACCGTCGGCGCGACGTCGAACAGGTGAGCGCCCTCGGGATCCACCGTAGAGTCGATCGTCGTCCCCCGGGCGGCGATCACGCCCTCGATCTCGTGGTTCCAGGGTTCGCTCGGCGCGCCGAAGACCTCCCCTCCCAGTTCCGCCGACAGGAACTGCTCGAACTCCCGGGGGACGGTAACGACGTCGACCGCCCGACCGACCATGGGGCCCTGAAAGTACTCCTCCCGAGGGGCGACGTCCTCGAACACCGGGTCGCCCTCCGGGGTCGTGACCGATTCCAGGGCGGCGATGAGCTCCGATCGAGTCCCCTCGTATTCGGCTCGTGGCACCGTTCCGTCCGGCTCGCGCCCTTCGAGATCGATACGAACCCCGAGTTCGCTTCGCGAGCGCATGTACGCCCGCGAGCGGGGAAAGTCGACCTGCTCGGCCGCCGCCCGGATCACGTCGTTCGAGACCCGTCCGCCGATGACGTCGGCGAGGCCGACGGCCTCGGCGAGCCGTTCGAGACGCTGGGCGGTGACACCGAAGCGTGCGGCGAGTGCCATCGATCGCTCGAACAGTCCCGATTCCCGTTCGGTTCCCGCGTCGCCTTTTACCAGTCGGTTCTCCCGGACGGTCGCCCACGTCGGCATCCCCTTCCCGCCTCGTCTCGCTTCGAGGAACCCCTCGTTCCGGAGGAACTCGTTCACGCGGACCTCGTACTCCTCGTACCGACCGATCCCGTGATCGCTGACGACGAGAACGTTCTCGGGATCGTGTTCGTCGAGGATCGCGCCGACCTCCGCATCGACCGCCCGGTAGATCGCCCGGACGGCATCGAGGTCGCCCGGCCGGTCGTGAAACACCGTGTCCGTCCCCTGAAACTCGACGAACCCGAACCCGGGGTCGAACCGATCCGCGAGATACCGGAACGCATCGCCCCGCATCCGCGTGAGTTCACAGTAGCGCTCGACCTGCTCGTCGCTCGAGACATCACGGGGTGGATACACGCGGTACTCGCCGATAGCGTCGGTTATCTCTTCGAGGAGTCCGGGCGGGTGACACTCCGGCGTCTCGGGGGCGACGTATCCGGGGACGAGCGCGCCGTCGAACGGCTGCGGTGGGTGGGTCACGGGCACGTTGACGACGACGCTCGAAACGCCGTAGTGACCGAGCAGCTCCCAGATCGAGGGTTCCCGAACGTGGGTCGCGTTGACGACGTCCCAATCGTACCCGTCGAAGGCGAGGAAATCGAAGACGCCGTGTCGGCCCGGGTTCTTCCCCGTGTATATTGACGGCCAGGCGCTGGGCGTCCAGGGCGGGATCTGTGACTCCAAGGGACCGCTCGCACCCTCGGCGAACACGGACCGGAGGTACGGGAGGTCGTTTCGCTCGAACAGCGGTTCGAGCACGGACAGACAAGCCCCGTCGAGCCCGACGAGGAGCGTCTCCATGCTCGAAGATCGATGATCGCTCATGGCACGCGAGTGCTGTTGTAGCAGTCTGCGATAAGTTTAATGAATTATTAACAGCCTACCTCGGTCGCTCGACGTCGAGCAACCGGGCGCTCTTCGGTGACCGACGTCGGAGCGGTTCGTAGCCGACCGCGACGATTCCCGCGAGCGCGACCGTAGCGAGGAGCCCGGGCTCACTAAGCGTTAGCGACACCCTACCGGCAGACGATCACGCCGATCGCCCAAGCGCCGAGACGTGGACTCGAACGCCGTGCGGCGAATCGACGATTATCCACCTGTCGAGACGAACACGGGGGACCCTCACACCGATTCCGGCAGTTTCCGCTCCTTCACTCGTTGCCGGGCTCGCCGTTCGAGGTTCGACGTTTTCGACGGAACCCCGCTAGCGTGGCTCGCGTCGAGTGCCGACGGGGTGACGGGCCAACGGGCCGACGGGCTAACGGGTCGACGGGCCAACGAGCCGACCCCGGCCAATAGGGATCGAACGGACGGGCGAGGACCGAGCGGAGCGCTTTTTCCTCGCCGAACCCCGTATCGAGGTGTGTCCAACGACCGCGGTCGTCCCGTTCGCTCGCCGTTCGATCGGCGACTCGTCGCAGTACCGCGAGCACCGCAGCCACTGGCGGGTCGCACCCGGTGAGCGGTCGGCGCGTCGATAGCGGGTGGGCGCTCGTCGGCGGCGGCTGGTTGCTCGCCGCCGCGTTGAACGCGTACATCATCGTGCCGGCGAGTTTCTTTCCGGTCCTCTCTCGAGGGTTGAGTATCGACGCGACGGCCGCCAGCTGGCTGGTGAGCGTGCTCTTCGCGGTCGGTGCTCTCGTCGGCATACCGGCAGGAGTCGTCCTGGATCGGGTCGACGAACGGCGGGCAGCGACCCTCGCCGCGGGCGTGCTGTTCGGTGCGTGTCTGTGGAGCTGGCAGGCCGCCCGTAGTGGGTCGTACTGGTCGTTGCTCGGCGCGCGGGCGGCCGCCGGCCTCACCTTCCCGCTGATCTGGAGCGCCTGTATCGATCTCATCGGCCGGCGGTTCGATCCCGCGAGTCGGGCGAGCGCTATCGGCGTGTTCACGACGAGCGCGCCGGCCGGTTTCGCCGTCGGCCAGTTCGCCGGCCCGCGGGTCGTCGCCCGGTACGGCCCGAGCGCGCCCTTCGGGGTCTTCGCGCTCACGGTCGCGATCGCGGGGATCGCCTTCTGGTTCGCCAGTTCGAACCCCTCCGGCGATCCGTCCGGCCGTTCGGGCCGTCCCGAACGCGCCGACGGCGGCACGGCGGCCCCACACCTCGCGGAGTTCCGGCGCGTGCTCACCGACCGAAACGTCCTCTCGGTCGCGGCGATGGGGTTTCTCGTCTACTCGGCGTACGTCTTCTTCAACAGCTGGATGCCGACCTACCTCACCGCGGAACTCGGCCTGTCCCTGACGGCGAGCGGCGTGCTCGTTTCGGTGTTCCCCGCGATCGGCGTGCTCTCGCGGAGCACGAGCGGGTTCGTCTCCGATCGCCTCCTCTCCCGGCGTCGTCGGCCGCTCGTCGCCGTGGCCTTCGCCGGCACGCTCCCCCTGGTCGGGGTGATCGCGCTCACCGAGGTGCCCGCGGTCGTGGCCGGCTGTCTGTTGCTCGCCGGACTGTTCCTCCAGCTCGGGATAGGGATCCTCTTTACCTACGTCCAGGAACTGGTCCGATCGACCGTCACGGCGACCGCGCTGTCGGCGCTGACGACGATGAGCGCGCTCGGTTCGTTTAGTGCGCCGGTGATCGCCGGCGCGCTCATCGAGTCCACCCGGACGTACGTCGCGGCCTTCGGCTACGCGGCCGTCGTCGTCGGACTCGGTGCCGTGCTCGCCTACTACGGCCCGGAGCCGAACGGGTAGCGAACGACCACCCGTATCGGGCTTTCGGGGCCGAAGGGTATGTGTTCGACCCGCCCGTCGAACGGACATGGGTTTTCACACCTACCCGATCGAGCGCGCCGACGCCTTGGAGGACTCCTGGCGGTACGAGTTCTGCTCGGTCGAGGAACTGCTGGCGCTGTTCGACCCTAGCCCCACCGATACCGTCGCCGATCTCGGTAGCGGAACCGGCTTTTACACCGACGACGTCGCGCCCTATGTAGAGGCCGTCTACGCGGTCGACGTCCAGGAGGCGATGGGCGAGTACTATCGCGAAAAGGGCCTTCCCGAGAACGTCTCGACGATCACCGCCGAGATCGCCGACCTCCCGTTCGAGGAGAACGCGCTCGACACTGCCTTCTCGACGATGACCTACCACGAGTTCGCCGACGACCCCGCTCTCAGCGAACTCGCCCGCGTCCTCCGACCGGGCGGGACAGTGGGCATCGTCGACTGGTCAGCCGCGGGCACGGGCGAGGACGGCCCCGCGCTCGACGAGCGCTTCGACGTCGAGCGCGCCGTTAGCGACCTGGAGGCCCACGGCTTCGAGGTCACGAGCGCGAACGCCCGCCGCGAGACGTTCGTGCTTGCCGGCCGGCTGTGAGACGACCGTCCGCGGGGCGAACGAACCCCTACGTCAAT
>PXQR01000018.1:54724-64144 GCA_003021235.1 Halobacteriales archaeon QH_6_64_20 | reverse complement strand
GGTACGAACCGATCCCTACACGCCAAGCGACGGGGAGTACGAGTGTATCGGCTGTGGACACCGCACCGCCGGCGAAGCGGGGCGTTGTCCGGACTGTGGTGCCGACCTGAAGAACATCTCCGTTCCGCGCGAGTAATCGAGACGGTACCGAACTCAGGGACCCGTCCTTTCGGACCGCCTTTCGTCGGGACACCGCTTCGATTCAGAAATCTGGTAGGTCGTCGGGCGCAACGTAGTCGGCTTCCCAGTCGATGTACTCGTCTTTGAGAACCTCACAGACGATCTGACCGAGTTCGGTGAGTCCGGCGTTGATCGCGGAGACGGTGCCCCACGAGTCGAGTTTGGGGTGGAGATCGCGTTCGCGCCAGTCCTCGGGGATACCCGGCGCGTGATACCCTACTCGATCGGCGAAGTCGTCCCAGAAGAAATCGTACCGGCTCACCAGATCGAGGTCCCGCGCGACCGACCACTCGAAGGTGGTCATCTCCGCGCTTGCCGCCCACTCCTCGAAGGCCTCCTCCCAGGCTCCCTCGTCGAGGAAGTCCTGTAGTTCCTGCCGGCGGTACTCGTCGCCGCCGACGGTCGCGTCCTCGTACTCGTCGGTGTCGCGACCGACGTTCAAACGTGGCGGAGCTGGCGGTTCGACGTCGAGTCCCATGGGCCGACCTACCGGCGACCGACGTATAAACCCATCAGCGGATCGGCGTTCCTCGCTGGATCACCCCGTCGAGTGCAACGGAAGGGTACATCAGGACGACGACCTTGCGGGGAACATGGTGACCCACAAGTCAAGCGATCGTTTCGGCGGTCGGCTCGACCCGGTGACCTCCCTCGGCGCGCTTTCGGCCGTGTTCGTTGCCTTTCTCGCCAGTGCCGCAGTACTGCTTTGGCTATCGCCAGTCAGGACGACGGTCGGTTCGGTGCGACTGCTCCCGGGTGCGATCCCGCTCTCGACGGCCGGCGTTGACCCGACGGCGGTGCTCGCCGCGGTCGACACGGGACTCGCACGGATCTACGTGACCGGCGTTCCGGCCGCGTTGCTCCTCGTGGGCGCGCTCTCCTCGTTGCTCGGCCGCGGACGGACCTGGACGCTCGGCGTCGGCGCGGCCTGTGGCGTGCTGGCGGCCGGCACGCTGACGGTGCTAACCGGCTGTCACTGCGGTCCCGGTTCGACGACGATGCTGTGGCAATCGGCCGCGTCAATGGCTCCGATCGCTCTCGCGCCGGCCACTGCTCTCGTGCCGGTTGCCGCTCTTATCGGTAGCGTTTGATCGAGCGACGAAGAGCGACACAAACTGTCTCGGGAGGGACCGGAAGGGGCCGAGCGGTCGGGGGCTTCCTAAACGATCTCATCAGCTCTCAGGAAACCGCTGTACCGTACACTTCCTCTACTTCTACTGTTTAGCACTACGGAAGTAGTTCCACACCGCCGACCGCCACGCCGCTTCCCGTCTCGACACGGCCGATCACCCGACCGTCGGTCGCTCCGGCGAGCGCTTCCGCGTTCTCGGGGGGCAGCGCCGCGACGAAGCCGGTGCCCATGTTGAAGGTCGAATACATCTCGGCGTCGCTCACGTTGCCTGCCCGCTGGACGAACGCGAACACGGACTGGGGGTCGAACGGGTCGGTGATCTCGTAGCGCCGGTCGCCCATCCGCGCGAGGTTCGTCCAGCCGCCGCCGGTGACGTGTGCGGCGGCGTGGGCTCCGTGCTCGCGAAGCGGACCGAGGAGATGGGTGTAGATCCGCGTCGGCTCGAGGAGTACGTCGCCGATCGAGTACTCCGGGTCGTCGGGAAACGGGTCGTCGTAGTCGTGTTCGCGGGTCGCGGCTTCGCGCCCGAGCGTGAGTCCGTTCGAGTGGATCCCGCCCGATCGAAATCCCACTAACGCGTCGCCGACCTCGGCTCGCCCCGGCAACAACTGGTCCTCCGACGCGAGACCCACACAGGCCCCCGCGAGATCGAGCCTTCGCACGACTTCGGGCATGACGGCCGTCTCGCCGCCGACCAGTTCGATTCCGCTTTCCTCCGCGCCGACCCTGAGACCCTCGCCGATCTGAGCGGCGACCCCCTCGTCGGGTTCGGCGACCGCGAGGTAATCGACGAACGCTATCGGCTCGATCCCCGCGGCCACGAGGTCGTTGACGTTCATCGCGATGCAGTCGATACCGATCGTCGAGTACTCCCCCACTGCCTCGGCCACGAGCGATTTCGTGCCGACGCCGTCGGTCACGAGTCCCAGATAGGTGCTCCCGAGATCGATCAAGCCTGCATAGTCGCCCTCGGGATCGCTCCCGGCTCCGTCGGTTTCGCTCGCTTCGATCGCTTCGCCCACGAGCGCCGCCGTCGCCGCCTCGCTCGCGTCGATGTCGACGCCCGCCGCGGCGTAGGTGAGCCCTTTCGGTTCGTCCCCGTTTCGGTTCTCGTCCCCACCTCCGCCTTCGTCCCTACTTCCGTTTCCGTTCCTGCTTTCGTTTCCGTCCCTGTCTCCGCCTCCGGCTTCATCTTCATCGTCGTCGCCGCTATCGCCCGGCGCTGGCTCCTCCGTCATGCCCGAGGTCGGACGCCGTGCTCGCAAAAGAGCGACGATCACGACGGTCGAGCGGATCGGGTGTCGGGAGCCGGGAACCGAGAGCCGGGACCCGGCACTCTCGCTCGCGGGCAGCTCGACTACCGGACCGTCCCCATCGGTGTGCTCGATCGCGTTCGCGAGCAGTTCGTCGACGGCGACCGCGTAGATCATGATCAGCGCTCCGAAGGCGATCGCGCCGACGATCAGGAACCGAGCGTAGTCCATCCGTCCGTAGTGTTCGTTCCGTCTTCGGTACGCGGTTCGGTCGGGAACGGTCCCGTTGGACTACTAAAACCCTCGTGCGTCAACTGACGATGCGATAGCGCAGTCGATATGACGGGACGAGGGACACGGACGGTAGACGACGGACGACGGATCACCGACGGCGAACGGCGAGTGGTGAACGGCGAATGATGAGCGACCGGTGAACCGGGCGATCTCCGGGGCTGCGGGGGTATTCGCGCTCAGAACACGAACAACAGTCCGAAGACCGCGAGCGCGGCGCTCGGAACGAAAACGAGCGCGAACACGACCTTGCTCCAGCGAAGCACGCTCCGGCCGTCGAGCGGGCCGAAGGGGATCATGTTGAATCCCGCGAGGAGCAGGTTGATACCCACGCCGAGCACGCCGACCTCACCCAAAAAGCCCGAAACCGTCAGCAACGGCGCGAAGAGAAGTGCGAGCAGGAGGTTCGTGATCGGGCCGGCAAGCGCGATCAGGCCGTTCTGCCGGGCGGTGATCCGGCCGCGGTGGTAGACCGCGCCGGGTGCGGCGAACAGGAATCCCGCGAAGGCTCCGGCGATCGCGAGCAGTAACATCCCGTAATCCGCACGGAACTGCGCGCGCTGGCCGAAGCGGATCGCGACCACCTTGTGGGCGAGTTCGTGTAACAGGAAGCCGACTCCCACTGTCACCATACTGAGCGCGAAGGCCTGGCCGGCGGCCGCGACCAATCCCTCGGGGACGGTGCCCGCGAGACCGCCGAACAGCACGTTCACCAGCTCGCGCTGGAGGAACACGGTAAAGGCAACCCCCAGCGCGATCCACGCGACCGCCAGATCGAACGCCTCGCGTGCGCCGACGTTCATCGCTTTCCTCCCGTCGATCGCGTTGAGCGCATCGACCCCATCGATCGCATCACCCCTATCGATCCGCTCACGTGAACACGCTCCAGAGGAGGTCGGCGCTGTTACGCGCGCCCTGTACCATGAGCCGGACGATCCCGTCGACGCCGCCGACGTCCGCCGCGAGATAGGGCAGTACGACCGCGACGAACAGGATACTCGCGACGAAGCTCCCGATGTTCGTAAGCGCCACGACGAGGATCAGCCGGAAGAGGGGTACGTTCGTCATCCGGCCGAACAGCTCCTTGAGTGGTTGTTCCTCGTCGGATAGCAGGTCGTTGAGCGTTCCGATGTCTTTCACGTTGACGTTGAGGTAGCGCAGTTCGACGTAGCCGGCGAACCATCCCGGCGCGAGCAGGGGGTTGACGCTCGTGAGCCAGGCGATCGCCCCGCCGACCGCGGCGCTCTGAACGTGTGCGCCCGCCAGTCGCGCGAGTCCGGCGGCGAAGGCGGCGTTGACGAGGAACCACGCGCCGAACAACCGAAGTAAGAGGCCGTCGCGTGCGCCCGCCATCGCGACGAGCACGAAGAAGGCGAGGAAGCCGAGCGTAAAGAGGTAGCCAAAGAGCTTGTACGCCGAGAAACGGCGCTCGTGCGTGCCCATAAGCGACTCTAGCGGTGGAAGTTCGGCCGGGTTCTCTAGATACCGCTCGATGCCCTCGCGGTGGCCCGCCCCGACGACCGCGACCACTTCGTGGCCCGCCTCGCGCAGGGCGACCAGCCGATGGGCGATCACGGCGTCGCGCTCGTCGATCAGGGCTTCTGCCCCGCCCGGCGAGAAGCGTCTGAACTCCTCCATCATCGCGCTCACGACGTCGGCGTCAGTGAGCGACTCGACGTCGAACTCCTCGAACTCGTCTCCGCCTCCGTTTCCGTCTTCCCTCCCGCTTCCACTGCCACCGCCGATACCCACGAGCGCGAGCGGCAGACTGGCGACCATCCGCAGTTTCTCGAAGAGCGTCATCCGCGCCCAGAATCGCTGGATCGTCACCTGGATGTCGCGGTCGACGAGCGAGACCCCGAGTCCGAGTTCTTCGGCGGTTTCGACCGCCGCGAGCATGTCCGCCCCAGGGGTGACGTCGAAGCGATCGCCCATGCGCATCTGCACGTACGAAAGCATCCAGTACGCCAGGAACTGAAAGACGGTATTTCCCCGGAGTAGGTCGCCCGCGTCGAGGTCGTCGGGCGTCTCGCCTTTGAGCTGGTGATACCGGCCCTCGTCGAGTTCGACCGCGACGACTTCGGGGTGTTCGGCCGCGATGGTCTCTCTTACCTCCGTGACGCTCTCGGCGGAGACGTGTGCAGTGCCGACGACGTGTACGCGCCCTGACTCCGTTTCCGATGGAGAACTCGCGGTCGCCGAGGAGGGCGCGACCCGATCGCTCATTGCCAGTGCTCGGAGGTCGGGCTGTTTACTTGTATCGACACGCGCCGAAGACGAGCGCACAGCAAGCACCTGCTCCTGCGATAGACCTGTCGTGAAATCCGGAGACCCGAGAGGACTCGTCGTTCGCTACGCCTGCTCCGCGCTGATCTCCGTCTCATCCCGTTTCGCCTCCTCGCGGAGTCGTTCGCCTTCTTCGCTTTCGACTCTGAGTTCCGGCACCGGCGTCGGTTCGCGGTCGTCGTCGATCGCCACGTAGACGAAATAGGACTCGGTGGTCCCTTCGGTCTCGCCCGTTCGCGGGTCCTCGCGGAAGGCCTGCAGGCGCACCCGGACGCTCGTCCGCCCCGCGTCGTATACATAGGACTCGATCAGCGCGACCTGCCCCGCGGGGATCGGGCGCTCGAAGTTCACCTGTTCGATCCGTGCGGTGACACAAGCTTGCCCCGCAAAGCGCATCGCGCTCATCGCTCCGACCTCGTCCATCCACTTGAGAACGGTGCCCCCGTGAGCGACCTCCAAGTTGTTCGCGTGGTTCGGCCCGACGATCCACCGGTTCGTCACCCGCGTCTCTAACAGATCGGTCATAGCTCCGGTTCGCCGTCGATCGGTATGAGCGTACTGACCGGCGGCCACTCACGAGCCGACGCCGTTTCCGCGCCACGCGGTCAGTCCCAGATAACGGACACGCCGAGGTCGTCGATCTCCGTGTCGGTCGTGATCACGCCCTCGGTCCCGCGTGTCCGGTAGCTCGCGACGATCATTGCGTCGTGGATCGACAGGTCAGCGACCAGATCGGGAATCAGCCGGATCTCCTCGAATCCGGTTTCGACCACCGTGACGGGCAGGAACGCTTCGAGTCCCTCGATGACCTGTTCGGACGTGCCAGTGGGGGCCTTCCCGTGGAGGTCGTGGCCCCTCTCGACTCGATAGAGCGTCTCGATCGCGGCGATGGCCGGCAGTTCGATCACACAGTCGTTTCGCTCCGCTCGCCGATAGCAGGCGTTCGCCGCCGACCCGAGGTCGTCGACGAAGTAGGGGAGAAAACCCACGGCGTCGGTCGTATAGCGATCCATCGGCGTCGTCTCAGTCGATGGTCCAGTCGGTTCGTTGCTTGTGACGGATGTCGTCGGTGAGTTCGGCGGCGAGTTCCTCCCGTTCGGCCTCGCTGAACCCCTCGGCGAGCATCCCGCGACCCGCGATACGATCGCGTTTCCTGACGACGAGTCCGTCTTCGCCCTCTTCCCAGACGACCTCGTCGCCCGGTTCGAGGCCGTACCTCTCGCGTAGCGCCTGTGGGATCGTCGTCTGTCCCTTCCGAGTGATGCGCGTCGTCTCGCTCATGCACGGTAGTACCAGCGATACTACTACAGCGCTTTCGCCGAACCAGTCGCTTCGATGGGTTTTACGATACGACCGACTCCGGATTAGCCCGGGGAGAGGTCAGGATGGTCCCCAACCTGAATGATATAGGTTCCGCTACTCGTCGGGTACATCGTCGATCAGCACGACCGCCTCGCCGTCGATGACCGACTCGTCGTCCTCGTCGGTAACGCTGGTCCGGAGTCGGTAGCGATCCTCGCCTAGGTCCTCGACGATCTCGCATTCGGCAGTGACGACCGAGCCGATCCTGACCGGACCCCGGAACTCCAGATCCTGTGAGAGGTAGATCGTGAGTCCGGGTAGTCGGGCCAGCGCGGCGCTGATCAGCCCCGATACCAGCGTCCCGTGCGCGATCCGCCCCTCGAAACGGGTCTGCTCGGCGAACTCGTCGTCGAGGTGTAATCGATTGGTATCGCCGCTCGCGCCGGCGAAGGCGTGAACGTCGCCGTCGCTCACGGTCTTGCTGAACCGGACGTACTCGCCGACGCCTAACTCCTCGCGGGTCTCGACCGAGCGTTCGGTCTCCCACTCGTCGGCCACGCCCGCGAGTTCGGGCGTTTCCGTCCCGGCTCCGACGGAGGAGGTCGGAGTCGGCGACGCTGGCGACGACGCTCGTGACGCCCGCGATGCTGTCGACGATCGCGACGTCTCGAAGGACGAATCCGGCGAGAGGCCGAGCGCCGCGATGAGCGCGCGGTTCGCTTCGAGGTAACTATTGAGCACGTGATAGGAGACATCCGACCACGACTCGGTTACGTCCGCGGGGGACCGCACGCCGTCGATGCCCGTATCGGCGTTACCGCTCATCGGCTCGCCCCTCGTCGCCGTACTTTCAAGTCGATCGGCCGCGGGGACAGGGCTTGCGCCATAGTTACACTTTATCACAGATCGTTGATAAACGTTGTGACCTCTCGTCGTCGGACCGCCGCCATCGTCGTCGGCGAACGAACCGCCCCGTCGTTCTCGGCTCCGTCTCCTTCCTACCGTCTCGAAACCGTGATGCATACCGGATTCGGTACGCTTATGAGTGCGCCCGGCGGAGTACGGATATGGCAGAAACGGCCGGGGTGGCCGTCGGGTACGACGAGCTCGCGACGCTCAAGCTACTGGCGCTCAACGACGGGTTCGATGGGGGGGCGAAGACCTCCTGTGGGGCGCTCGCCGATCGTCTCGACGCGTCGAACCAGACCGCCTCCCGTCGATTGCAGACCTTGGAAGACGCCGGGTTGATCGAGCGCGAACGCGTCGCGGACGGCCAGTGGGTAACGGTCACCGCCGACGGCGAGCGCGCGTTGCGCCGCGAGTACGCCGAGTACCGCCGCCTGTTCGAGTCCTCGACCGCGATCGAGCTTTCGGGCACCGTTACCGTGGGGATGGGCGAGGGTCGTCATTACATTACGCTTCCCGGCTACATGACACAGTTCGAAGCGCGGCTGGGCTACGAGCCGTTTCCCGGTACGTTGAACGTCGATCTCGACGCCGAGGGCGTTCGGGCCCGTGGAGGTCTCGACGCGCTTCGCCCGATCGCCATCGACGGCTGGGAGGACGACGACCGGACCTACGGTCCCGCGGTCTGTTACCCGGCGACGGTCGTCGGCAGTTCCGGTTCCGATACCGACCCCGATTCCGATGCGGGCTCCGATAGCGACGGCTCCGACGTCGAGACCTACGAGAACGCTCACGTCATCGCACCCGAGCGCACCCATCACGACGAGGACCAGCTCGAACTGATCGCTCCGGACAAGCTCCGCGACGAACTGTCGCTTGCGGACGCCGACCCCGTTACGATCCACGTCGGGGGGCGCTGAAATGGGCGGCGTAACGACCGACGCCGACGCCGCCGACGCCGCCGAGCCCGTCGATCACGAGGGACGAACCCCGCTCGACCGGGCGACCGCCGCGTTCGGTGATGGGAGGCCGGTGTTGATCCACGACGCCGCCGACCGCGAGGGCGAGATCGATCTGGTCTACCCGGCGCGGGCCGTCACGCCCGCCGCGCTCGCCCGTATGCGAAACGACGCCGGCGGGCTCGTCTGCGTTGCACTCGCCGACGGCATCGCCGAGGCATGGGATCTCCCCTTCGTCCAGAACTCGCTCGATCACCCGGCCGCCGCCGATCACGATCTAGGCTACGACGAGCGCTCGTCGTTCTCGCTCACGGTCAACCACCGGGACACCTACACCGGGATCACCGACGCCGACCGCGCGCTCACCGTCTCGGAACTCGGCCGCGCGGCTGCCGACTTCGAGGAGTACGACTTTCCGAGCGCCTTTCGCGCGCCCGGTCACGTCCACCTGCTACGCGGCGCTCCGGACGGACTCGCGGACCGGCGCGGTCACACCGAACTGGGACTCACGCTCGCCGCCGCTGCCGACCTCCCGCCGGCGGTCGCCGTCTGTGAGATGCTCGTCGACGCGGAGGGCGCGCTCTCGCCGACGGCCGCCCGCGCGTACGCCGAGCGCAACGGTCTCGTCTACGTCGAGGGTTCTTCGATCGTCGATCGTCTCGGGTGAGCACCTGTTTCGATCGCCGCGCCGGATTTCCTCGCTCGCCGCCCATTGCCGGTCGCGGTGCTCGCCGCTCGGTTCCCGTTAGCGTCCACTGGGTCGCTCGTCCGCCTCGCCCGCCCCGATGGCCTCGATGGTCTCGATCGCTTCGAGGAAGCCCTCGGCGTACGCGCCGTCGGTCACGACGTCGGCGGCCGCTCGCGCACGCTCGTCGGCGTTCGAAACGGCGTACGAGTCGCCCGCGACCGCGAAGGTATCGACGTCGTTCACCGAGTCGCCGATCGCCACGAATTCGTTCGGTGCCCAACCCAGCTCCTCGGCGGCGACGACGAGCCCCTGTCCCTTGTCGACGTCGGGCGATTTGACGTGGTAGGCGAACCCGGTATCGACGACTTCGAGCCCACGCTCGTCGGCGAGTTCTTCGAGCGGTTCGAGGGGTGATTCCCGCCG
>PXQR01000018.1:0-54694 GCA_003021235.1 Halobacteriales archaeon QH_6_64_20 | reverse complement strand
GCCGATACAGACCACGCCGCCGTTCTCGGCGATCACCCTCGTAGGGAGGCCGATGAACTCACAGAGGCCGACGGGATAGGGAAACGCCTTGCCCGTCGCGATCACGACCGGCGCGGGCCACTCCCGTAGCACGGAAAACACCCGCGGGTCGACGGCTCGGTTCCTGTCGGTGATCGTCCCGTCGATGTCGACGACGAGCGGTCTCACGATCGAACTCCCCGAACCCGGACGGTCATTACCCGACCGTTCGCGCCCGCCCCGAAAGTGCGTTCGGCTTCGCCGGACACCACAACCCTCCCCGTTCGGAGTTCGCCCACTGTAACGACGTCCCCCATTCCCGGCATCCCCGGCGTCTCCCGTCGTCGGTGTTTCCCGGCTCCCGATCGGCTTTTCCCCGAATTCGGGTGTCGAGCCCCTCGTTCGCGGGAAATGACCACGACGGGGAAACGGTGTAGTGTTCTCAGTGTTCGTGGCCGTTTCGGAGCCGTTCGTAGGCCTGCTGGACGCGCTTGAAGCTCGCTTCGTCCCCGTCTTCGGTATCGGGGTGGACGTCTTTGACTCGCTCGCGGTAGGCCCGGCGTACCCGGTCGGGGTCGGCACTCGGACCGATGCCGAGCACGTCGTACGCCTCCGCGGAACTCAGCTCCGGCCCCGACGCCGATCGAGCGCGCCCCTGCCGGCCGTTCCGCGCGCCCGCACCGAACCCACGCGCCCCATCGGCACGCGTTCGGCCGGTACCGTCGGCTCCCCGCCGTGGGCCGGTCCACTCCTGGCGCGGACCGGCATCGAAGCCGCCGGCCGCCGCCTCGTTGGGCCCTCGTGCTCGGCTCCGGTCCGCGCGGGCCTGCCGACTCGCACGCTCGCGCAGACGACCCGAGGCGTGATACCAGAGGGTGTAACTCACGATTCCGAAGGGGATCGCGACCAGGAGGAAAACGAGGTGACTGACGAACCCGAGCACGGCCATGAGCACGAACAGCCCCGCGAACACCGCCGCGAGCCCCATGAGTAGCCGTGATCGGTCCACACCTACCATTGGGCATCCACTGCCCTAAGTGTCTTGCCGGACGGCTACACGGACCCGGCTCTCGACTCGTCACGGCCGGTACGATCACGGCCGGCGCGATCCGACTAGTTCGATCGCCTCGGTCCCCATCTCGATCACGTCCGGTTCGTACCGATCGGGGTTCGCGCGCAGTTCGCCGGCACTGACCCACTCCCAGGCATCGGCGGGTGTCTCGCCCGGCGCGGGCGAAATTTCGCGGATGTCGGCCGCGCCGTAAAACACTGAATCGATGTGCTGGTGGGCAATACGGCCGTTCTCGTGGACGTCGATGTCCTCCAACAGGAGGTGTCGGGGTTCGAGTAGCGGTCGAACGGTGTCGCTTTCCGGGCCTTCGGGTTCGCCGAGCAGCGCCACGTCGAGACCGGTTTCCTCCCGGACTTCGCGCAACGCGGCCTCGTGGGGGAGTTCGTCGCGATCGACGTGGCCGCCCGGCGGGAGCCGGAGTCCCAACCGCTCGTGGTCGTGTAGCAGGGTCGCCCCGTCGTGGACGACGTAGACCGTCGCGACGAAGTGGCGCGTCGTCTCCATATCGACCCCACGCCGACGGCCGGTTTCGGTGTTGTGATCGTCGCTCCCCGGAGCCTGCCGCGATCCGGCTTCCCTCGATCGCTCTCGCCTATCGATTCCATCGAAACCCTTAGCCTCGATCCGACGCTTTCCCGAGCCATGAGCGACGAGAGCACGAACGATGGGGCCACGAACGAAGGGACCGCGGCCGACACCACCGGCGAGGACGTCACTGCCGAGGACGTCACTGCCGAGGACGTCCGTCACGTCGCCGGCCTCGCGCGGGTCGATCTCGACGACGATGAGGTAGACCGCTTCACCGAGCAGTTCGGCGCGATCCTCGAGTACTTCGAGACGCTCGACGACGTACCCGAAACCGACGCCGAACCCGACCTCGTGAACGTTCTGCGAGCCGACGAGACTCGTGAGGGCTTGCGCCAGGCCGAAGCTCTGCGAAACGCTCCCGAAACCGAAGACGGGTACTTCAAGGGCCCGCGGGTGTCCTGATGGCGAGCGAACACACCGAGGCCGCGACCGGGGAAGCCGGTGCGTCCGACGAAACCGATAGGACCAGTGGAGGCTCGGGAAGTGCCGAGGACGAGTACAATGCCTTCCTCACCCGCGAGGGAATCGAACGCTCGGCCGACGGTCCGCTCTCGAACATGCGTGTCGCAGTCAAGGACAACATCAGTACCGAAGGGATCGAAACGACCTGCGGGTCGGCCATGCTCGCCGACTACGTTCCGCCCTACGACGCGACGGTCGTGACGCGCCTCAAGGGAGCGGGCGCGACGATCGTCGGCAAGACCAACATGGACGAGTTCGGGATGGGCGGCACGACCGAGACCTCCGCGTTCGGCCCGACGGAGAACCCGCGCGCGCCGGGACGGGTCGCCGGCGGTTCCTCCGGTGGATCGGCCGCCGCGGTCGCCGCCGGCCTCGCCGACGCAGCGCTCGGCTCCGATACCGGGGGATCGATCAGGAACCCCGCGGCCTTCTGTGGCGTCGTCGGCCTCAAACCTACCTATGGATTGGTCTCCCGGTACGGCCTGGTCGCCTACGCCAATAGTTTAGAGCAGATCGGCCCGATCGCGCCGACGGTCGAGGAAGCGGGCGAAGTGCTCGACGTCATCGCCGGCCCGGACGACCGCGACGCGACGACCTGCCCGCCGGCCGACCACGGTAGCGAGACCGACAGCGGCGACGATACTGCCGACAGCGAAAACGCTGGTGGCGAGCAACCGGACGGATCGTACGCCGACGCAGCGACCGGCGACGTCGAGGGAACGACGATCGGCGTGCTCGCCGATCTGGTCGACGGCGCGGACGAAGCGGTCGTCGACGCGTTCGAGCGCTCGATCGACGCGCTCGAAGATCAGGGAGCGACGATCGAGGCGGTCTCGCTGGAATCGATCGACCACGCCCTCGCCGCGTACTACGTGATCGCGATGGGCGAAGCCTCCTCGAACCTCGCTCGGTTCGACGGCGTACGGTACGGACCGAGCCCCGCGGAGGACGACGGGGAAAGCGAACGAGGGGGCGACTGGAACGAGGCGTACGCTCGCGTGCGGGAGGCGGGCTTCGGTGAGGAGGTAAAGCGACGAGTGCTCCTCGGGACCTACGCGCTCTCGGCGGGCTATCACGACAAATACTACGCGAAGGCCCAGGACGCCCGTACGTGGGTGAAACGCGACTTCGAGGCCGCCTTCGAGGACGTCGACGTCCTGGCGTCGCCGACGATGCCGGTCATACCTCCAAAAGTCGGCGAGCGGATCGACGATCCCCTCCGACTCTACCTCATGGACGCGAACACCGTGCCGGTGAACCTCGCGAACCTACCCGCTGTTTCCGTACCGGCCGTCGAGACGCCCGGCAGTCGACACGACGACGATAGCGAGGGCCACGACAACGACGGTCGAGAGAACCAAAACTTACCGGTAGGCGTGCAGTTCATCGGTCGAGCGTTCGACGAGGCGGGAATCCTCCGGGTCGCGAGTGCATTGGACTGATCGCGGTCCGTCCCGTCTTCGCGCCCCGTGATCGCTTTTTCGACGGGGAACCCGCCGGCTCGATTCGCTCCCGATCCGCCGACCCCTTCTCGCGTTCAGGACGACGAGGAACCGCGGGCCGGCGCTTCTTCGGCCTGCGTCGCGGCCGACGGCGAGAGCGCCGCGCCGGTCTCCCGGTCGAACAGGTGGACGTTCTCCTCCGCCATTCCGACGGTGATCCGTGCACCGCGATCGACGTCGAGGGAGTCGGCGGTGCTGGCGGTGAGCACCTGCGAACCGATGTCGATCGAAAAGACCGTGACGTTCCCCGTCGGTTCGACGACCGTCACCGTCGCGTCCATCGTGCCGTCCGCCCCGCCCGCGCCCTCCACGCCGCTTGCACCGCTCGCGTCGCTCTCGTCGTTCAGGCCCCCAGTGGCGCTGTCGACGATATCGAGGTCTTCCGGGCGGATACCGAGGGTGACGTCCCGCGACCCCGCGCTCGACGCCTCGGTCGGGGTCGAGAGTCGGTACTCGAAGGCGTCGTGGTGAATCACGCCGTCCCGGAGCGTACAATCGAGGAAGTTCATGCTCGGCGAACCGATGAAGCCCGCGACGAAGCGATTGCGCGGTTCGTGATAACACTCCAAGGGAGTGCCGACCTGCTGGAGGTGCCCGCCGTCCAGCACGGCGATCCGGTCGCCCATCGTCATCGCCTCGGTCTGGTCGTGCGTTACGTACAGTGTGGTGACGTCGAGGCGCTGTTGGAGGTCCTGGAGCTCGGTGCGCATACCTGATCGGAGCTTCGCGTCCAGGTTCGAGAGCGGTTCGTCGAGCAGGAACACTTCGGGTTCGCGGACGATCGCCCGGCCGAGCGCCACGCGCTGCTGTTGGCCCCCGCTAAGGGTGCTCGGACGGTTGTCCAGCAGGTCTTCGATCTCCATCACGCGGGCGGCGTCGCGGACCTTCTCGTCGATCTCTCCCTTCGAGAGGTCGGTCGTCATTCGCAGGCCGAAGGCCATGTTGTCGAACGCCGTCTTATGCGGGTAGAGCGCATAACTCTGGAATACCATCGCCATCCCGCGGTTCTTCGGCTTGCGGCCGGTAACGGTCTCGCCGTCGAGACGGATCTCGCCGCTCGTCGGCGTCTCCAGGCCCGCGACACACCGTAACGTAGTACTCTTCCCACAGCCCGACGGCCCGACGAGGGTCAGGAACTCGCCGTCCTCGATGGTCAGCGAGAGGTCGTCGACAGCGACGTTTTCGGTCTCGCCGTCCCCGAACGTCTTGGTCAGTCCGTCGATCTCGAGTGCTCCCATTGCGGTCACAACGAGTGACGGGGTAATCAACCTCCGGCTAGATCGTCGTTCTGCCGCTATCTTCGGCCCCCCTCGATCGCGTCTCGTCACAGATACGTACCATATCTGTGAGGGTTACTATCGGACTCGACTATGTATATCGGATATGTGGTTTTCTCACTGCAATCGACACAACGGAGCCCGCTCGAACCGATGCCGAATCTCGGGTTCGAAACGCTCCGAGACCCGTTCTACGGTTCACCGGTCGTCGGCCTCGTGACGGACGTCGTCCGTAATCCCGGATATTTTATTTCTGTTACTACTTCGCTCGGAAAGCGGGTCATGCGTGCCGACATCCGAGGTCTCTTACAGATCGGGACACACCCCTTGCTATGGGGAGAGAGGGCGGTTCCGATCGGCGAGGGGTAACGCGACGACGAACGCTTACCGGCGTCGGTGCAGGGGTCGCCGCCGGGCTCGCCGGCTGTGTTGGCGGCCTCAGTGGCGTCGATGATTCCGGCGGCTCGGGTGGTTCCAATGGCTCCGGCGGTTCCGGGGAATCGAGCGGGAGCGTTACGATGTGGAACGCCTATTTCGACGATCCGGAGTACCAGCCGACGCTCGACTGGGTGCGAAACCAACTGAACCAGCAGGACATCACGCTTCAGGCCGAGTCCTTTTCGTACGACGATATGAACCAGAAGTTCCTCACCGGCGGGCGAAGCGGCACGCCCGACGCGCTCAACGGGGAACTCGAACAGTATTCGGAGTACGCTCGTGCCGGGCTCATCGAACCCATCGGCGATCGGGCCGAGCAGTTGCCCTACTACGACCGGTACGTCGACTCGATGATGGAGGCGCTCACTTACGACGGGGAGCTCTGGGGCCTGCCGGTGATCGGCGGCGGGCGCGTGCTCTTCTACCGGAAGGACATTCTGGAGAAATACGGCCAGGACCCTCCCGAGACGGCAAGCGAGTTGAAGCGGATCGCCGAGATGATTACGAAGAACGAACAGGGCATGAACGGCTTTCACATCACGACCCAGAAGGGTGAGATCCGCGTCTTCCAGGAGTACGTCTCCCACCTGCTCCAGATGAGCCCGGACATCTACACACAAAGCAACGGCAACTGGTCGTTGGAGCCGAGCGCCGAAACCCTCGGGCAGGTGTTCAAGAGCTACTACGCCGACCTGTTCGCCGAGCAGGGCCCGAGCGCGATCAGCCCCGACGTCCGTGGTGCCGGGTGGGAGTCGAACGACATCGGCTACCTCCAGGGCAACCAGGCGATGATCGAGTGTGGCAACTGGCTACTAGGGCTCGTGACCGACGCGCCGAGCGAGGCCACGGCGAACGACGTCCTCGACAACACCGGTGCCGTCCTGTTACCGCACATCGAAGGGGCGGAGAACCCCGACGGGACGTACCTCGCGGTGAACTCGTTGCTCATGAACTCCGCTTCGGAGAACAAGGACGCCGCCTGGGAGACGATGAGCACCATTTCGAGCCCGGAAGGGGTGAAGCGAGCGGGCGAGGGTGCGATCAAGTTCAATACCCCGCCGCCGATCGAGGGTATCGAAAGCGGCATCGACAACCCGGACTTGGAAGCGCTCAACGAATCCGGAGAGACGGGGGTTCCGCTGGCGTACGTGAACTGGGGCCCGGTCGCACAGGCGCTTTACAGCGAGGTCCAGCAGGTCGTCTACAACCGCAAGAGCGCGATGCAGGCCGGCGAGGACCTTCACGGCAAGTGGAGCGACCTGACGAGCGAGTTCGAGAACTGATCCGGTGGGCACAGAATGGCCACCGAATCCGAATCGACGTCTCAGGGGGGAGGTGTCCGTCGCTACGCCGAGGAGTTCCTCTCGATCAGCCGGGAGACCCGGCTCGGCTACGCCTTCGTCCTGCCGGCGATCGCGCTAGTCGCGATCATCATCGTCTATCCCACGGCCGTCGGGATCTATACGAGCTTCCAGGAGAGTTCGCTTCTCTATCCCGATCAGGCGACCTGGGTGGGTATCTCGAACTACGCGGCGCTTCTTTCCGACTCCGTCTTCCTGGGGTCGCTCTGGCGTTCGGTACTCCTGACGACGCTTGCAGTTTCGCTCGAATACTTCGTCGGCCTCGGCCTCGCGCTCGTCCTCAAGCAGAAAGTGCCGGGGATCGGGGCCTTTCGGAGCCTCTCGATGGTGACGTGGGTGATGCCAGTGGTAGTAATGGTTACGATCTTCAACTTCCTCTTTCAGCCCGAGTTCGGCCTGGTGAACGTGATCCTCGGGGCGTTCGGATTGCCGACGAGATACTGGTTCGGCGCACCCCAACTCGCGTTTCCGATCGTCATCGGGCTTCACGTCTGGCGCAACGCGCCGTTTTTCGCGGTGGCGCTCATGGCCGGGATGCTGTCGATCCCCGACGATCTCTACGAGGCGGCGGAGATGGATGGGGCCGGCGCACTCCAGCAGTTCCGTCACATCACCTTGCCGAACCTCTCGCAGGTCTCGATGGTGATGATCGTCCTACACGTGATCTACACGTTCAACAACTTCGACATCGTCTTCCTCTCGACCGGCGGCGGCCCGCTCAATAACACCGAAGTCCTCGCAACCTTCGTCTACGACCAGGCGTTCGTCCAGAACGCGCTGGGCTACGCGGCTGCGGCGGGCGGGGTCATGCTCGTCATCATGCTCGTGTTCACCGTGATCTACGTCCGCTTAGAGGAGGACATCTGATGAGCCGACCGACCGAACGAAGCGACACACGCTCGGGATCGGGATCGGGATCGGGGTCAGGGTCAGGGTCGGGACCTCTGAGCCGGTTCGACGACTGGCTCGACGAGGAGACCTCGCCGCGGCGAGCACTGCTCGTGTACGTCGTTCTCGCCTTTTATTACCTCATCATCCTCTTTCCGATCATCTACCTCCTGCTCTCGACGTTCAAGTCCCAGAGCGCGCTGTTCGCCGGCGAGCTCATCATCGTGCCGACCGGCGACCAGTTCACCCTTAGCCACTGGGCTCGGGTACTCACCCGCGGGGACTTCCAGCTCTTCGCGATCAACTCGGTGATAATCGCGACCACGACGACGGTGCTTACGCTCGCGGTATCGATCTTCGGAGCGTATGCGATCAGCCGCTTCGAGTTCCCCGGGAGCAAGTCGATGATCTTAGCCTTCGTCTCGACGCAGATGCTTCCCGGAGTGTTGATCCTGATTCCCTTCTTCTCGTTGATGTTCACGCTCGGGCTGATCAACTCCTATCTGGGGATCGTACTCGCCCATTCGGTCGGGGCGATCCCCTTCGGAGTGTGGTTGCTCAAGGGATATTTCGACGACATCCCCGAGAGCCTGGACGACGCCGCGCGCATGGACGGCTGTTCGGAGTTAGGGGTCATCCTACGGGTGATCGTGCCGTTGTCGGCACCGGGACTGTCGGTCGCGGCGTTTTACACCTTCGTCCTCTCGTGGAACGACTACCTGTTCGTCTCGATCCTCTCACAATCGGCGGGCACTCGCACGCTCCCGTTCGCGCTCGAACTCTTCCAGTCGTCGAACGCCGTCGACTGGGGTGCGGTGCTCACCGCCGCGGTGATCACCATGGCTCCGGTGATCGTCCTGTTCGCCCTCGTCCAGCGCTACATCGTCGAAGGGCTCGCTCAGGGCGGCACGAAGGGCTTCTAAGCCGTCGCTCGCACTTCCTTTCGTCGCTGTTCTCTCTCGGTCGCTGTTCTCTCAGTCCACTCGGCCGACGACGTCGCTCTCGTCCCGGATCGCGGTACAACAGAGCGCGTCGTTGCGATACCGGGCGATCCCCTCGTACCGACCGATGATGTAGCCGTTATGGGCGCTCTCGATAGTAGTCCTAAACCCGCCGTTCGGCGAAACGATGTCACAGACCGGATCGCCCTCCTGTACGACGTCGCCCGCATCGACGTGATAGCGGGCGATGCCGGGCGTGTCGGTGTGGGGGTTCGGCGTGTGTTGGACCTCGAAGTCCACCGGCGAGTCGGGCGCGGCGTCGTTCGGCTCAAGGTCGCCGGGAAGCATTCCCATCTCGCGCATAACGTTCCTCAGTCCGACGACGCCCGCCTTCCGGTACTCCTCTTCGACGAAACTGTGTCCTCCCAACTCGGCGACGAAGGCCGGTATTTCGAGAACGTCGCGGCTCGCCCCGGAGATCGAGCGGTTGCCCTCCGGGCCGAGCGCCTCCAGGCCGATCCCTCGGGTGACCGGGACGCCGAAGGCGTCGGCCAGTCGGCGCTGTTCGTCGAGGAGGTCCCGAGCGTCCTCCTCGCTTCGGTGCGTGCCGTAGGGCACCCGTCCGAGGATCGAAAACGGCATCCAGCCGGCCTGTGCGGTGTGGATATCGATCAGCGCGTCCGCCGAGTCCTCGATATACTCGAAGATCCGCCGGCAGATCAGCTCTTGTACCCGGGGGCGACTCGAAATACCCGGCTTGTCGGTGCTCGTGCCTTCCCCGTCGTCTCCGCCGTTCTCACCGTCCTCGTCCGCCTCGCGCTCGCTCGCCGACGGGAAGTACCCGTTCGGGTTGTCGTTATCGTAATAGGAGGTCCGGTAGGAGTGTCTGCCCTCCTCGGTGAGGTTCGTCCGGCGCAGTCCCGACGGATTGAGCGCGGGCAGGCAGACGACCGTTCCTCGCAGGTCGCTTGCGAGGTCCTCGGATACGACGTCAAGCGTGACCGCCAAGCCGGTGACCTCGCCGCTGTGCTGGGTGGCTGTAACCCATAGCGTCGGCCCGTCGTGCTCGCCGCGTGCGATGACGACCGGGACCTGCTCGCTGATAGCCGTCGGTAGTTCAGCGACCTCCAGATACCCGCGTGCGATCTCGCCGGGGTCGGCCCGTGCGGTTCCGATTTCCATACCGCTCACACACCGGGGAGCGCCATAGCCCTGTGGCGACCGGCGATTCCGACCGGTTCACCGTCCGGCGGTATTGTTCTTCGGTCTACTCCCCCGGGAGGTCCCCGTGCATCGCGATCGCGTGGCGGGCCGGTTCGCGATAAAGCGCATATAACCCATCGGTAACCCGGCGGGCGGCCTCGGGGTCGAACCACGCCGGGCCGCCGACTGCGGCTTCGTCTGCTTCGGTGAGTGGAACTCGATGAGCGCTCTCGGGCGCGCCGTCCGCGAGAAGCCCTGCGAGGTCGCTGTCGCGATCGAAGAGCCGTTGTAGGTTCCGCGGACCGATCCGGTCGTAGGTCATCGTCTCGACTTCCATGCCCGGAACGATCGCCTTCACGACGCGGGTGGTCGAATCGGGCGACAGATCGACGTAACAGACCTCCATGTCAGCCGCGTCGTATCGGCCTGTGACACAATCGAGCAGGTCAGCCGGCGTCTCGACGGTTTCGGGGGCGACGGTCGGCAACGATGAGAGGGCGACCCGCTCGCGGACGTCGAAGATCGGCGAATCGATCCGCGCCATCATCCCTTCGGCATCGAGTTCCAGCCACTCGCACATCGCGTCGTAAGCCCGTTGTTCGCCCTTTCCAGGTGGGTTCTTCCGTACTCGCTCGCGATACGCCTCCGGGAGGAGGTCCGATTTTGCCATCGGATCGATGGCGTGGTAGAACCGCTTTCTGACCCGCGAGGCGGCGAACTCCAAGAGCGCTTTCTTCAACGCGACCTCTCGATCGGGATGGGCTCCTTCACCACAGCCGGTCAGGGTCAGCGGGTGGGGGGCGTCTCGGGGATCGCGCTCGGCACCGACGACGTACAGGCTCACGATGTCGAGGGGCGTGTCGGCGAGTTTGACCTGGACGTCGAGGCCCGTCTCCTCGTACTGATCGAGTATTGCGCCGATCTCCGGGTCCGCTACGTCGCTGAGGTCGATCTCGACACCCCGGTCGGTAGCGCGATAGGAGACGCTGTTGCCGTCGCGCTGGATCAGTTCGCACAGGGCATGTGAAAGCGCCCGTTCGAGGGAATCGCCGGCACCCAGACCGTTCGTGACCGGCGTGAACAGCGGGTCCGGTGCCGACTCGGGTAGCTGGCTCGGCGCGGTCGCGGCCGCCTCGATCGGGACCCACACCGACTCTTCGAAGGGGTATCGAGTGGCTTCGATCCACTCGATCTCGCGGCCGTGGTCATAGTCGGTCGCCACCGGGAGGCGCAACCGACGTGGATCGATCGCGTCGACGCCGGCCTCGGACAGTTCCCCGTAGCTCGCACGCCGGGACGGGAGATCGGGGAGGGTATAGCGGACGGCGCGTTCGGCGAGTTCGCCCCAGGCACCGATCCGGGCGCGGTCGTCGGTGCGTCCGTAGCCGGTACTCGTCACCATCTCGCCGTCGTGCCATTGGGCGATCGTCCAGACCGGCACGTCGAGGTGATCGAGATCGGTGATCGGGAACTCGTAGGCTGGCGGCGGGGAGAGTACCTCGCGAAAGCGTGCGACGGGTGCCGGGTCGTCCGCGGAGTGAGGGGTCACGGCCGATCTTCGCTCGCCGGGCGCTAAACGCTTGGTACGTTCCCACCGCCGTGCCGCGATCCGGCCCTCGGGTTCCGGGACCGAAATCGGAAGCCAGCGGTCGGTCACACGAGAACCCACGAAGACGTGTGTGCTTGCATAGCATAGAGCGTATGACAAGCATAGGGGCGACGGGCCGCGACATCGAAGCGGAACGCGAGGCCGGCACCGAACTGGTCGCCGTGACGGCCGACCTGCTCGAAGCGCGTGGCGTCTCCCGCGAGCACATCGGCGAGGAAACGGTCGCTCCGACGCCTCGGTCAGGGTGATCATCGCCCGTGCGGACAATGACTACGATTTCGTGATTATCGATGAGACCGGACCGATGATCCGTTCACGGAGCGTCGGCGAAGCCCCAGCGATGGAGGCGAGGAAACCGACGATAGCATCGTTCGCCCACGATTGTTGGTTTCGCGACCAACATCTTCATATCTATCGACTTCTGAGGACAGGAGAGGGTACAGTTCCGGTAGCCGACGACCTGGACGGGTTAGGCTCGAACCGACGTCTACGAGGACGATACGCTCGTCCGTGTCTCCGTCCGTCGCACCGCTGATTCGGCGTATCCCTCGGGTTGACGCTACATGTTTCACTACGGCTCGCTCGTGCCCGATCCACCGGAAACGCTCGACGACGGAACGATCCGGCGCTACGACAACGCCCACGAGGACACCAAGGGCCACGAACTCCACGTCGCACCCGACCCCGAACCACGGACAGTAGAGTTTCCGGGAATACTCGGCCGCTACGAGCGATTCTGAGACGAAGTGCCGAAGTCGCGGTCCGGGCCATCCGAGAGCGACACTGAGTGACCGATATGATAGATGACACTACCGAACACGTACTTCTCGTCCGCGTTCGTGAGGTTGACGAGGAGATATACGACGAGGGCCGCGAAGCGATCGAGCGACTCGACCGTGGCGAGGCTGAGGACCGACCGGCGAGCATCCGCGAGACGGCACGACTCGCCGAACGGGGCGTGAAGAACGTCCACGAAGAACTGACTCGCCTCGAAGCGATGGGCGTCGTTCGGTTCGCCGACGAGGGCCGTTCGAAACGGCCGGTTTTTCCGTACGACGAACTCGTCGTCACGATACCGTTCGGACGGTCGAACGACGCGGCAGTCGCGCCCTGACGACGAACCATCGCCGTGGCAACACGTAACCGCTCCGACCGTCGTCCGATCACCGGCCACAGCGTCAGTCGATCTCCACTGAACGATTATCACTCAAGTCCAAGGGCTCTCGCCACGCTGAAGCGCCCAGGGCACGCACCGAGAGGAGATGAGTGACGATTCGGGTTACACCGGAAACAACGGTGATAGCAACGGCGGCGAGAACGCCGATCACAACGCACACACCGACCACGACTGGCCGGTGATCGAGTCGGTAGCGGAGTACGAGACGGGTTGGTACACCGGGGGGTACGACCTCGTTCGTCAGCCCGACGGTTCGGAGAAACGCTACTACTGGGCGGAACTCCCGCCGGCGGTCGTCGTGGTGGCCACGAGCGGCGAGGAGATGGTCTTCGTCGAACAGTACCGCCCGGCGATCGGCGAGGGCTGTCTCGAACTGCCGGCCGGCATCGTCGAGGACGGCGAGTCCTACACGACGGCCGGAGCGCGGGAGCTACGCGAGGAGACCGGGTTCGACCCCGGTGGCGTCTCCCTGCTGGAGGACTTTTGGGTCGCGACGGGCGTGTTGCGCCACGAACGGGCGATCGTCTTCGCCGAGGGGCTCGAACCCGTGGGGCGAGAACTCGACGACAACGAGTTCCTGTCGGTTCGAACCCTTCCGGTCGAGGAGGCGCTCGACGCCGCCCGCCAAGCGCCGGCGAACGACGCGACGATCGAAGGACTGTTGCTCGCACGCGAAGCAGGGTTGTTGTGAGCCGCATCCGGCGCGATAATCGTCGGCACACCTTATGGGACAGCGAGGAGAGCGTTACTGCCAGTAGTTTCGGGGGTTGTCCTGGCTCTGGGGGTAGGAGTTCATGCCCTCGACGTCCTCGTAGGTCATCCCCGAGAGGTACTCGTCGTAGGTGACGTCGTAGCCACTTCGCAGGTGAAAGTCGAGCGTGCCGGTCTCGACGAGACGCTGGAAGAGCAGATGGATCGCCCGTCGAGCCAGTTCGTCGGGGTCGTCGGGATCGAGCGTCGCGGACAGAAGCGCGAGTTCGTTTCTCGTCTCGCGATCGAGCGACACGCTCATCTCCTCACCCAGATCGGTGTACTCCGATTCGATGTCCTCGCCGAGGTCCTCTAAGCTCATACCACAGTCGAGAGCGGTCGGGCGCAAACGGCTTTCGACTCGAAGCCGAGACGGGGACGAACCGTCGTTAACCGCCGCCCGTCGGAACCGCCACGCGTAAGCCACACACAGGAATAGGACGGGGAAATGGGAGAGGGCACGACCGACGGAACGGACGGGAATCCGGCATCGACGGGCGAAAGGAGTGACACGACGTCGCTAGCGGACGCCGAAGCGATAGCACAGGTCCGCGAGGCGTTGCTCTCCTGGTATCGGTCCGACCACCGCGACTTCCCGTGGCGGCGGACCGACGATCCGTACGAAATCCTCGTCTCGGAGGTGATGAGCCAGCAGACCCAGCTCGGCCGCGTGATAGAGGCGTGGACCGATTTCACGGAGCGCTGGCCGACGGTCGAAGCGCTCGCGGCGGCGGATCGCTCGGCGGTCGTCGGCTTCTGGAGCGAACACCGCCTGGGGTACAACAACCGCGCGAAGTACCTCCACGAGGCCGCCGGACAGGTACTCGCCGAGTTCGACGGCGAGTTTCCCCAGGACCCGAGCGGACTGCGGGAGCTACAGGGGGTCGGCCCCTATACCGCGAACGCGGTCGCGAGTTTCGCCTTCGATAACGGCGAGGCGGTCGTCGATACGAACGTCAAGCGCGTGCTCTACCGGGCGTTTTCGGTGCCCGACGAAAAGCAGGCGTTCGAGGAAAGCGCACGGGAACTCATGCCCGCCGGCGAATCGAGCGCGTGGAACAACGCGATCATGGAACTAGGGGGGACGGCCTGCGAGAAGACGCCACGCTGTGACGAGGCGGCCTGTCCGTGGAGAGGATGGTGTGACGCGTACGCGAGCGGCGATTTCAGCGCGCCGGACGTCCCGGCTCAGACGACCTTCGAGGGGAGCCGCCGGCAGTTCCGCGGCCGGGTCGTCGACGTCCTCCGGAGTCACGACGCGCTCGCGCTCGACGACCTCGGCCCGAGGGTGCGGGTCGATTACGCGCCGGAAGGCACCTATGGACGCGAGTGGCTCCGAGACCTCGCCGAGGACCTCGCAACGGACGGACTGGTTGACGTCGAGCGTCACGGCTCGCGGGCGGAGACGGTCGTTCGGTTGCGACGCTGACGTCTATCGGAGGCGTGGTCGGTCGACGGTCAGGGTGTGACGAACCGTGCGAGCACGACCGCTTCGTCGCCGTCGTCCCAGGTCACGGTGACCGCCGCGCCGCTCGGTACGTCCGTGAGCGTCACCGACTCGCCGGGGACAACCGCTCCGGAGAACCGAGCGATAACCGGTTCGCCGTCGACCTCGGTCGTCAGCCGTGCGGCGTCTATCGCGTCGCCACTGTGCGTGATCGTCACCTCTCCGTTCGCGACCCCGAAGGAGAAGGTAGCTGAGGGCGGACCGGAGGAGGTCGAGACGGACGAGCCTGACTGGGCACCCGCCGGTTCGAGCAGCACGGTAACGCGGTCGTCGAGCCGATCGGCCTCGAGGTCCTCGATCGTCGCGTCGCCGAAGGCGATCTCATCGGACCGACCTGCGGGTCGATCTCCGCGGCGACGTCAAGGACGTCCCGATAGACCGGGCACCGAAAGATACACGCACAGGCCGTTAGGATATCGGAGCGGATACGAACGCCGGGACGAACACGGTTATCGAGCCGACCACGGACGCCGAGCGAACACGATCTAACGGGTGTGTCAGCGGTGCCGACGAACGATTCGGCCGACGCAGTGAATCGGAGAACCGACCGTCCCTCTATCCGGACTCGGAGATCGAGATCTCGAAGCGAGCGCCGCCGCTGGCGCTCTCGGCGACCGTGACCGTCCAGCCATGGGCGTCAGCGACGGTCTCGACGATCGAGAGCCCGAGCCCGGTGCCCGCCTCGCTGGAGGTATGGCCGTACTCGAAGACCTGCTCGCGGTCGGCGGCGTCGATGCCGGAGCCGTCGTCGATAACGGCGAACCCGTCGCGATCGGTGAGACGCTCGACCTCGACGCGTACTCCGGAACCGCCGTGTTCGACCGCGTTACGAAAGAGGTTCTCGAAGACGGTCTCCAGGCGACTGCGATCGGCCTCTATCTCGCCGAGGTCGTCGGCAGTCACTAACTCCCCGCGACCCGTCTCGACGTGGTCCCATGCGGCGCGGGCGACGTCGGCGAGCGAAACGGTCTCGGTCGCCGTGACGGTTTCGCCCTGGTGGGTCAATGCCAGTACGTCCTCGATGATCCGCTCCATCCGGTCGTGGGCGTTGTGTATCTTCTCGATCGACTCCGTGGCATCCTCCTCGGGGACGAACTCGAGATAGCCCTGCGCAACGCTGAGCGGGTTCCGGAGATCGTGGGACAGAACGCTCGCAAATGCCTCCAAGCGTTCGTTCTGGCGTTCGAGTTCGCTCTCGTACCGGCGGCGTTCGAGTTCGCTCCCGACCGCACGGGTAACGAGATCGACGAAGGCCAACTCGACGGCCGAAAAGTCGGTCTCGCGTGGCTCGCGATCGGCGAAACAGACCGTCCCGTGGAGATCGCCATCGACCGTGAGCTTCGAGCCGACGTAGGTTTCGAGCCCGAGTGCCTCGTAGGCCGGGTCGTCCTCCCAGCCGGCCTCGGCGGCGTGGTGCAGGACGATCGGTTCGTCGGACTCGATCGTCCGCCGACAGTACGCCCGCGAGAGCGGACACTCACTACCGGGCTGGAGGTCCTCGTGTGTTCCACACGCCTCGACGACCCGCTGGGTGCCCTTGGCGATGTGCGTGAGAAAGCCCGTCTCCACGCCGAGGCGCTCGCGTCCGAGGTCGAGCAGTCGATTCACTCGCTCCTCTGAGGACAGTTCAGCAGTGGCAACGACTTCGTAGAGTCGACGACGGTACTCTTCTGTCTCGCGACGATCGGTAATGTCACGGACGACTCCGACCGTCCCACGGAACTCGTCGTCGTCCGCAGGTAGTTCACGGAAGTTGACTTCACATGGAATTCGGTCGCCATCAGCGGTTACGTGCGTATGTTCGACTCGCCTCGCGCCGGTGTCGGCCGTTCGAAGCTGTGTCCGATTTCGCTTTGCCGACTCGACGGCCGCCTCGTCGTTGATGAGTGCCACGTGACTGCCGACTAATTCGTCCGTAGCGTAGCCGGTCAGTTCCGCCATCCCCTCGTTGACTGCGGTATAGTGGAGGTCGGCGTCGAGCGCGTAGACGCCGTCGGGAACCGTCTCGACCATCGTTTTGTACGTGTTCAGTTCCTGCTCGCGCTGTTTCCGGTCGGTGATATCTCGAACGACGTAGATCGACTCACCCGACGGGATAGTCGTAAACGAAACTTCCTGCGGAAATCGGCTCCCGTCACGACGACAACCCACCGTTTCTCCACGCCACTGCCCGTTCCGATCGAGCGCGGACCGCACCTCTTCTCGGAGATCGCCGATTCGGTCCTCGTCGCAACACATCCGCCAAGTCTCGCCGACGAACACGTCCGGGTCGTCGTAGCCGTAGATCTCGGCGTGGGCTTCGTTCGCGTACACGTATCGACCCTCCGAATCGAGAATCGCCATGCCGTCCATCGAGGCTTCCATCGCTCTGGACTGCGCCAGCACTTCTTCGGCCCGTCTGCGCTCGGTGACGTTGACGAACAGTACCAGCGTCCCGACGACGACGCCTTCCTCGTCCATCCGCGGGACGGCCCGCATCAGCGTCTCGACGGCCGTCCCATCGCGCGTGACCAACTGGCGCTCCTCGCTGATGAACTCGCCGTCGAGCGCTCGCCGGTAGCCTCCGCCGTCGAGCAGGTCCGCCGTCGATTCCGTAGTATAAAACTCCGCCAGCGGCCGGCCGACCACCGTCTCGCGCCGGTGGTCGAGCGTCTCACAGAAGCGCTCGTTGCAGTCTTCGACGATCGGCTCGCCCCCACGATTCCGTGTCGTGGCGTACATCACCGGGGCTTGTTCGAACAGTTCCTGGTATTGGCCCTGCAGGCGGTCGCGTGTCTCGGCGGCGTGGATCGCGTGGCCGATCGTCTCGCCGAGTTCCGAGAGCACGGCTCGTTCGGTCTCGTCGAAGGCGTCGGGCCGGTCGGCATACACCACTACCACTGCGTACGTGTTCTGCTCGTAGCAAAGGGGGATCGCGGCTACCGATCGATAGCCGCGCTTCTCCGCGGGTTCTCGCCAGGGATCGAAAGCGGGGTCAGCGAGCGTGTCCTGAACAGTCTGTACTGCCCCCGTCCGCACCGCTCTCCCAGCCGGTCCCGCCGCGGTGACGTTGCCGTCGAGAGTGAGAGCGCTTTCGTCGAGATACCCCTCTTCGACGCCCGAGTAGGTGTGCGGGACGATCGCCTTCAGTTCAGTTCGTGTTCCTTCTGTCTCTGTCTCCGTCTCCGTTCTCGCGTCGGGGTCGGACGCTCGCGCTCCCTGGTCGGGTTCGCCGATCCACGCGAAGCGGTACGGTTCGGCGTCGGTCAACCGATTACAGACGGCCCGTTCGATCTCCGCGCGGGTCGTTGCTCGCACCACGGCCTGCGTGACGCCACGAATCACCTCGATCACTCGTGCCTGTTCGGTCGAGCGTCGTTCGGCCCGCTGTGCCGTGACGGCGTTGTCGATGCGGTTAGCGAGCACCGTGTACTGATCGGTACCCGATCCC
Organism: Halobacteriales archaeon QH_6_64_20; assembly: GCA_003021235.1. GTDB lineage: Archaea > Halobacteriota > Halobacteria > Halobacteriales > Halococcaceae > PXQR01. The sequence goes on along the minus strand of PXQR01000018.1, from coordinate 36,471 downwards.
TTGTTGAGGTAGTCGGTGACGCCGGCGGTGATCGCCTCGCTCGCGATCTCCTCGCTTCCCTTGCCGGTAAACAGAACGAACGGCAGGTCTGGGTACTCCTCGCGGACGACTTCGAGGAATTCGAGCCCGTCCATGCCGGGCATATCGTAGTCGCTCACGACACAATCGACGGACTCGGTGGCGAGGCGGTCGAGACCTTCGGCAGCGCTCGTTGCCGTACACACGTCGAACGCCTCGCGCTCGCGTTCCAAGAACGTCGCCGTTAGCTCAGCGACGTCCGGCTCGTCGTCGACGTGGAGAACCGATATCGAATCCATGGCTCGAAAGCTATCGTAATCGCTCTGATCGTAATACGTAGCTTATTGTATATAAAAATTAACAACACCGGACCAGGGATCGACGACGGGCCCGATCGGCGAGCCTCCCTACGGGTCATCTGGGGGCGTATCGCAACGGTCATGCGATCACGGTTCTCCTCTCCGAACGTGACCCAGTGGGTCGAGGAACCGGCCGGCGGGCGCGATCGGGGACTGACCGCGCTCGGACGCGCCTGGCTCGAAGTCCTCGTTCGTCCGCGTCGGTTCTTCCGCGCCGGCGTCGCGCCGGGCGATCAGGCTCCCGGCCTCGTCTTCGCTGTGGGCGTCGTCTGCGTCGAGGAGGCCACCCGACTGGCGCTCGTCCCCGGTACTCCCGTCGTCGCCGGACGGCCGCTTTCGACCCGGGCGCTCGTGCTCGCGCTCGCGGTCGTGCTGGTCGCGCCCCTGGTTCTCCACCTCGTCGCCGCGATCCAGACCCTGCTACTGATCCCGTTCGTGTCCGATCGGGCGGGCATCTCCGAGACGGTGCAGGTCATCGCCTACGCGAGCGCGCCCTGTGTACTCGCCGGGGTTCCGATTCCGGCGCTCCGGGTTCTCTGTGGGTTGTACGGTGCGACTCTGCTCGTAGTTGGGCTCGCGGTCGTCCACGAGATCTCGCTCCCTCGGGCGGCGCTCTTGGGCGCGCTCCCCGCAGCGCTCGTCTTCGGGTACGGCTTCCGGGGCTTCGCCGCCGCCGCGGAACTGCTCGACGGGGCAGACATACTGACCGTATCGGTCGGAACCTGAGAACCCGCCAAGCGACGTCGAACGGCTGTCGGAGGGGATCGCTGACGGGGTTATGGAGGGATTCGACGGTCGGATGCGTAATCGAACCGAACCACTGCGTTCGTTTCCGTACAGTGCGCTTCGATCAGTCGAGCGCAGTATCCGGTCGATAGAGCGGACGACCGCTCGACCGTGTGAGTCGCTACGGGCCGCCGGTTCGTGGGAGTTTCACTACCCGTACTCCTGACCGGACACGAGAGCGCGCAGGATCGAGTGCCTATACGAGCAGGACGTCTGTGGACACCATGTCGTCCGATGATACGGACCTCGCTTGCTCCAGCTGCGGGAGCGAGAACATCGAGCCAGCACCGACCGAATCCCAACCGTACGAGTGCGTCAGTTGCGGTGCATTGTTCGATCGCGAATACGCCGGATAGCAACGACACTACTAGACGCTTCGTCGGACGGTCGGCGATCCCCACTGTTATGTGATAGCGGGAGTGTCGAGAGGTCATGCTCGCACTGGACATCGAGGAGTTCATGCTCGAACTGAAAGACGGCGCGATCGAGAACGTCGGCCCGAGTACGAAGACGGCGAGCGCCAAGCTGTTCGACGTCTCCGCGGCCGAAGTCAGGGAGTTCGGCGACAAGCGCGTAAAATGTGTCTTCGAGGACGAGGAGGGAAACGAAGTCCAGGCCGCGCTCTTCCCCGAGGCCGCACGCGAGATGCGAGAGGACCTCGCGGCCCTCGAAGCCGACAGCGACGTGTTCGAATGAGCGCACTGCGGACTCGCGCGATACCGTACTCGCTCCCGAGGATCGACCAGGGCATACGGATCGACCGATCGGGGCGGGGAAAAGCGCGGAGGGGACGAACCGCTGTCCGGTTGTTCCGAAAAGGACTTCGACAACCGTTTTAGTCCGCAAGCCCTTCTTCACCGCTAATGGGTAGTTGTATCATCTGTGGCACGTCGACCGACGGCCACATCTGTGACATCCACGAGGAAGACGCCGTCTTCGAGTTCGAGGGATCGAGCGCCGACCAGCTCTCGCCGGATCGCTTCTACAAGGGATCGGTCGACGGCTTCGCCGACTTCGGCGTGTTCGTCGACATCGGCGATCACGTGACCGGATTGCTTCATCGAAGCGAACTCGATCGCCGACTGGAGAGCTTGGACTGGGAGTCCGGTGATACCGTCTACGTGCAGGTAACCGGCGTCCACGACAACGGGAACGTCGATCTCGCCTGGTCGATCCGCCAGGCCGACGAGGAGTTCCGGGGCCACCTCGTCGACGCTCCCGACGGCGACCGGCTAGCCGATAACGGAGACACTGAAACCGGCGTAGTCAGGGAGGAGGAAGCGGGAAACGGGCGTCGCGCGGCTGAGGATCGGGCGTCGGATGTCGGGGCTGACGTCGGGATCGCCGATCCCGGCAACGCCGACTCCGACGGTACCTCGGCCGCGACGGCGAACGCCACGGACGCAAGCGAGCGAGAATCCGAACCGCCGACGACGGCGGACGCAGACGCAGATAGAGCTACGAGAACAGATACAAACAGGGACACGAACGCGACTACGGGTGCGAGTGCGGACGCGAGCGGCGGGGCGAGCGCCGGTACGGCGGTCGTCTCGTCGGACTCATCGGATTCGTCCACACCGGCGCGCGAGCGGGTCTCGATCGACGACCTCGAAGCCCGCGTCGGCGATGCCGTCCGGATCGAAGGCGAGGTGATCGACCTCTATCAGACCGGCGGCCCGACGATCTTCGAGATCAGCGACGAGGGCGCGAGCGTCGAGTGTGCGGCGTTCGAGGAGGCCGGCGTCCGGGCGTATCCCGGAATCGAGATCGGCGACGTCGTCGGACTCGACGGGAGCGTCGAGCGGCGCAACGGCGACCTCCAGGTCGAGACCGAGGCGCTCGCGGTCCTCGACGAGGCGGAACGCGAAGCCGTCGAGGGACGGCTCGACGACGCGCTCGACGCTCGTGCCGAGATCGGGGAGGTTCCGTCGCTCGTCGAGGGAAGCGGCCTCGAAGCGTTCGACGAGGAGGTACGCGAGGTCGCAACGGCGATCCGACGAGCCGTGTTCGACGCGCGCCCCGTACAGGTCAAACACGCGGCGACCGCCGAGGGGTACGCCGCGGGTGCCGCGATCGAGCGAGCCGTACTGGACCTCGTTCGCGACGAACACGGCGCACACGACGCGGCCTATCACTACCTCGATCGCCGGCCGCTCGAGGACACCTACGACATGAACGAGGCGACCGGCGACGTCACGCGAATGCTCACGAATCGCGAGCGCCACGGCGAGAAGCTTCCCCTGTTCGTGTTCGTCGACATCGGCGGGACCCGCGAGTCCGGGGACGGGTTCGATCTGCTCTCGATCTACGACGCCCCGAAGGTCGTCGTCGACACCGAGGCCGATCCGGCGGTCGGCGACAGCGTCGACGCGCTCGTCGGTGCTCGTGCGGACAACGGTAGCGACACCGAGATCGGTGACGGCGACGACCTCACCACGACCGCGCTGGCCGCCAACGTCGCCGCGCACGTCCGCGACGACGCCCGCGACGACCTCCGGCATCTGCCGGCCGTGAGCTACTGGGACGACGCCCCCGCCGCGTACGACGACCTCGCCGAAACGGCCGGCTACGACGAGACGGCCGTCCGCGAGCGCCGCGAAGCGATCGCGCTGGAGGCGTACTACCAGTCCTACGACGACAAGCGCGAACTGGTCGCCGACCTGTTGTTCGATCGGGCCGACCTGGCCGAGCCGATCGCCGAACGCTACCGCGAGGAGCTAGGGACCGAGATCGACACCGCGAGCGCGAACACCGAGGAACGGACGATCGAAGGCGTTTCCTTCACCGTCCTCGACACCGACGCGTTCACCCACGGCTACGACTTCCCGCCGGTGGGCGTGTTGCTCGACGAACTGCACCGACGCCGCGTCGCCGACGGCAGTTCGGACGGCGACGACGCGCCGACGGTGACGGTCGGGTTGGGCGAGGACGAACTGCGCTATCGAAGCACCGCGCCGATCGACGACGCGAGTTCCTCTTAGGCGAGCGCCAGGCCGTCTCGGAGGCACTGTACGAGGCGATCGCCGAGCAGTTGAGCGAGTAGCTCTCAGCCGAACCGTTTCCGTGAGAGTGTAACCGGCAGGTGACGGATCTTATCGGTTAACAGCGAATCGAGCGAGACGGATAGATGCTCGAGTGGCGATAACGGCTGAGCATGAGCGATTCGCTGTCACCACAAGAGCGAGCGTTCGAGGAGTTCGCTCGCCGAGCACAGGATCGATGGGGCGACTCGCTCCGAAAGTCGCTACTCCTCGGGAGTACGGCCCGCGGCGGGACCCCCGGTGTCGACTCCGACGTGGACGTCTTCGTCGTCGTCGAAACCGAGGCACAAGCAGAGGAGTCGCTCGGCCTCGCCCACGAGGTCGGGTTCGCGCACACGGTCCCATGGTCTCCGTCCGGACGCAGACGGTATCGCGCTTCGAAGAACGAAGGCACTGTCCGTTCATTCGATCCGTGATTCGAGACGGAGAGGCGGATGTCTGAGGAGGTCAGCGAGGAACTGACGAAAACCCGCGAGGTGCTCGACGATGGAGCAGTGCTACGGGACCACGACGGATCGACGGACGCGACCGCTAATCGGCTGTACTAAGCTAGCTACCACGTGACCAGTAGACACAGAGAAAAGTCAGTGCTCGGGGTTCCCGCTGGTCTCGGCTCTCGTTCGTGTACTACTCGATTGCTCGTTACACATTGCGTTCGATAGGACCACTGACTCGAATGACTGGCTGCTGTTTGGTCATATTCACTCGTCCTGGCCGGCGGTGGGATCTCGAACGAGCACCCGGTGAGATCGTGCTTCGTTGCACAGTAGGGAGTCGGTTCGGTGTGCAAGGAAACGGAAAGCGGTTCTGTCTGCGCAAAACCGGGTATAGTAACAGAACTCCTAACCGGTGTTTCGGTACTAGTCGAAGTTCACCCGGAGCCACTACAAGCGAGATAGTACTGCTGTGTGTGAGGAGTGGCGTATATAACCTGCTCTTTACTACTACGATTTCCAACGACCGAGCTAAGCGCTCAATGACCGCACCCATCGGGGCGATGCTGAACGAGACGGTGCATAGGATCTATGTCGTTCAGGATTCGGAGGAACCACTGAGTGGGCGACGGCTCCGCTGTAGCCGTTGGTAGTAGCGATAGAACGGAAAGAGGAAATCTTCGACACTACCAGCGACACTGGTAGATCCAGCGTAGACGAACACAGGGACGCCGGCGTCCTCCGCGAGGGCGATCACCCGGTCGGGTGTGCTGCCGAACACCCACTGACGGAGTCGCCGAGTGCGGGTCGCGCCGATCAAAAGCACGCCGCCGTTCTCCGCGGCCGCTGAGACCAATCCTTCGGCGACGCTCGCCGCGCTGATGTTGTGAACTTCGACCCGTTCGGTCCCCGAAAGCCCCACCATCGTGCTTTCGACGCTTTCTTCAGTGCCGCCATCACCCGTCGGCGCGACGCTTATAACGCGAACCTCGGTGCCCTGCTGGCCCATCGCGTTCACGACCGGCAGCAGCGCTCTGTGGTGGGGACCGCCACCGGCGCCGATATTTACGATCGAGATCTCACGCGGGTCCGCAGTGCTTCCCTCCCTGTCGGCGAGCCCCGACGCGAAGAGCACGTCGCAGGGAGCGTTGTACTCGATCTTCTGGGCGACCTCCTGGTGCTCTTCGGGGTAGCCCATGACAACGAGGTCGGCCTCGTCCTCGCGAGCGCTTTGAAGCACGTCGAACGCTATGTCACGGCAGATGTGGCCCTCGACAGTGTAGTCGGCATCGATCGACGCATCCGCCAACGACTCCCGTAGCTGTGCCGCACGTTCTTTAGCAACGTCCGTGACGGTTTCGTTCGGAGTCTGGTCGGGGATGGTGGTGACGTTGATGATCTCGACGAGCGGGTCCTCATCGCGGAACCGGCCGATCGTCGCCGCGAGCCGAGCGTAGGTCACTGCCCGATCGGGGCGGGCAACCGGGACGAGCACCCGAAAGCGGTCTGCCGTCCCGTCTCGGTCAGTGCTACTGTTCTCCGATCGCGAACTCGTTCCGTCGGCACCCATAGGAGTACGATTCGCGCTGCCGCCGTTCGTGCTCGCCAGGCCGGTCGGTTCCGTGACCCGCTCGAATACCTCCTCGATGTCGGGAGCCCCAACCCCAGAGGAGGTACGCGACGATCAGTGTGGCTGTGAGCACCAGTCCGGTGACGACGCCGATCCGAGGTAGGTTGTAGATCAGCGCGAGGTTCGCGATCACCCCGAACGCCGGGACGAGGGGAACGCCGGGCACCCGAAAACCCCGTTCGATTTCGGGGAACTTCCGCCGAGAGTAGACGAGCGCGACGTTCACGACCGCGAGCGGCAGGAGGAGATTGAGCGTTGCGAAACCGGTGAGCGCTTCGAGGCCGAGGTGGAGACCGCCGAGCCCGCCTTCGGCAGGGAAGAGGGTCATGAAGACGACGATCAGGGAAACGATCGCCGCCGTTGCCGTCCCGACGCTCCAGGTAGGCGTTCCGTACTGGAATCGATGCGGGAGAAACGCCGCGGGGCCTGCCCTTGCCGGCCCATAAGCGAGCCGATCCCGGTCGCCGCTAGGATCGAGGCATTCGACGCCGAGACCATACTGAAGATCGCCCCGGCGACGATGAGTCCCTGGCCTACCGCGGCGAGCCCGAACCGTTCGAAAAAGGCCGCCGCGACGGTGCCCATTGCGGTCTCACCCTGGCGGGCGACCACCTCGGCGGGTACTGGCGAGTTGACCATCGCGACGATCACGAGTGCATAGAGTATCGTGACCGTCACCATCGAGGCAGTGATCGCCTTGGGAACCGTTTTCCGTGGTTCGATGATCTCCCCGGCGCTCGCGGCGATCGCCGAAAATCCGAAGAAAGTAATGAAGGCTAACGCAGCGACGCTTACGATGCTTATGACGTCGGTCGAGAAACGCGTGGTGAACGTGCCGACCGCGGCCATCGGCCCGGCAAACGCGACCGCACCGCCAATGAACGCGAGTAAAACGGCGACCTTCGCACCGGTCACGAGCAACTGGAAGGTCCCCGACTCCTCGGTGCCACGAGCGTTGAGCACGCCCAGCAGTATCGCAGTGAGCACGCCGAAGGTGCCGTGGGGCAGGAAGTGAAGCGACTCGGGGAGGACGAAGCGGACGACCCACTCGTCCATCGTCGCGAGGTAGAAGGCCGTCGTCCCCGTATATCCCAAGAAGAGCGACATCCCGATGGCGTAGGTAAGCAGGTCGCGGTCCCCGAAGGTCCGGGAGGTAAAGAGGTAACCCCCCGCCGTTCTCCGAGTAGACCGAAGCGAACTCCGAGTAGGCCCCAGCGGTAATGCCCGCGATGATCGCGGCGAGGACGAACGCGATCACGGCACTGGAGCCGATCCTGGCTCGCGAGCGCGAGGGAACTTTGACAGTACTATATCTAGCCACGGTGCCCCAATCGACGCCGCTCGACGCCATCTCAGAGGACGACGCCCTCTCGATCGAGGCACACGAGGAACTCGCAGAGCTGCTGGCAATCGCCAGGGAGACGGGCACGGAGGCCGACGGTCTGGTGTATTGGACGCGCGATGAGGCGGAATCGATCCTCAACGCCGTCGAGAACGAGAACTGTGACGGCGTCGTGTTAGCGACCCAGGCCGAACACAGCCAGCGTCGACGCCTGCTCAGCGGTGACACCGTCGAGAAAGTTCTCGCCCGGACGGAGTGTGACGTCTTCACCGAGAAGCGGGGCGAGAAGGGAGATGTAGGCGAGGAGACGCCGATCGAGCGGATACTGCTGGCGACCAGCGGCGGGCCACACGCCAGGCTCGCCGCCGACGCACACGTTGACATCGTCCACTTCCTCGACGAGAACCCGAGAGCCGAGAGCCGAGAGGACGGAGAGGCGATCCTCGGAGCAGCACAGCGCATCCTCTCGGGGGTCGAGAACGTCGAGATAGAACTCGCCGAAGCCCCGGGCGACGTCGCCGAGGCGATCGTTACCCGCTCGAACGAGTACGACAAGACCGTGCTGGGATCGCCGACGGGCGGATTGCTCAGGCAGTCCGCGTTCGGAACCGTGCCCGAGTCAGTCAACCGTCAGTCCGAAAGCGGGGTCGTCGTCGCCCAGCAGGACACCGGAGGTGCGTCGATATACGACCGCTGGATCGTCGGCGACCGAACCAACTAGCACGACGTACCCACACTGCAACGCCGGAAGAAATCTAAACTCCACGATCGCCCGACGCGAGAAGTCCGTCCCCGACAGTGAGCGAGCCGACGACGGCCTGTGCGACATCAGTACCGTAGCGAATCTCGGTCTCGACGGCAGTCCTACTGTCGTCGAACGTTTCGTCCACGGCGGCGAAGGTCATCCTCGCGCTGTTCCGACGCTGTTCGACGCTGGCCTTATCAGGGACACCACCAGCCTTTTCGATGACATGAACGGCGATCACTCGATCGGGAGAATACGACGTGAGCACTCGACAGGCCGTCCGGGCGTCCGTGTCGCTCGCGACCGGCATGAGCACGCGCTCGGTAAGCGTCGCGTCCGCCGTCATCCCGCCCTCATTGGCGTCGGCCCCGACTCATCCGACCCGAACGGCTCGGAGGGGTCGCTGTTCCGAAAGAGACGGTCCATAGGATTCGAAATAGCCGATAACGAATAAAACGACCGTCCTATTTCTTGATACAAAAACCCAACATCCTGTCTGAAATCGAGCTCACAGAACGGAGAGCATACATCGGCTAAGTCCTCACTGGTGAGGTTACCATTACGATAGCACTGTAACCCCGTTCGGAGGAGTTCCTTTCCGAACAGAACGGTTATCGGCTCACGATCCGATGGATAGGTAGTGTCGATTATCATTAGGGCTTCGATCGTCAGCAACTGCAGATCACATCGGAGAGGACGTCTCTCTTTCGAACCCGTTCGAAGTTCGGGAAGTCAGAGATCCGGACCCGTTCGGGGGAACGATCCGAATCCGAAGCTCTAAGAATCGTTCGAACGACACTCTTATTCGCGCGAGACGGCGAATCTCACTACTAACCACTGTATGAGTACCGACACCGCTACCGACGACCTGGACCCGACCGAAACCGAGGCGTTCGGACGCGCCTGTGAGGTCTTGGTCGAGCGGATCTTGGACGGTGATCTCGAACGCGAGGACCTGGAGAACGCGAAACGGGCGGTCTGTAGCGAGACGTCCTCGCCGAAAGTACCGACCAACGCCGAGATCCTCGACTTCGCGCCCGACGGTCGCCGGGAGGAAGCCGCCCGGGTCCTGCGCCGAAAGCCCGTTCGCACGGCATCGGGGGTCTCGCCGGTGGCGATCATGACCTCGCCACACATGTGTCCCCACGGGAAGTGTCTGTACTGTCCGGGCGGCCCGGCCAGCGAATTCTCCTCCGCACAGAGCTATACGGGCCACGAACCCGCCGCGGCCCGCGGAACCCAAAACGACTACGATCCCTACGGTCAAGTCACCCTCCGGCTCGAACAGCTCCGGAAGATCGGCCACCCAGTGGACAAAGTCGAACTCATCCTCATGGGTGGGACGATGACCGCTCGCTCGCACGATTATCAAGAGTGGTTCGTCAAGCGCGCCTTACAGGCGATGAACGACTACGAACCCCGAGGGACGCCCGAACCGGCCGAAGGGGTGAGCTTCGCCCAGGACCCCGACGAGCACGAGTTTCGCTACGTAGAGGACGTGATCGCCGCGAACGAGCGCGGCAATGTTCGCAACATCGGCACGACCTTCGAGACGAAACCCGACTGGTGTGACCCCGAGCAGATAGATCGGATGCTGAAGTTGGGGGGAACGAAGGTCGAGGTCGGCGTCCAGACCACCTACGAGGAAATCAACCGTGAGATGCATCGCGGGCACGGCACGCAGGCCTCAGTCGAGGCTAACCGACGGCTCCGTGACAGCGGATTCAAAGTCGGCTTTCACATGATGCCCGGCCAACCCGGGATGAGCCGGGAGATGTGTATGGAGGACTTCCGGCGGCTGTTCGAAGACAGCGAGTGGAAGCCCGACTACCTCAAGATATACCCCACCCTTGTCGTTCGTGGGACTCGAGTGTACGACGCCTGGCGTCGCGGCGATTACGAACCGCTGAGGAACGAAGAGGCCGCCGAACTCGTCGCCGAGATCAAGTCTATCCTCCCCGAATACGTCCGTCTCCAGCGCGTTCAGCGCGACATTCCCGCGGACTTCATCGACGCCGGCGTCTGGAAGTCGAACCTCCGACAGCTCGCGCGTCGGGAGATGGCCAAACACGGCTGGGAGTGTAATTGCATCCGCTGTCGGGAGGTCGGCATGCGCGAGGAAGTTCCGGACCCCGCGGACATCGAACTCGACGTGCAGAGCTACGAGGCCTGTGGCGGTACCGAACACTTCCTCAGCTACGAGGATTCGGCGAACGACCTACTGGTCGGGTTCTGTCGGCTCCGATATCCCGGCGAAGCCGCGCGGCGCGGCCTCGAAGACGCCGCGCTGGTACGCGAACTCCACGTCTACGGCAACGAGGTCGGCGTCGGCGTCGAGGGCGAAGAGGGAGCGGACTTCCAGCACCAGGGCTACGGCCGGAAACTGCTCGCGAAGGCAGAAGCCATGGCAACCGAGGACGGCTATGGAACGCTGAGCGTGATCAGCGGGATCGGGGCCCGGGAGTACTACCGGGAGAAACTCGGCTACCACCAGGACGGGCCCTACGTCTCGAAGCGACTGTGAGACCCTGCTCTCTGCGGTTTCTGATGGGGTTTCGCGAGCGACCCGTGGCGGATTCGAGCCCAAGAAGTGCGTCCGTACGTCTCGAAACGACTTCACGAGCGAATCACTACCGTTCTCATCTCGTGTCCGGCTCGTGAGCCTCGCCCATCGAGTCCTTCATCGCGCCCTTCGTCGCCGGCGGCACCGACGAACGCTGACGCGAGATCGGGGGTCTGCCGGCGGTCGTGGGAGCCGATCGTTGTGCCTCACGGACGGACACGAGCGGTAGATATAGGAAACGGAGCGCCGAACGGAAGGACGATGACACCGACACTAACCGACGACGAGGAAGGAAAGACGGTCGTCGACGCGAGCGGCGAGCCGCTCGGACTGATCACGACGGTCGAAGACGAGACCGCCTTCGTGGAACCGAACCCCGATCTGGCGGAATCGATCGCGGCCCGTCTCGGCTGGGGAAGCACCGACGAGGACGATTATACCGTCCACGCCGACGCCGTGGGCGGGGTTTCCGACGACGGGGTCCGTCTGCGCGACGAACTCTGAGTCCGGTCGCGGAGCGAACTCGCGCTCGGCTGTAGATGCCGAACGTTTCGAGCTATGGAGGACTGCGATGCGACAGCACGTCCGGGCTCGGTCGCCGGCCGTCGACTGCTGACCGTCGATCGCTGGCCGTCGTCTGAAGTGCCGACGAACGATCGGACGAGAACTCAAACTTCGGATAGCCGCGCCGGTCCGAGGCCTCGCTCGTCGAACTCGGCGGCGAGCGCCGGAAGCCGGTCGCGGAGATGACTCGACCGGTGCGAGTCCGATCCAGGAACGAGAGGGATCGAGCGCTCGCGGAGGAGGTCGAAAAAGCGGTTGGCGGGATGGTACTCGCCGTAGTCGCCGAGCGCGCGCCCGGCGTTCAGTTCCGGGACGGTCACGGAGGCTTCGAGGGCGTCGGCGACCGCCTCGTAGTGTTCGTCGGTGGCGTAGCCCCGCAACTCGGGAGTGCGCTCGGGCAGGTCGAGGTGGGCGGCGATCTCGAAGAGTTCGGAGTCGATCAGCGAGACGAGTTTCCCGTAGTAGCGATCGACGACCGACGCGCGTTCGTCGTCGGATCGGTCGGCGAAGTGCGTCGAGGCTTGGACGCTCACGTCGTCGACGAAGTGGACGCTCCCGATGGCGTAGTCGAACTCGGCGGTAGCGAGGAAGTCCCGAATCTCGGACTCGTCGGCCGGGTCGTAGTCGACCTCGACGGCGTCGTAGATCGCGAGGTCAGATCGCTCCGAAAGCGACTCGATGGCTTCCCGCCGGCGCTCGTAGGTGCTGTCGAGGGCGAAGCCGTACTCGTGTTTCGTTCGGATCATCGCCTCGCGATCGGAGACGTTACAGTGATCGGCGAAGCCGACGGCATCGAGACCGGCTTCTTCGGCTGCGGCGAGCATGAACGGAAGCGGCCGGCCGTCGGAGTAGTTCGAGTGAACGTGATAGTCGTGACGGAGTGCCATGTCCGATGGTGTGCGCCCGACGTGCCTAACCCTACCCGTTCGACGCGAGGGTGTCGGCTACGACAATAGCGTCGCGGAGACGTGGCGGCGGCCGATCACGATACCGGCTGATAGACAACGTACCTTCGGCGAAGTGCCGAGAATTCCGAGCCAACGCCGCTACCCGCTACTCGTTACTTCCCGCGGTTCCGGTCGCTGTTGACACTGGGGCGAGTGTGTTCGGTGCCCTTGCCGCGCTTGCCGAGGCCACGACCCTTCTTGCCGGCGCTCGTGAGTCCGCGGAACGCCCGGCCTCTGTGCGAATCGTCACAGATCCAGGAGAGGTCGTCGTCGTTTTCGATCGCGGGGTGGTTCGGATCGACCAGGACCGCCTCGAACCACTTCTGGGTACCGTCTTCGCCGACCCAGTAGCTATTGAGCACGCGGAGGTTGCGGTACTTCCGGGAGGCACGCTCTTCTCCGATGCGCTGGAGGTTCTTTCGCCTCGTGACCCGGTTGACGCCCTGGCGTTTCGACCGGCGACCCTTCCGAAAACGGCTCTTTCGCGCCGAACCCTTCCGGACGCTGACCCGGGCGAGGATAACACCTTGTTTTGCCTTGTAGCCGAGCGCCCGAGCCTTATCGAGCCTGGTCGGGCGCTCGATCCGCTCGATCGCGCCCTGGCGACGCCACTCCTGGGTGCGTTGCCACTGGAGTTCGTCGTGCATGTCGTTGCTACTGTCCTGCCACGCTTCCCTGATGTGTGAGTACGCGCTTCGTGCCATAGTTGTCCTTCGGGCGTTTCGTGGTTCAGCCTCCGGACGGCCGGCGTTCGGTCCTCGAAGGCCACATTCCGGCCCGTGCGCGCCGGCCGCTACGATCGGTGGCGTCGATTCCGACGCGGACGGGTGCCCGCCGGTGCCCGTACCGGGCGAGTCTATCCGTACTAGTTCGATGAGTGCTGTTAAGCACGTCGGATCGTCGTGCAGTAGTGCTTAGTTCAGCAGTTTCCCGAAAAGGAGCCGCCAGGACAGTCTAGGAAGCCCCCGGTCGCTCGCCTCCCGCGGCTCGCTGCGCGCCTCGTCTCACTCGCAATACTCGTTCGACTACGGTGCTTACTTCGCCGGGGTCGTCGACCTACGGGAGAGCGAAGCTCTCCCGAGCTAACGGGCGCTTCGCGCCCGTGAACGCCCGGCCCCTTCCAGTCCCGCCCGGAGCGGTCTGTGATCGTCTTCGTCGCTCAATTGAACGCCGTCGCCTGACTCGTGCTCGAATTTATGCCGGTCGCTCCCGGTCCGTCTAATAGACACGCATGGTCAGCATCGACATCGGGCTCTCGACGCTCGCGGTGTTCGTCCCGGCCTCGATCGCGCTCATCCTCGCGCCGGGACCGGATTCGCTCTACGTGCTCACGCGGAGTATCGGCGGCGGCCAGCGAAACGGTCTCGCATCGGCGCTCGGCACCTCTACCGGCATCTTAGTCCATACGACCGCCGCCGTGCTCGGTCTGTCTGCGATCCTCCGAACGTCGGCGCTCGCCTACACGGTCGTGAAGTACGCCGGGGCGCTGTACCTCCTCTATCTCGGCGTGCAGACCATCCGGCACAAGGAGGACTTCGACCTCCAGGTGGACGACGCCGACACCGACGCTGAGGCCGATAGCGGCGGCGGTGTCGGTGGCGAGATTAGCACCGACGTGGACACCGTAGAGAGCTACCGGCGCGGCGTGGTTATCAACGTCCTCAACCCGAAGGTCGCGGTCTTCTTTCTCGCCTTCCTCCCGCAGTTCGTTACCCCCGGTGCCGGCGCGTGGCTCGACATGTCGTTGCTCGGCGTCACCTTCACCGTGCTCACGATGTGCTATCTAGGCACGCTCGCGCTCGTGTCGAGCCGAGTGAAGGCCGTGCTCACGAACCGTCCGCGAGTTACCGATGCGATCCGGTGGGCCGCCGGCTCCGTGATCATCGGGTTCGGGATCGAACTGGCGATCGACGAGCGGGTGTCCGGCTGAGCTATCGACACGGAATACGGAGGACTCGGGGGAGCGGAACCCGTCGTGGACGGAAAGCCCTACGAAGCGGTCGGTACCCGATCCCCATCACCCTCTGCTGTCTCGTCCCGGCGCGGGAGACCGGTTTCCTCGGCGGCGATCCCGGTAGTCACGAGGGTCCTGATCCCTCGGCGGACGCTCATGTCGATCTCCTGGACCCGTGATTCGGGGACCAAGAGCAATCGCTCGCCAGTCGGGTTCGGGCTGTTGGGCACGAAAACCAGTGTAGGCCGGTTCGTCGAGGGTGGCTTGCATTAGTCCGGGAACGTCGCCGGTCACGAAGCCGAGTACCGAGTACCCCTCACGGTACTCGACGAGCGCGACGCTTTCGTACCGGTTGTTGCGTTCGACGAGGGCGTTCGCGACCTGGCGAGTGCTCGAATAGATCGTCCTAACTGATGGAAGGAAGTTCACGAGGCGGCCGAGCCCTCCGAGGGCGCGATCACCGACGCTCCAGCGCGCGATGTAGCCCAGGAGGGCGAGGAGGGCGACGATCGCGACGACCGCCAGCACCTGGGCGAGGATCTCGATGTTCGCGGTGTAGCTCGCGAGCCGCGTGCCCGTGACGATCGGGTCGATCGCCGCGCTCACCCAGCCGAAGAGGATCCTGAGAGCGAAGACGGTGACGACGAGCGGCGCAACGAGCACCAAGCCGGCGAGCAGGTTGTCACGAACGGCGGTCGAAACTCGCATAAAGCCGACGTAGCGGACAGGGGACGAAAACCGTTCGACTGAGAGAGTGTCGAATCAGCGGCGGGTGTTCCTCAGTGAGACGCGATGGGAAAGCTAATCACGGGCCCGATGAAACTGCACCGAACCGCACTGTATGCCGGTCCGTATGCCGAATTATCCGTCGTGTTCGTCGCCTTCGATTGACCGGACACCATCGAGCGAGTAGACCTCGACGCCGATTCGGCCATCGACACCGGTCGCAATCGCGCTGGATTCCTCGTCAGTGTCGGTACCGGACTCAGGGTCGCCGCCGGGAACACCGCACTCGTCGCCGACGAACTCCCTGACCGTGCCGTGCCACTCGGGATCGCGATCGAGCACTTTCAAGTCCTCGTACAGTCCCTTCCACAGGCGCGCGCGCTCGTAGCCGTCGGTATCGGGGGGGACGACCTCGAAGACCGATTTACTCGCGACGACGACGAGTTTGCGTTGCATTCGGCTCATCGCCACGGTGAGACGGTTGGGATTGAGGATGAAGTCGCGCTCGGCTTCGAGGAAATCGGGATCGCTCGCGGTCGCAGAGACCACGATCGACTCGCGTTCTCCCCCCTGGAAGCGCTCGACCGTATCGACCTCGGTCCCGTCGTCGAGTCGCGAGCCCAACAGCCCTTTTTGGGCGTTATGTGGGGTAACGACGCCGACCTCGTCGAGGCCGGCGGCGATCGCCGCGGTCAGTTCCGCTTCTGTAGGATTTACCTGCTGGCTCGCACTCTCTTCGTGGAGCACGAGCACCAGGGGGGTGTCGTCGAGCACCGCTTCGAGCGCGTCGGTCTCCCCCACTGCGTCGAGGGTGTCGTCGATCGCCGATCGGTAGGAAATCCCGTCGTGGCGGTAGACGTGTTCGGCGAGGAAGTCCGCGACCGTCTCGTGACACCGGTAGGTCTCTTCGAGACGGGTCACCGGCAGGTCCGCGTCGCGCCCGATAGTCAAATCCTCGGTGTCGACGCCGGCGACCGTCTCGCCCCGCAGCAACCGACAGAAGTCGAGCGCCGAGCAGTACGGGGCGAACTCCTCGATCGTCCGGCGGTCCTCCCGGTCCCACTCGTGAACTCGTACGGGGGGCATCTGTCGGTGGTCGCCCGCGACGAGGATCTGGGCGTCGTCGTGGACGAACGCGCCACACAGTAGAAAACTCGGCAGGCGCATCATGCTCGCCTCGTCGATCGCGAGCAGATCGAAAAAGGACCTGCCCTCCTCGAACAGGGTCTCGGCCGAGACGTCGCGTGCGGCCCGACCGATCGCTTTCACGAGACCGTAGAGCCGGCCGGGCGTCGCGAACACGAGCACGGGATCGTCGGATGTCCCCGAGTCGGGAGAGCCGCCGGACGTGCCGGGCGTCCCGAGATCGCCGAGGGTACCGAGCGTTCGCTGGGGACCGCGTTGGGCGCTCAACAGTCGGCCGGCCAGTTCCTCGACTCGGCCGGGGTCGGCATGGTAGTCGAGGAACTCGATCGGCGAGTCGCCCTCGCCCGGTGCTTCCTCGCGGAGGCGGACGAGTTCGAGCCCGTCCAGCGAACCGGGCGCGTCGGGGTCGGCTTGATGGCGTTCGTACCCGCTCGCGACGGCGGCGGCGGCCTCGTCGACGGCCTTGTGCGACTCGCCGACGACCACGCCCGCAAACGGCGTGTTCGAAGCCTCGAACGCGAGCACGCGCGAGAGGATCGCAACGGAGAGCGCGCCGCCGGTCTTGCCGGTCCCCGGCGGGCCCTGGAGCAGACTGACCTGTCCGTCCGTTTCGCGGATGAATTCGGCCTGTTCGGCGTTCGGCGACAGACCCGGGGAACGATCGAGCCAGTCGAGAAAGGCCTCGACCGCGTTTCGATCCACGGTATCGATCGTCGGTGCTCGTAGGGAGCCGGCAGCGAGGTCGTCGAGCAGGTTTCCGAGTACGTTCGCGTCGGTGCCGGCCCCCGAGAGCGCGTCGAACGCCCGTTGACCGTTGATGTCGTCGGTTCCCGGATCGAGGACGAACACGTCCTCTTCGGTGAACGGAACGGTATAATCGTCGGCCTCGGTCGGGTCGGCTGTCCAGCCGCGATGCCAGGTCTCGTAGCGCCGATTCCGGTGGAAGGCCCCGCTCGCGCTGAAAGCGATCTCGCGGGTATCGAGGTCGATGTGCTCGACGGTGACGGGAACGCCGTGTTCGATCGCGTGTGGGCCGGTGCTACCCACGGGGTCGCCGGCCCGATCGAGTTCGTTCGCCACCATCCAACTCCCGCCGCCCGAACCGTCGGCTCCCTTCACGCGACACGAGCGCGCGACCCGGCCGCCGTCGTCGAACAAGCCGTC
Source organism: Halobacteriales archaeon QH_6_64_20 (assembly GCA_003021235.1). Classification (GTDB taxonomy): domain Archaea; phylum Halobacteriota; class Halobacteria; order Halobacteriales; family Halococcaceae; genus PXQR01. Next base: position 19,052 of record PXQR01000018.1, on the reverse strand, counting down.
GTAGGGCAGACGACCCTCGACCCGGAGGTCGCCATCGTGTTCGGTGACCCGTTCGACGACGACCGGGACCGACTCTCCCGTTCTGATCCGCTGGACGACCGGGAGCGCGTACTGCGAAAGCGTCTCGCGTCGGTCGGTGGCGTATTCGAGATCGAGGAACTCACGCGCCGTGCGGGAGACGTCCGCCGTCCCGAGCGAGAAGTCCTCCAACGAACCCAGGTCGATCGGACGCTTTCGCTCGGTGACGTCGGTGCTTCGATACCGCAAACCGCGCTCGACGTGGGCGACGCCGGCCGCGAGGGTCTTGCCGAGCTGTTCTACGTCCTCGCGTGCGATGCGGGTTTCTTGGGCCGTGTCGATCCACCGGAAGGGCTCGACCGGACCGTGGCCCTCCCCGCTCGTGATCCGTTCGATCACGTCGTCGGTGAGCCGGCCGGTCGCCGCCCAGACGTACTCCAAGGGGATCCCGGCACCGCGGCGCACCCGCGAGGGGTAGTAGCCGTCGGCCTCGGCGGGATCGCAGAGCAACTCCGGGCCGGACTCGCTCGATTCGGTCCCCCCGTCGCGGTCACGATCGCGGTAGGGAACTTCGAAGTCGAACAGCCGGTAGCGAAACGCGTCGCGCAGGTCCGCCCGCTCGCCATCACTCCGGGTGTATATCCAGTCACCCGGTCCGATTGCGTCCTCGGTAGGAGTCAGCTGATCGATCGCCGCGACCAGGCCGGTGTTCGGCACCTTGGGGGCTTTCCGAGCCGTGAACTCGCGCTCGACGACCGATACCATCGGCTGGTCGCCGGCGCTCGATTTCGGTGTCCCGTTCTCGACGTGTGTTCGACCACCTGTCCCGTTCCCGTCGAACCCGTCGGACCCACTGAGTTCGCTCCCCCCTTCGGTTTCGCCGTGCTCGCGGTCGTCGGCGATCGCGCCGCGAAGCCCCAGCAGGTCACGCAACGCGGCTACGCCCGCCGCGTCGGGGTGGCGTTTGGCCGCGTCGACCAGTGCCTCGCGCTCGGAGTCGGCGTAGAAATACCAGTGAAGCGGCGCTTCCTCGAACAGTCCAGTCCGGACAGCGACGGTACGGATCGCGTCGAACGCCTCTTCGAGAAACGATTCGAGGAGCGCGGCTTCGACCTCGCTCGCCTCGTCGGGATCGTCGGGGACGCTTCGGGAGAGTTCGGCCACCTGGATAGGAGTATGCCCCTCGTCGTTGTGCAACGAACTCGTGACGTAGGCGCTCGCCATCGCGATCCGGTCGCGGCGGTGGTCGTAGACGATGTGGGGGTAGACACGGATCAACGACCGACGCTCGATCGGCAACTCGGCGTCGTAGGGCGGGTCGTCCGCCGGGAGCGTGCCGTCGCCGGCACCTAACAGCCAGGGCGCTTCGTGTTCGGCCCGACCGTAGAGATGGTCGGGATCGAACCGGCCGAGCATAGCCTGGGCGCGCTGGATATATGCCGGGAGGCGCTCGCCGAGGCCGGGTTCGGCGACGAGGCGTCGATAGGTAGCGCGGCGTTCGGGGGCGGGTTCGGGGCGGTCGTAGTCGTACGGTCGCGGGTCTTCGGGCGGGTGACACAGCGAGGCGACCTCGGCGATCGTCTCGATACCTTCGTCGGCGAGTGTCGCCTGCTCGCCGCGGGTCAGTCCGAGAAGGGCGACGTGCTGGCCTTCGATCGCGTCGGTGTAACACGCTTCCTTGTACGTACAGCCCTGACATTTCGGCCCCAACTGGTAGTCCGGTTCGCGCTCGCCGAGCCGCTCGAAGACTCCGTCTTCGGCCAGCAGGCGTCGCACGTCGGTCTCGCGCGGCGAGAGGTCGAACTCCGGAAGCGAGTCGGACGTCACGGCGTCGATCTCGTTTTCCCTAGTCAACACACCGCCCGAGACCTTCACCTCACAGGAGAGGTCGAGGTCCGCGAGGTGATCGCGGAGCAAGAGCGTATAGGTCGCGATCTGGACCTGCTGATAGGTCTTCTGTTCGTGAGCGGCCTTCGCGTCGAGCACCCGGATGTGAATCCCTCGTGGGGTCGGCCAAAAGAGTAGAAAGTCGGCGTTGCCCGCGACCGCCCACGCGCCGATTTCCCCTTCGAGATACGTCTGTGTGGTCACGATCGGCGCGCTCCCGGGAAGCCGCGAGCGAACCCGATCGACGACGTCGCGCAACGAGGCGACCGTCCCGTCGAGGTCCTCACAGTCGGTGTGATCGATCAGGTCGTGTGCGCCGGCCGTCAGGCGGTCCTTGCGATCGCGCTCGAAGACCTCGCCTTCGACGGCGAGCAGCGGGCTCAAGGGCTCGAACGCTTCGCGCCAGTCCTTGCGCTCGCGTTCTGCCTCCTTGGCACCGGGGGTGAACTCGTAGTCGTGGTACTGTGGACAGCCGTTGAGACGAACGAACTCGCCGATCCCCGTGGGACTAACCCCCCGGTCGTTGCCTGTCGAACCCGACTCGGAGGAGGTCACGGAATCGGCGGCGGCCGCCGATCGATCGGTCGGGGCCGGATCGGCTCGGGCTTGGGCATCGATGTCGATCCCGTCGGAGAAGGGTGGTTCGCCCGCGGTCACGTTATCCGAGTCGCGCGCGATGGTTCAATAAAGTTGTCGTCCGGGAGTTGCAGGGCGATCCGTCCGTCGGGTCACGAGTTCCCGATACCGTCCTCGTGACGGCGCGTTTTTGCCTGCGCCGCCACCGTGATCGAATATGCCCGCAGACACCCTCGGCGGTCTCCTCGAACGCCGGGCGGAGCGCGACGGAAAAGCGGACGATGGGGCCGATGTGCTCTCCGCGCCGGGTGACCCCGAGCGCCGGTACGACGCTCCCCGACTGCTCACCGACGCGCGAAAGACCGGGAACTTCTGTCGACAGCTCGGCGTCGGCCCGGGCCGAACGGTCGCGATCGCCGACCTCCCGACGCCCGAATCGGTTCTCGCCCTGTTCGGTGCAGCGTTGTTGGGCGCCACCGCTCGGTTCGTCCCCGTCGACGCTTCGGGTAACGGGACGTCGGACGAAGACCAGGAAGAAATCGACGCACGCGTGCTGGTCGCACCGGCCGACGGTATCGACGACTTTTCGACGACGGCGGCGACGAAGCGTGTCGCGTACGGCGCACGCCCCGAGGATCCCGAGGTCGCGTACTTCGAGCGGGACGTCTGGAGCGAGAACCCGACCTTTCCGCCGAGCGACGTGAGCAACGGGGACGTCGCCCTCACGACGAGTAGCGGAGAGCACGCCCACGGCGATTTAGTGACCGCCGCGGAGCGGGTCGTCGAAACGCAGGGCCTCGATCCGGGAATCGAGGTCGCGGTACGCGCGCCGCTTTCCGATCCTCGCACCGTCGTCGCCGGAGTGTGTGCATCGCTCGCCTGTGGAGGGGTGATCCTCCTGCCCGACGCCGAAACTCAGGGAGAAGTCGCGGTCGTTGCAGGCGACGGCGCAAACGCTTCCGAACCGACGGTGATCGACGTGGCAGACGTTCCGCTCGACGACGCGTAGTCCCGTCGGTCACACCGACTCGTCGAGTCAGTGTCGCTCGACGATCGACTATCTCAGGTCGATCAGCGACGCCAGGCGGCCGATCGGGTCGTCGTTGCTCTATTTTTCTTCCATACGGACGCTACAGTCGAGACAGATCGTCTCGCCCGCGATCCAGTTCACCTCGCTACGATCGCACTCCGGACAGCGCCACGTCGCGTTGTTGTGCTCGGTCGATCCCCGCGGCGGATGGACGTAGCCCACGTCCGCGACGTGCGAAACCGCGGCAGGAAGCCGTGAGCGCTTGAACCGGGGGCGATGGACGAGATACGAGGCCGAATCGGGGTCCGAGCCGTGGAGCTCGTCCCAGTTGAAACTGTGGGGCGTGTTTCGGGCGAGCTGTTGGGGCCCACGGCGGGCGGCTTCGGCCATCGGCGACGTCGCCCACGACATCGGGTCGTCGATTTCGGAACTCGCGTACGCCGCGATCGCGCGGTCGTATCCGTCCTCGTCGCCATCGGCGTCGTTACCGCTGGCGTTGCCATCGCCGTTACCGTTACCGCCGTCGTCAGCACCGCTGCTACCGCCATCGGTATCGATGTTACCGACGGTTCCGAAGTCGCCGACGAACTCCCCACAGCACGCCCGGCGCGATAGCAGGCCCCGGCGAGCAGGAGATACGAGAGCCCGTAGCCCGCCCATCGGGCGTCCGCTCCCAGGGGATCGCGGTCCTCGCCCTCGTTTTCGAACCCGGCGAGGGTTCCGTAGGCGGCGCGCGTGTAGGTGTCCGCCGCGCGCTCGACGTCGCGATCGATCAGCGCAACAGTGGCCTCGTCGCGGTGGTTCCGAGCCATGTAGATGGGTAGCGCCGACGATGCATGAACCGTCCGCCGGCGATCGGTCGTCGGTCACCCCCCTTTCGTCGACCAGCGACGATCGAGTTCCCCGAACGCGACGAGCCCCGACGATCGTTGCCCCGAGCTACGCGGTGCGTGGGCAGGCACAACGCCTATCCGTCGAACGGGAAAGACCCGGAGTATGGTTCAACGATCGACCTGGGTGATCCTCGCCGGCGTTGCGCTGTTGTTCGTGCCGATCCCGCCCTTCGCGACGATCGCAGGGCTCATCGTCATCATAGCGGGCGTCGCGCTCCGTCTCTTACGGTGAGGAGCCGTCGGAGTACGGACTAGAGCTCGTCCTTCCCTCGATAGCGACGAGCGCCGAGAAACCGGCGAGCGCTTAAGTCCATCCGTGTTGATCGTAGACACGTGTCTGGTCCAGTAATCGTCTCGGTCGGGGCCTCGCCGGTCGGCGAGAGCGAACTGACCGGCCGGGACCTCTTTTCGATCGCGCTCGCCGAAGCGTTCGAGGACTTGCCCAACCCCGCGGAGATCACGGACGCGCTGTACGTCGGCAACCAGTCGGAGGCCTACGAACACCAGATCATGTACGGCACCCTCTTGGCGGAGTGGGCCGGTCTCCGTCACACGCCGGCCGAGCGCGTCGAAGGCTGTGCCGCCGCGGGCGCGCTCGCGTTACGCCACGCGGTACGAGACGTCAGGTCGGGCGAGTGCGACGTCGCCCTCGCCTGTGGCGTCGAGAAGATGACCGCCGGCGGGACGGCGGGGGCGACCGACGCGCTCTCGGCGGCGTTCGACCGGGCGCTCGAACAGCGCTCGGGGATCACCGCGCCGAGCCAGTACGCACTGCTCGCGAAGCGCTACTGTCACGAAACCGGGGCGAGCGAGGCCGATTTCGCGCGGATCGCCGTCAAGAACCACCGCAACGCCACGGCGAACCCGCGTGCGCAGTACCGCTCGGCGATCGACGTCGACACCGTGCTCGATTCGGAATACGTCGCCCGCCCGCTCAAGCTGTTCGACTGTGCGCCCGTGAGCGACGGGGCCGCGGTGGTAGTAGTCGCGAGCGAGGAAGTCGCCGAAACGCTCACCGAAGAGTCCGAGACGGCGCGGGTCACCGGCGTCGGCGCAGGTACCAACAACCTCGCGGTCGCCGACCGCGATCTCACCTTCGTCGAGGGCGCACACCGGGCGGCCGGCCAGGCCTACGAGGAAGCGGGGATCGACGCGGAAGACGTCGACGTCGCGGAGGTCCACGACGCGTTTACCGTCTGTGAGCCGTTGCTCGCCGAAGCCGTCGGGTTCGCGCCGCGGGGAGCCGGCGTCGAGAGCGCGCTCGATCCCGGCGAGCGTTCGGCGGACTGGACGGACGTCGAGGTGAGCACGAGCGGCGGACTCAAGGCGCGGGGTCACCCGATCGGGGCGACGGGACTCTATCAGGCGATCGAGGCCTACGAACAGCTCACCGACGGTGCAGGGGATCGGCAGGTCGAGGACGCGAACCGAGCACTGCTGGTGAACGAGGGCGGCGTCGCCGACGCCGTGACCGTCGCGCACGTCCTGGAGGCGACCTGAGATGACGGGACCGAACGGCGAGCAGGACGACGGAACCGATGCCATCGATGGAACCGACGGAACCGACGGAACCGGCGGGATCGACGGAACCGGCACTGGCGGCGACGCTATCGAGACCGACGGCGGGTCGCCGGGACGGCAGGGGCGAGTCACATCGGAAGAACTCACCGCCGAAAGTCACTTCGTCCTGCCCGGGTTCTTCTCGGCGCTCGCCGAGGAGCGACTGGTCGGCGGGCGCTGTCACGGGTGTAACACCGTGCTCGTCCCGCCGCGGCCGGCCTGTTACGCCTGTGGAAGCCGCGAGATCGCGGTCGAGGAGCTATCGAGGAATGGGGAGATCGTCACCTACACCGAAGTACGTCGGCCGGCCCCCGCGTTCGCGGCCGACGCCCCGCTCACGATCGCGATCGTCGAACTCGACTCGGGCGCGCGGCTCACCGGCCGGGTCGCGGCCGATTACGACGACGTGGAGATCGGAACGCCCGTCGAGTTGACCGTCCGGGAACTCACCGAGGAGGAACGGGAGTTCGCGCTCGATCACGAGACCGACTGGCCGCTCCACGTCTTCGAGCCGGCATAGTCGTCCCGGAGTCAGCGATCCGAGCGCCGGGCTCGAGGCCGAGCACCAATGCACCGAAACGTCGGGTTAGCGAAGTTCCCGACACCCGCTCGCGTCGAGTGTCGCGGCGTAAACCGGCAGTGCGGGGATCACCGTCTCTACGGCACCCCGATTGAACCGTTCGAACAGCTCCTGGAGGTCCTCGATGGCCGCGTCGTCGAACCCGACTTCGTCCAAGGAATCGGGGTCGAGACGCGGGCGGTAGGGCGTCGCCGCGGCGAACGCCTCGGTGCGTTCGCGGGCCCCCTCGCAGGCCGCCTCGAACCCCTCGCTCCTAACTACCGGTTCGAGGTCCGCCCAGGCCCGATCGAGGTACGCCGGCCACTGACAGAGACACCGGTAGATGCTCGGTAGAGTACCACTGAGACCGTGGAAGTCCTCGATCGACTCGACGACGCCGCCGAGATTGTCGGGGACCTCGCCGGCGGCGATCATCGTAGGCGAGCGCCCGCGGTCGCGGTCGAGCCAGGCGGGAGGCGGTGCCGTCGCGGCATAGTTCTCGTCGGGTTCCGTCCCGACGGGTTCGTCGTGTAACGCCCGATCGGTAACCTCGAACAGCACGGCGAGTCGGGGCGCGACGACGTCGAACGTTGCGAGCTGGCCCCGGAGCTCGCGGTATTCGGCGGGCGCGACCCCGAGGTCCTCGCGGCGGTAGATCGGTATCGAGGAACCGCTGGCGCTCGAATCGGCCGCGTCCCCCGAACTCTCGACCGGCGAGAGCGCGGCATCGCGATAGTCCGTTGAAAAGCGAGCGAACGCCCGCGTGGTATAGAGTGGTTTCAACTGGCCCCAGGCGTACCGCAGAAAGTCGGGATAGTTGGCCATCGTCGTGCGAAATATCCAGTTGACGATCGGCGCGCGGAAGGTATGTTTGATATCGTCGTACAGGCCGCGTTGCCAGCCGGTCGCCTCGGTTTCGTAGAGTTGCTCTCCGGTGTCCATTCTCGTGAGGTACCGGACCGCCGGGTATGAACCCTTGCCGATCGGTCGTCGAGCAGGAGACACGACCGAGATGCAGAACTACTGTGCCGCCTCGATCCCCTCCAATGCGTCGGGGTTCTCGATCGACCTCATGTCGCCGAGATCCTCGCCCTGGTAGGCCGCGGAGATCGCCCGACGGACGATCTTCCCGCTCTGGGTTTTCGGGAACTCCTCGACGAACAGCACCTCCCGGGGACGGAACGGCTTGCCCAGGTCCTCGCCGACCCGCCCGCGCAGTTCCTCGCGCAGGGCATCGGACGGTTCTTCGGCGTCTTCCAGGACGACGTAGGTAACGACCGCCGTGCCGGTGGTGTCGTCGTGGACGCCGACCGCCGCCGCCTGGTTCACCGCGTCGTGATCCATGAGCGCGCCTTCGACCTCCGCAGGACCCACTTTTCGGCCGGCGACGTTCAGCGCGTCGTCCGCTCTCCCGTGGAGGAACCAGAAGCCATCCGCGTCCTTCTGGGCCCAGTCGCCGTGATCCCACATCGGAGGGTCTTCGAACGACGACCAGTACTCCTCGATATACCGCTCGTCGCTCGACCAGAGCGATTTGGTCATCGAAGGACACGAGTCCCGACAGACCAAGAATCCACGTTCTCCCTCCTCAGCCACTGACTCGCCATCCGGATCGACGATGTCGACGGCCATCCCGAGACCCGGGCCGCCGAGCGTACAGGGCTTGAGCGGCTGGTTCGGCATCGGCATCAGGAAACACCCACAGATCTCAGTCCCTCCGGAAATGTTCATGATCGGCGCTTCGCCGCCCCCGACCTGCTCGTAGAACCACAGCCAGGATTCGGGATCCCACGGCTCGCCGGTCGATCCCAATAGTCTCAAACTCGACAGATCGTGGCCGGAAACCCACTCGTCGCCCTGCTTTCTGAGCGCGCGGATCGCCGTCGGCGAGATGCCAAAGACCGACACGCCGTGGCGCTCGATGATCTCCCAGAAGCGATCGGGGTCGGGATGATCGGGCGCGCCCTCGTACATCACGATCGTGCCGCCGAAGGTGTGGTTGCCGATGAGGCTCCAGGGACCCATCATCCACCCGATATCCGAGACCCAAAAGAAGCGATCGGCGGGATTGTGATCGAACCCGAAGTAGATCTCCTTGGCACACTGGGTCAGGAGTCCGGCATGGGTGTGGACGATGCCCTTCGGTTCGCCGGTCGTTCCCGAGGAGTAGAGCAACATCGACTCGGCACTCGAATCGAGTTGGCGGGTTTCGAACGCCGGGCTCGCCGTCCCGACCGCCTCGGCCCAGGTCTCGTCGCCCTTGTCCATCGGCGTCCCGGTTTCCGCGACCGGGCCGAACCGTTCGTAGACGATCGTATGCTCGACGTGGCCCGCCTCGGACATCGCGTCGTCGGCGGCTGCCTTGAGACGAACCTCGTTGCCGCGGCGATAGAAGCCGTCGCCAGTGAACAGAACTGTGGGCTCCGCATCCGCGATCCGAGTGGCGGTCGCGTCGACGCCGAACCCCGAAAATATGGGCACTGCGATCGCGCCGACTTTGAAACAACCGTACAGGATCGAGATCACCTCGGGGACCATCGGCATATACAGACCCACCGTATCGCCCTCCTCGATACCCCGCTCGTCGAGCGCGTTCGCGACCCGGTTCGCCTGGCGATGGAGATCGTGGTAGGAAACCCGGCGGACCTCGCCCGGTTCGCCCTCCCAGATACAGGCGACCGTGTTCCGAGTCTCGCTATTGGGCGCGGCGTGGCGATCGAGCGTGTTGTGTGCGATGTTGATCTCGCCGCCGGGATACCACTCGGTGAACTGCGGGCCCTCGCTGTCGTCCCGGACCGCGTCGTACTCGGTGTAGAAGTCGATCCCGAGGTACTCGGGTAACTCGTCCCAGAACCAGTCGATACCCGATTCGTCTACCCCCTCGACGCTTCCCGTAGTGCGGGAAATCAACTCGTCGTACTCCGCGATGTCGTAGGCGTCCATGAACGCCCGGACGTTCGTCGACTGAACGAACTCCGCGGACGGCTCGTGAACTACCTCGTCGAACTCGCCTAGAGACTGCATGATGGGTCGTGGTACTCCACGGGCCGGCAAGTAGTTTCTCCCGGCGGTCGTCGAACGATCGCGGTCTATACCGTCGGGTAGCGGCTTTACCCCGTCGATTCCGTATCGACGAGGGGAGTTATCCGCACGAGGAAGGTCTCGCCCAGCAACAAGAGGTTGTAGACGACGGTCGCTTCGAAGCCCGCGAACAGAAAGCCCGCAGCCGCGGGAAGGGGCGTATAGAAGCGAGTCGCTTCGAGCAGGAGATAGCCTATCGATAGCGCACCGCCGGTCCCGACGAAGTGGATCATCGAGGCGACGATCAGTTGATCGTTCTCGTCCGGGTCCTCCCGAGCGAACAGACTACGAAAGGCGAGCAACGCGAGGACAGCGAACCCCAAGAGACCGCCGCCGACGAACGAAAATACCTGGACGGCGTTCGGCGTCGAGTACTGATTGATGAGCAACGCGCCCATCCCCCAGATCGTGAGCGTGTAGCCGTACGCCTCCGATTCCGACGTGAGGTTTCCCGCGAGCCGCTGGTCCCAGTCCATACGACCGGCATACGTTCCGAAAACAAGTAGGCTGACGTTCCAACATCAAGTTCACCTGCACCCTCCGATCAGCGTCGTCGGCTCCCCGATCTCGGGCCCTGGAGTCGATATCCGAAATGAGCACTTGAATCATCAATCCGGCTCGTCATGCGGATCGGACCGATAGGGACCGGCAATCGACAATGAGCGATCTGAACGTCGCCATCTCCGTGATCGGCGGACTGATTCTGGGGTTGAGCCTGATCGTCGGCCTCCTGAAGGGGAAACCGTACCTCCCCACACAGCCGCTCATCGCCGTGCTAGTGGGCGTACTGATCGGCCCCGAGGTACTCGGCGTGCTCCGGCTCGCGAACTGGGGGGATCCGATGACGATCCTCGAACAGGTCGCTCGGTTCACGATCGCCTTCTCGGTGCTGGCGGCTGCGCTTCGGATCCCACGGACCTACTTCAGCGACCAGCCTAAAGCGATGGGAGTTCTCCTCAGCGTAGGCCAACTCGCCATGGCCGGCGTCAGCGGACTGCTCGTGTACGTCCTGTTGGGCGTTCCCTTCTGGGTCGCGATGCTCGTCGGTGCGATCCTCACGCCGACCGATCCGGTGCTCGCAAGCACCATCGTCCAGGGCGAAACGGCCGAGCAGAACATCCCCGACCGTCTCAAACACATGCTCTCGGGCGAATCGGGAGCGAACGACGGCGGCGCGTATCCCCTGGTGTTCCTCGCGATCTTCGTGATCGAGTACCCGTTCGGCGGGGCGCTTACCCGATGGGTAACACAGTCACTTCTCTGGGACGTAGCCTTCGCGGTACTGGTCGGCCTCGCGATCGGAGCCGTCGCCGGGAAGGCCCAGGACTGGTCGCTCGATCACGATTACATCAACGAGACGCCGCTGTTCACGGTCACTATCGGGCTCGGCCTCCTCGTCTTGGGCGTCGTTCACTGGCTCGGGAGCGACGGCGTGCTCGCCGTGTTCGTCGCCGGCCTCGCGTTCAATCGAGTCGCGCCCGGTGACCCCGAGATCAAGGAGGAAAACGCCACCGAGACCGTCGAACGCCTCTTTACGATCCCGATCTTCGTGCTCTTCGGTATGGCGCTTCCCTGGGGCGAGTGGGTCGCGCTCGGATGGACGGGACTCGTCCTCGCGGGTGCCGTTCTGGCGTTCCGCCGGCTACCGATGGTACTCGCCCTCCGACGATTCGTCCCGCCCGTTCGGGGGACCGCCGACGCGGCCTTTGCGGGGTGGTTCGGCCCGATCGGCGTCGCCGCCATCTACTACGCGACGCTGAGCACCCGCGAACTCGCGACGGACACGGGCTGGGTCGTCGGGAGCTTGGTCATCGCCGCGTCGGTGCTGGCCTTCGGCGTCACGACGACGCCGCTCACCGAGTACTACGGGCGCGAGGCCGGCAAGCGTAGCTCGCAGGAAAACACCGAGGGAGCGGCGGCGACGGACTGAGCGTGATCGACGTGCAACGACACGAGCCGTCCCGTGCCGAGATGGCGATCACGGACGGTCGACGCTACGACGGCCGCGAGCGCCCCGCCGACACGGCGGCAAACCGGGCCCCGAACGATGGCTGATTGGTACGTGAAAGCCGGCGAGAACCTGGGGTTGGCGCTGACCCTCCTCGCCTCGGTGATGGGGACGCTGTTAGTCGTCTCGTTGCTTTGGGGAGAGTACTACGCGATCCCCGGGACGCTCGCCTCGGTGGCGATCGTCTTCGGCGTCGGGTGGGTGCTGTTGAAGGCGTGTCGCACCGCCGACGATCCCTCCGAGGCGCAGGTCTTCGCCTCGGCGGCACTGATCTGGTTCGTCGCGGCGCTGGCGGGAACCCTCCCTGTTCTCGCCATTGCGTGGACGGTCGCGTTCGATCCGTCGTTCCTGTCGGTCCCGGCGTCGGCTTCTGACCCGACGCTACGTGCGTTTCGCTCCCCGGTCAAAGCGTGGTTCGAGTCGATGAGCGGTTTTACCGGAAGCGGGCTGACCATGGCCCGAAAGGAAAGCGATCTCCCGCGGACGCTCCTGTGGTGGCGCTCGATATCACAGTGGCTCGGCGGTCTCGGCGTGATCGTGTTGACGCTCACGATCGCCAATCAGTCCGGCAACAACACCCTCAATCAGTACTACGAGGAGCGGACCCCGATCGGACAGTTCCAGTCGGGCAACCGATCGAACTCGCCGTCGTTGCTCGTCTCGGTGTTCGCCGCCGTCACGGTGCTCGCCGCCGCGTTGTTCTGGCTCGTCGGCATGCCCGCCTGGGAGGCGATCAACCACGCGATGACGGGACTCGCAACCGGTGGGTTCGTCGTCACCGACACGAGCTTCGAGGCCTACGACGACCTCGTCCGCGTGGCGGCGCTCCCGGTGATGTTCGTCGGCGCGATCCCGTTCCCGGCGTACTACTTGGTGTACAAAGCGGACTTCTCGGCCGTCTACTCCGATATCCAGATCCGATGGCTGTTCGTCGCTGTCGTCGGCGGCACGCTCGCCGTTCTCGGGAACCTCTATACCCATACGATATACCCGTCGGCCTTCGAAACGGCGTTGCACGCGGCCTTTCAGTTCGTCTCCGCGATCTCGTGTACGGGTTTCTATACCGTTTCGAGCATCGGGCGCAACTGGCCGGGGATCTCGGTGCTCGTGTTGACGCTGGCGATGGGTCTCGGCGGCGCGTCGGGATCGTCGGCGAGCGGTGTGAAGGTCATCCGGGCGATCAGCGTCACCCGGGGACTGCGCGATCGGATCCGGGATCCGTTCCCCGACGAGGAACTCGCACACTCCATCGACGAGTCGGCGTCGGGACGACATTCCTCGGCCAACTATCACAAGGCGTCGATCGTCGTCTTCCTGTGGGTCGTCGTCTACCTGCTCGGGGTGCTCGTGCTTCTGGCCGTGCTCCCGATCGGATCGAGCCCGGACGCGATCCCGGTGCAGAACGTGTTGTTCACCGTCGCCAGCGCGCAGGGAAACGTGGGGCTGACGAGCGGGATCGTGACCCCCTCGACGCCGACCGTGCCGGGGAGCGCGAAGGTCGCGCTGACGCTCAACATGTGGGCCGGACGGCTCGAAGTCGTTCCCCTCCTCGTCTTCTTCCGGGTGCTGTTGTGGGACGCCGAGGGTCGCACCGCCGGAGGAAGGCGAGGTCAGGGTGTTCGTCCGCTCGCGCTCCGAACGACCTCGTTTGCACCGCCACGCTTATCGAGCGTCGAAGCAACCGATCCGGACGAGATGAGTACCATCGTCGAGGTCGAGATCCCGGCCGCCGAATTCGCGCTCGGGGAGACGCTTACCTCCTTTCCCGACGTCGAGTTCGACATCGAGCGCGTCGCTGCCCACAGCGCGAGCCACATCGTTCCCTACGTCTGGGTCGATGGTGGCGACGACGGGCCGTTCGAGGAAACGCTCGAAGCGGACGAGAGCGTCGCCGAGTTCGACCTACTGACCGTCGTCGACAGCAAGCGGATGTACCGGATGGATTGGGTCGGACACATCGAACTCGCGATCCACGTGCTCACCGAGGAAGACGGCACGATCATCGACGCCCACGGCCGGGACCGTACCTGGTTGCTCCGGATCCTCTTTCCGGGCCGCGAGGAGGTCTCACGAACGCGGGATTTCGCCGCCGATCAGGGGCTCGCCTTCGACATCCGATCCATCAACGGTATGGACAAAAACAGGTCGGGACGCTTCGGGCTCACCGAACAACAGTACGAGGCGATCACCGCCGCGCTCGAAGGCGGCTACTACGAGATTCCACGGGACGCCTCCGCCGAGGAGATCGCACGCGAGATCGGCATCTCCAGACAGGCCTTCGGCGAACGCCTGCGCCGGGGGCACAAGACCCTCGCGGACGACGCGCTCACGATCGGGCTCATGAGGCCCGACGAGCGATCCTGAGCGTTCCACGCCCGAATCGGCTCCCAGGGCGTCGACGGTTCGATCGACGAGTCGCCCAGTGACGGTCGGGTGACGTTCGACGGGTCGAAGTTTTACTACGTAAGCTAGTGTCCCAAGCCGTGCGCCGGTGTAGCTCGGGTCGTGTCGAGCACTGTCAGCGCGCGAGCGACGGGGGGATCGACGGATCGGGCCGGGAGGCGTGAACGAGACCGACGATCGGCGGACGGGCGGTGAGCGCGGATGGTACGAACCCTCGAACACGAGACTCGAAGGACGGAATCGGAGTCGGAACCGGGATCGAGACCTGAGGGAGGGACGAGGACGAAGCCGGAAACCGAAGGGAGCGAAGCCGCCTCGTCACGACGGGAACACGAGCGCTGTCCGGAGTGCGGAGGAACGCTGACGCGGGCGCACGCTCGCGGCGAGACGGTCTGTGGGGACTGTGGCCTGGTCGTCCGCGAGAACGAGATCGATCACGGCCCGGAGTGGCGCGCGTTCGATTCGGCCGAACGCGACCGCCGGTCGCGGGTCGGCGCGCCGACCACCCGGACGCTTCACGACAAGGGTCTCTCGACGGCGATCGACTGGCGCGACGAGGACGCACACGGCCGGTCGTTGGTACCCGAGAAACGCGCGCGGATGGATCGCCTGCGCCGGTGGCAGGGACGGATTCGCACCTCCCGGGCCGGCGAGCGCACCCTCCGGGCGGCCCTCGGCGAGATCGACCGGATGGCCTCGGCGCTGGGCGTGCCCCGACCGGTTCGGGAGGTCGCGAGCGCGATCCAGCGCCGGGCGGGGGCGGCCGACCTCCTGCGGGGCCGTTCGGTCGAGGGGATCGCGAGCGCGGCCCTGTACGCCGCTTGCCGATCGGAGGACGTCCCACGGAGCCTCGACGAGATCACGGGCGTCGCGCAGGTCGGGCGAACCGAGATCGGCCGGGCGTATCGCCACCTCGTCCGGGAACTCGACCTCGAAATGGCACCGACCGACCCGCGGGCGTACGTCAGTCGATACTGTTCGGCCCTCGATCTCCCCGAGGGAGTGCGGGTGAAAGCCGAAGAGGTACTTGAAGCGGCTAAAGCGGAGGGACTGCTCTCGGGACGCTCACCCACCGGGTCGGCCGCCGCGGCGATCTACGCCGCCGGACTGTTGTGCGACGAGAAACGCTCACAGGAGGCGGTCGCCGAGGTCGCCGAGGTCACCGAGGTCACGATCCGTAATCGCTACCGCGAGCACTTGGGGGCCGTCGGCGTGATCGAGGGCACATAGCCGGCACGCTCGGTTCGGGGATCGACGTTCGGTCGCGCGCACGGTCTTCGAGCGGGTTTCGAGACGATCGTGTGCCCGTCGTTCCGAAGCCGTTCGGAAACCCACACTTCCGGTGAGACCGTCTCGCGCCCCGACGAACGAGTAGAGGATACAGGTCGACGGACTAGTTTCATTGTCGCTCGATCGGACGGGACAGTATGGTACGAGAAGGAGTCCTCACGACCGGAGTGGTGCTCGGCGTTCTCGCTGGAATGATCGTGTTGCTACTGGGAGTGGGTGGCGGGGACGATGGGTTCCAACTGGTCGGCGGGACGATTGCCCTCCTCAGCGTCATGGCACTGGCTGCGTTCATCGCACGGCTGTGACGTTTCGAGCACGTCTCCGCTGTTTCTTCTCGACCTGATCCAGCCGCGGGTCCGGAGTTCGGACGAACGAGTGCGCCCTCGTCGGGGGTCTCGGGGAGAAAGAGCCGAGACCGTACGAGAGTAGCGAGATTACGACGGTCCGCGACCCCGACGTGCGAACCGTTCGGCTTGAACGTCCCGATCGACGAGGTTCCGAACGCGGCCCGAGGCGCGAGGCTTTTTGTGAGGTGGTCGCCAAACACATCCATGTACGTCCGGGACGCGCGCAACCGAGAGGAGGTCTGGCTCCTGGACCGTATCGAGGAGATGGACCTCGACGACGCCGCCTTTCGCTCGCGGGACTACGTCGTTGCGATCGACGAGGACTCGAACGAGAAATGTGGCTTCGGGCGGGTCAGACTCCACAAAAAGGAAGAACGTTCTGACGTCTGTGAGTTGACCGGGATCGGCGTTCTCGAAAGCTGGCGCGGCCAGGGCGTCGGCGCACACGTCGTCGAGCGCCTCGTGACGACGGCGGGCGACGCCGATTTCGAGGTGGTGTACTCGCTCACGCCCGAACCCGACTACCTCGCGCAGTTCGGGTTCGAGCCAGTGAGTGAGGACGAACTCCCCGCGCCGCTCGGAGAGCGCTTGACGGAGAAACGCGAGGGCCAAGAGGGCCCGGTGGTGCCGATGACCGTCGAGGTATCGGACTTCGTGGTGCCCGAACGCCTGCGTGAGGCGTTCAAGCGCGCGAACGCCAGGGGCGACCCGAGCGCGGGCGAACCCGATACGACCCCCGAGGACTTCGGGATCGATTCGGAAACGGCGACCTACAAGTACGATACCGGGCGCTGAGAACGCGGCGGGACGACTACGACGACCGCGATGATCGGCAAGCGAGCGGTCGACCAGGAGCCGACCGGAGCGAAACCCGAGGCATCCGTTCGCGTGTTCGATCGGTCCGGTGTTCGGGTGCTCGCCAACGCTTAAATTCGCGCTCGCCTTCGTTCGGAGTATGTTCGACGCCGAGGACCTCGAAGCGATCCGCGAGGGCCGCGAGGAGTGGGAGACCGAAACCCGCGAACCGGTTCTCGAACGCTTCGGCGAGCGCCGCGAGGAGTTCACTACCGACACCGACGGCCAGGCTGTCGACCCGCTCTACACGCCTACGGACGTCGCCGACCTCGACTACGGCGAGGACCTCGGTTTCCCGGGCGACGAACCGTATACTAGGGGGGTGTACCCGACGATGTATCGCGGCCGGCTGTGGACGATGCGCCAGTATGCGGGGATGGGCACCGCAGAGGAGACCAACGAGCGCTATCACTACCTGATCGACGAGGGCCAGACCGGCCTGTCGATGGCGTTCGACCTGCCCACGCAGATGGGCTACGATTCGGATGCGATCATGGCCGAGGGCGAGGTCGGGAAATCGGGCGTGGCGATCGATTCGCTTCGGGATTTCGAGACCGTCTTCGACGACATTTCGCTGAGCGATGTCTCGACGAGCATGACCATCAACGCGCCCGCTTCGGTGCTACTCGCGATGTACGTCGCGCTCGGCGACCAGCAGGGCGTCCCGCGCGAGGAACTGCGGGGCACGATCCAAAACGACGTGCTCAAAGAGTACATCGCCCGGAAGACCTACATCTACCCTCCAGAGCCCTCGATGCGGCTCATCACCAACGTCTTCGACTTCTGTGCCGGCGAGACCCCCAATTTCAACTCGATCTCGATCTCGGGCTACCACGTCCGGGAGGCGGGCGCGACCGCCGCCCAAGAGCTGGCCTTTACGCTCGGCGATGGGATCGAGTACGTCGAAGCCGCCACCGACGCCGGTCTCGCAGTGGACGACTTCGCGCCCCAGCTGTCCTTTTTCTTCGCGTCGTACAACAACGTCTTCGAGGAAGTGGCCAAGTTCCGCGCGGCCCGGCGGATGTGGGCGAAGATCACCGAGGAACGCTTCGGGGCCGAGCACGAGAAGTCGAAACAACTCAAGTTCCACACCCAGACGGCGGGGTCGACGCTCACCGCCCAGCAGGTCGAGAACAACGTCGTGCGGGTGGCGTATCAGGCGCTCGCCGCCGTGCTCGGCGGTACGCAGAGCCTGCATACCAACGGCAAGGACGAGGCAATCAGCCTGCCGACCGAAAAGAGCGTGCGGACCGCGCTTCGAACCCAGCAGATCCTCGCTCACGAGTCGGGCGCGGCCGATACGATCGACCCGCTCGCGGGCAGTTACTACGTCGAGGCGTTGACCGACGAACTAGAACAGGAGGCCTTCGAGATACTGGCGGACATCGACGACCGGGGCGGGATGTTGCGTGCGATCGAATCCGAGTGGATCCAGCGCCGAATTCAGGACGTCGCCTTCGAGCGCCAGCGCGAGGTCGACGAGGGCGAGCGGGTCATCGTCGGCGTGAACGAGTTCGAAGTCGACGAGGAACCCGACGTCGACATCGAGGAGGTCACCGAAGCCGAACAGGAACGCCAGAAGGACCGTTTAGAGACTGTGCGCGAGGAACGCGACGATGGAGCCGTCGAGGAGTCGCTGGACGCGATCAGGGACGCCGCCGAGGGCGACGAGAACCTGATGCCCTATCTCATCGACGCGGTGAAGGCGTATGCGACGGTCGGGGAGATCTGCGATGCGATGCGGGACGTGTTTGGGGAGTATCAGGGGTAGAGACTGCTCGGATTGGCACGGTTGTTACGTCTGTTCAACAACTACGACATCATAGTACTCTCCACCGCCGTAGTTATTCCCGTAATCCTCGCCGTATCCAGTAGATTTCCTGACGTACTCAAACCCGTCAATTGAGACCGCCCGTTCAACTAAGTATGTGAGTAGGCCAGCGATACAGAACGTTATCGTCCATCCGGCAACGTGTAACTCACCGATGAGAGCATTGACGTACTCACGGATTTCGATGTTAGCTTCCGGCGCACCAGCTATTTTTGTGCTGTTACTGATGACGCCGTAGTATTTGTATAGTGGTTCAGTCAGCATAATTCGAATCGCACTGTGTCCATCCTTTCGCTCGATTCGGAACGGTGGCCGATCTATCGACATGAGATGTTTTGATTACCGGGAAATATAAAATACATCCGCAGTACGGCGCAATAGCACAGTAACCCGCGTATTGACATAGAGAACAATCGAACCCCGTGTATGCACTTCGACCACGCTGGCATCGCGACCAACGACGCCGACGGACTGGCCGATCTCTTCAACGATTTACTCGATCTTTCGATAACACACGAGGAATCATTCGAGGGAATGCAGGTGATCTTCCTCGACTGCGGGGGTGGCTACTTCGAACTGTTAGAACCCGAAGGAGAGGGCACGATCGCGGACTACCTCGACCGACACGGGCCGGGTATCCACCACCTCGCGTGTGCGACCGACGACATCGAGGGGGCGCTCGACCGCGCGGAAGAGATGGGCGTCGATCGAATC
>PXQR01000017.1:36147-59872 GCA_003021235.1 Halobacteriales archaeon QH_6_64_20 | reverse complement strand
ATGTACCGGATCGCGGTTGCAAGTCCCATTAGCCCGTCCATGAGCGTCTGCTGGCTCGCACCGTCGGGATAGAGCCGGTGTTCGAGTTGGATCGCATCGACGTCGGCGAACTCACAGACGGTGCCGTCAGCGTCGAGAAACGTATAGAAGCCGGGCGTCGCGGCTAAGACCGGTCCGATCCGGGTGAGCAGTTCGGCGCGCTGGGTTTCGTCGTCGAGCAGTGCGGCGGTCCGGTCGGTGTCGAACGCGCTCTTTCCGACCAGGCGAAGCGGACCCCAGGTTTCCTCTTTGATCACGTGGAGCGGAATGCGCGAGAGCCGGAGCTGGATGTTGTACGCCGTATCGCTCTCGGGGACGCGTTCGATGTTTTGTACTACTTTCCCGTCGAGCCAGGCGTCTACTTGTTCGCTGCTTATGTGATCGACCATAGAGCGAGAGAGCAGTCGCTATCGAAAAGCCGTTGTGCAAGAGCCTGAAAGGCGCTCGCGAGTACGGTCCGACTCCGGAACCCCGAGAACACGAAACCCTGACCGTGATCCGCCGTCCCCTCCGTGTCGTGTGACCTTCGTCCGGGATTTCGTTCGAGCGCCTCGCCGACGGGTGAGAGAACGCTTTAGGTCGCGCGCAAACGATCAGTATCGAGTACATGCGCGACGCGTTCGAGATCGATACGACCGACGCCGCGGGCCGGATCGGCGAACTGGAGGTCCCGCGAGCCGGCGTCACGGTCGAGACGCCCGCGTTCCTGCCGGTGGTGAACCCTCACGTTCAAACGATTTCGCCCGCGCGGCTCGAAGACGAGTTCGGTGCCGAGATCCTGATCACGAACGGCTACATCCTCCACAAGAGCGAGGACCTACGCGAGACGGTCGTCGAAGAGGGCCTACACGACTTCCTCGATTTTTCCGGCGCGATCGTAACCGATTCGGGCTCCTTTCAGCTCGCCGAGTACGGCGAGATCGATACTACGACACCCGAAATCCTCGGTTTCCAGTACGAGATCGGTGCGGACGTCGGCACGCCGATCGACATCCCGACGCCGCCGGACGCCGCCTACGACCGAGCAAGAGGCGACCTCGAAGCAACCCGGAAACGGCTCGTCGAGGCCGAAGCGGCGGATACGGGCGAGATGCTCGTCAACGCGCCGGTTCAGGGTTCTACGTACCTCGATCTCCGCGAGCGGGCCGCCCGCGGTGCCGACGGAGCGACGCTCGACGTCTTCCCGATCGGGGCAGTGGTACCGTTGCTCAACGCCTATCGCTTCGCCGATATGGTCGAGGTGATCGCCGCCACGAAGCGCGGGCTGGGTGCCGATTGCCCAGTACACCTGTTCGGCGCGGGCCACCCGATGGTCTTTGCGCTCGCGGTCGCGCTCGGCTGTGACCTGTTCGATTCGGCGGCCTACGCCTTGTATGCGCGCGACGACCGGTACCTGACCGTTCGGGGCACCGAGCGCCTCGCTGATCTCGAGCACCTGCCCTGTGAGTGTCCGATATGCGTTACGCACGATCCTACGGGGCTTCGGGAGATGGCCGAGACGGACCGCCAGCTCGCGCTCGCCGAGCACAACCTCTACGTGAGCTTCGGGGAACTGCGCCGAATCAAGGGAGCGATCGCGAGCGGCGATCTGCTGGAACTCGTCGAGGCCCGTGCCCGGGGCCACCCGGCGATGCTCGAAGGCTACCGGGCCTTGCTCGATCACTCGAAGGAACTCGAACGCTCCGACCCGGCCTCGAAAGGCGCGTTTTTCCATCTCTCCGCCGAGAGCGCCCGCCGCCCCGAAGTGCGCCGGCACCACGACCGGCTCTCGCGGCTCTCACCCGACGGACGGGTCCTGCTCACCGAGGGCGGTGTCAATCGGGCGTTCGACGAGTCCTGGCGGGTCGTTCCACCGTTCGGTCCGTTCCCGCGCGCGCTGTCAGAAACTTACCCGCTCAACGCGGAGGTCCCCGGACCGGGACGCATCGACGGAGAGGCCTACGAACGGGCGGCCGTCGGGGTAGCGCGACTGGTCGAGGCGAACCCGAGCGTCGAGTTCACGCTCGCCCACCGCGAGTGGCCACAAGCGGCGCTCGCGACGATACCCGAGCGGGTGTCGGTCGTTTCGCTGGCGGCGAACGAGCCGGCGACCGGATCGGAGCGGGACACCGACGACGAACCCGACCCGCACGGGGCCGGGACGGCGGCTCGCGGCGAACCGACGGACGAATGGCGACCCCGCGACGACGGGGAGCCATGACCGATTTCTTCGAAGTTCACGAACGCGACGGTGCGGCCCGGATCGGGGAACTGCGCCTCGCCGAACCGATACCGACGCCCGCGCTCGTCGACCGCGAGGACGTAGCGCCACCTACCGGGGCCGTCGACGGGCTAGTTCACCACCTGCTCCGCGACGCCGGCAGTCTCTGGTCCACGGAGCGCGAGGATCCTACTGGCAACGACGCGTCGCTCACGATTTTGCCCCATCGCGGCCTGCCGGCCGGCACCCCGGAGGAAGTGGGTGAAGCCTTCGCGACCGAGTACCCCGACGTCGATTTCCCGAGCGCCGCGGTGATCTCGCCCGACACGGCCGCCGACCACGGGACCGACGCCTACGTGCTCTCGGGCACTCCGGGCCTCGTCGGTCACGCTCGC
The DNA here is from genome assembly GCA_003021235.1 of Halobacteriales archaeon QH_6_64_20. Lineage (GTDB taxonomy): Archaea > Halobacteriota > Halobacteria > Halobacteriales > Halococcaceae > PXQR01. The sequence goes on along the minus strand of PXQR01000017.1, from coordinate 57,238 downwards.
GCGTTCGTCGAGCGCGTGATCGAAGTCCGGGAGGCGATCCCGCCGGATACGGCGCTTTACCTCTCGGGCGTCGCGACGCCGGTGAACCTCGGATTGCTCGTCTATGCCGGCGTCGATCTGGTCGATCCCACCCGTGCGGTCGTGAAAGGCACGCAGGGCAAATACCTCACGAGCGAGGGCGAATCCTTTCCCTCCGACCGAACCGAACTGCCCTGTCCGTGTCCCGCCTGTGCGACGCCCGTCTCGGAGTTCGACCGTGCCGACTGTGTGGAACACAACGTACGCGCGCTCGCGGCAGAAGTCGCGACCGTCCGCGAGCGGGTTCGTAAGGGTCGACTGCGCGACTATCTCGAAGGGCAAGTTCGCCACGACCCCTGGCTCACGGCGGCACTTCGTTGTTTCGACGGCGAGTACGCCTACCTCGAAGCACGGGCGCCGATCGTCAGGAACACCGAGATGCTCGCGACGACCGAAGACGCCATGCGCCGGGTCGAGATCCAGCGCTTCGCCGATCGGGTTACCTCCCGATACCGCTCGCGCTTCGACGCTCCTTTGATACTGGTGCCGTGTTCGGCGCGAAAACCCTACAGCGATTCGCAAAGCCACGAGCAGTTCAACGACGCCATCCGGTATCGAGGCCACGTCGTCTCGATGACCTCGCCGATCGGCGTCGTCCCACAGGAACTCGAACACACCTACCCGGCCCAACACTACGATTCGGCGGTGACGGGCCGGTGGTCCGCCGAGGAGATCGACTTCGTCGCGAACGTGCTCTCCGGCTATCTCGAACGCAACGACTACTCGCGAGCCATCGCCCACGTCCCGCCCGAGGGCTACCGAGAGGCGTGTGAACGCGCCGAAGCCGCTACAGGACTCGACTTCGAGTACACGGTCTCCGACCATCCGACGACCGATACCTCACTGTCCGCCCTCGCCGACGCGCTGGACGGCGAACCCAGGTACCGCAAGCGCGAGCGCGAGCACCGTACAGTAAAGGCGATCTGTGACTACCAGTTCGGGGCGGACGCGGGCGACGCACTATTCAGTGGGTTCGAGGTCGAGAGCCGTATTCCCAAACTACGGGTCACGGTCGGAGACGAGCAGGTGGCGACGCAGGTGGCCCAGTACGGCGTGTTAGCGCTGACGCTTGCGGGCGCTCGCCGGTGGGTCGAGAGCGAGGTTCCGACTCGAACAGTCGAAATCGACGACTTCGTTCCTCGGGGAAGCGTGCTCGCGCCGGGGATCGTCGATACCGACGGCGAGATCCGGGTCGGCGACGAGGTGATCGTTCGTGGACCCGAAGCCTTCGGCGTCGGACGCGCCGCGATGAGCGGCCGGGAAATGACCGAAAGCACGAGAGGGATCGCGGTGACGGTCAGACACGTCGAAGAAACGGACTAACCTGCGAGCGAGTTCCGATCGACCGCCGTTGGATTCGGTCGGTTCGCACACGTAGCGACCGGTCGACCGACGACGATCGCTGGACGATCGGAGTCCCGTCGAGAGAACCGATCCGAGCCCGCTCGGGACGAACGATAGAAACGTTTACACCCCGGCTCCGTGGTGTTCCGACCACCACACGGTCGGCATCGTCGTTCGGGCCCGGCCGGGTCGGACAGCACACAGGGGACTACGAGGATGTCAGGGACAGCGGACACGTACGTCGGCGCGATCGACCAGGGAACCACCGGCACGCGGTTCATGATCTTCGACCACGACGGGCGGATCGTCGCGAGTGCCTACGAGACACACGAACAGATCTACCCCGAGCCGGGGTGGGTCGAACACGACCCGATCGAGATCTGGGAGAGCACCCAGGAGGTGATGGCCGACGCGCTCGCGGACGGAGGCCTCGATGCCGACCAGTTGAAAGCGATCGGCGTTACCAACCAGCGCGAGACGACGCTGATCTGGGATCGCGAGACCGGGAAACCGGTGTACAACGCGATCGTCTGGCAGGACCGTCGGACGACCGATCGGATCGAGGAGTTAGAAGCCGAGGGACTGACCGAGGAGATCCGCGAGAAGACGGGCCTGGAGCCCGACGCCTACTTCTCGGCGACGAAGGCCGAGTGGTTGCTCGACAACGCAGACCCCATCAAGACCCAGCGCGCGCGACCCGCGGACCTGCGTGATCGCGGTGCCGACGGGGAACTCTGTTTCGGGACGGTAGACAGCTGGCTCACGTATAATCTGACCGGCAATCACGTCACCGAGATCACCAACGCCTCACGGACGATGCTCTTCGACATCCACGACCTCGATTGGGACGAGGAGCTATTGGCGAGGTTTCGAGTCCCGGAAGCGATGCTACCGGAGGTCAGACCCTCCTCGGACGACGATTTGTACGGGTACACCGACCCGGACGGTTTCCTCGGCGCGGAGGTGCCGGTGGCGGGAGCCTTGGGCGATCAGCAGGCGGCGCTGTTCGGCCAGGCGTGTTTCGAGGAGGGCGACGCGAAGAACACCTACGGCACTGGCTCGTTTTTCCTCACGAACACCGCTGAAACAGCAGAGACGAGCGAGAACGGTCTACTGACGACGATCGCCTTCCAGCGCTCGGGCGAACCGGTCCAGTACGCCTTGGAGGGGTCGATCTTCGTCACCGGCGCGGCGATCGAGTGGTTAGAGGACATGGGACTGATCGACGACGCCGAAGAGACCGAGGAGTTAGCCCGGAGCGTCGACTCGACGGACGGCGTCTACGTGGTGCCGGCCTTTACCGGACTCGGCGCACCGCACTGGGACGGCCGTGCCCGCGGGACGATCGTCGGGATGACGCGGGGCACCGAGCGAGCGCACATCGTCCGCGCGACGCTCGAATCGATCGCGTTCCGGACCCGGGACGTCGCAGAAGCCATGGAGGCCGATACCGGCTACGCGATCGATCGGCTCAAGGTCGACGGCGGAGCGGTGCGAAACGACTTCCTCTGTCAGCAACAGGCGGCCCTCATCGGCGCGGAGATCGTCCGTCCGGAGGTGGACGAGACCACGGCGCTGGGATCGGCGTACGCGGCGGGCCTGGCGGTCGGGTACTGGGACGACCCCGAAGAACTCCGGGCGAACTGGCAGGTCGATCGCGTCTTCGAACCCGAGAACACCGGCGACGCCGACGGGCGCTACGACGACTGGCTACGGGCGGTCGAGCGCTCGCGCGACTGGGAGCAGGAAGAAAGCTAAAGGACCGCGGTCGGCCGACTGTTCGCAAGCGTGCAGTCTCCGAGGCGTCCTTCGTAATGCTGACGGGCGGTGTCCGGTGCTACGTTCGGTGTGTTACCTATCTCTCGGGTTTATGATGGTCGTGCGACTCGTCCCCGTTCTCAGTCGTCGGTCGCGATCGTCACCAAGGTCGCCGGCGCGTGGACGATCGCGACGTCGTAGGCCCCGACCGTCGAATCGCCGAGCAGCCACTGTGGGTCGGCGTCGTGGACCGCGACCTCGATGGGTTCGGACGTGAAGTTCGTCACCCAGGTCAGGCCGTCGCGCTCCGCGAGGCGAACGCCGTCGGGCAAACGCTCGGTGTAGGCGAGGTCCGCGCGGTCGAGGAGGTCGGTGACGAGCGCATCGGCCAGATCCGCTTCGGGCCAGACGCCACAGTAGGCGGCCGATCCTTTCCCGACCGCGCGCTCGGCGATGGCCGGCCGACCGGCCCCGACACCCGTCTCGAATCGTCCGCGGACCGTCGCGGGTGCTCCGTTTCCATCGTCGGCATTGTCGGCGTCCTCGGCCCCTCCGGAATCGACGGCGAGCCATTCGGCGAACGTTCGATAGTCGTACTCCGCGCCGCGGTAGGTCACCCGACAGTCGAGGGCCGGCGGGAGGCTCTCGTGTTGGGAGACACGGACGCCGAAGAGGTCCGCGAGCGGGCCGGGCGCGAGCGCCTCGTGGAGCTTGTTCCGGGGGTCTTTGAGCCCCGTGCGGATCGTCGCGAGGAGGTGACCGCCGTCGCGGACGTACTCGCCTAAGTGCGTCGCGAGGCCCCCGTCGACGAGATGGAGCGTCGGCGCGAGCACACAGGCGTACGGATCGAGGTCGGTCGTCGGGTGGACGACGTCTACCCCGACGCCGCGCGCCCGGAGCGCCCGGTAATAGGCCCCGAAGTGTGTCCAGTACTCGAAGTCGGGCGCGTGGGACTGTTCGGAAAGCGCCCAGAGATCGTCGTACTCGTGCAGGAGGGCAACCGGCGCGCGGACCGGTTCGAGCCCCGTGTTCCGCCCACCGACGTTCGCCGTCTCATCGGCGTCTACCGCTCCGTCCGACGAGCGGGCCGCGTTCGCTACCGTCCGTAGCTCACTCGCCACCCGTGTCGCGTCGTCGTAGCCGCGATCGGGCGTGCCGTCGTGCTTGCGGAGGCCGGCGTGGTACTGCTCTTGGCCCTCGCGGCACCGGCGCCACCGGAAAAACGATACCACCTCGGCACCGTGGGCGACGGCGTGGTGTGCCCAGAGTCTCATTGCGCCCTCGGCCGGTTGGGTGCCGTACGGCGGCCAGTTGATGTCGCCGGGTTGTTGTTCCATCACCCAAAAGCCCCGCGGGTTATCGGGATCGCGGTAGAGGTCGTGGTTCAGGCCGAGTTGGTCAGGGTCGCCCGCGCGTAGCTCCCGGGGGACCGGATCGCCGGTTCGCCGGTCCTGGACGAACCCGGTGGGATACGAGTCCCACGCGGCGAAATCGAGGTCGTCGCCCACGTCGTGGGCGTCGAGCGTGGGGAAATTTCCCATGAAATTGTGCGTGACGAACCATTCGGGGTTCGCCTCGCGGAGCAGGGAGCTCTGGAGCGAATTGTAACTGACGACGCTGTCGCTCGAAAAGCGCGCGTAGTCGAGCAGTCGCGAGGGGTGGTGTGAAGCGGCGGTGTGACGCGGCGGATCGACCGCCTCGAAGGAGTCGTACTGCTGGCTCCAAAACGTCGTCCCCCACGCCTCGTTGAGCGCTTCGATCGAGCCGTATTCCTCTTCGAGCCACGCACGGAACGCCCGCGCACAGTCGTCACAGTAACACCGGACGGTGTAATGACAGCCGTACTCGTTGTCGGTCTGCCAGCCGACGACGTGCTCGTTGTCGGCGTACCGTTCGGCCATCGTCCGGACGATGCGCTCGGTTTCCTCGCGGTAGGCCGGCGAGTTGAAACAGTAGTGTCGGCGGCTTCCGAACGCTCTCGTCGTGCCGTCGGGTTCTGCCTGGAGGATTTCGGGGCGCTCGTCGATGAGCCACTTCGGCGGGGTCGCGGTCGGCGTACAGAGCACGACATCGACGTCCGCCTCGCCGAACATCCCGACTACCTCGTCGAGCCACTCGAAATCGAACTCCCCCCTCGACGGTTCGAGGCAGCCCCAGGCGAACTCGGCCATCCGCACCACCTCGATACCCGCTTCGACCATCTCCTCGACGTCGGTTTCCCACCGCTCGCGCGGCCAGTGCTCGGGGAAATAACAGACGCCGATTCGGGGGGTCACGGCGTGAGCGCTATCGCCGTCGCTCGCATCCGTCATGTCTCTATACGATCGAGGTTGCCGGTTCGGTCGGTCTTTTCGCAGGGACCGGTATCGGTATGAGTATCGGTATCGGTACTGTCGGCGTCGCGATCGGTGCTCGTGTCGATAGGGGCTGTCATGATCGTACAGTCGAGGTCGTTCGGGGTCGTGTTCGGTTCAGCCGGCTCGTCGGTGTCACCGCGTCGACAACGTAGAGAGGGATCGGAGTCGACGATCCGCATTACTCGCTCGCTCCTGCCCGGACCGTATCGCCATCGTCGCTACGTTCGTCCCCGGGATCTCGTCGCGTGCCCGCCGTACCGAAGTCGGTCTCCGTGGTCGAATCGGTCTTGGTCTTGAGCGCCGCGCCGGAATCGGGATCGAACAGGTAGAGCGCGCGCTCGTCGAAGCTAAAGCGCACCGATTCGCCCGCCGTCGGCCGGAGCGAACTCGCGATACGTGCGGTGAGCGGAACCTCGCCCATCTCCATGTACAGGAAGTTCTCGTTGCCCATCGGCTCCAGAACGGTGACCGTCGCCTCGTTGCCCTCGCCGCCGTTGTCGTCACCGTTTTCGCCGTTCTCGCCGGTGCTCTTTCCCACCAGTCGGACGTCTTCGGGACGGATGCCGACGCGGACCTCGTCGTGTCCCTCTACCGCCGTCGGATCGTCGAGCGCGTGCGTGAACCCGCCAGGACCGTTTAAACTACCGTTCTCGACGGTCCCAGTGAGGAGGTTGATCGACGGCGAGCCGATGAAGTCGGCGACGAACTCGTTGACCGGCGATCGATATACCTCTTCGGCGGTGCCGACCTGCTGGAGGTGGCCGTCGTTCATGACGGCGATCCGGTCGCCCATCGCCATCGCTTCGGTCTGGTCGTGGGTGACGTACACCGTCGTGACGCCGAGGTCGTACTGGAGTTCCTGCAGTTCGGTACGCATCCCTGACCTGAGCTTGGCGTCGAGATTGGAGAGCGGTTCGTCCATGAGGAACGCGTCGGGTTCGCGGACGATCGCCCGGCCGAGCGCGACGCGTTGTTGCTGGCCGCCGGACAACTCCTTGGGGGTGTTTCCGAGCAACGGGGAGATACCGAGCATGTCCGCGACCCGCTCGACCCGTTCGCGGATCTCCGCCGAGGACAGTTCCGTCGAGAGTTTCAGCCCGAACCCGATGTTTCCCCCGGACGTCCATATGTGGGTACAGCGCGTAGTTCTGAAACACCATCGCGACGTCGCGCTCGCGCGCCCGCCGATCGGTGACGTCGATATCGTCGAAGCGGATCGAACCGCCGGAGACGTCCTCCAAGCCGGCGATACAGCGAAGGGTCGTCGTCTTGCCACAGCCCGACGGACCGACGAGGACGAGGAACTCCCCGTCGGCGATGTCGAGGCTCACGTCCTCGACCGCCACGACGCGTTCGTCGCCCGCTCCGAACTCCTTTCGTAGGTCTTCGACCTGAATGCGTGCCATTACTCTTTCACCGACCCCGCCAGGATACCGCTGACGAACTGTTTCTGTAAGAAGAGGAAGAGGAAGAAGATCGGGACGATCGAGAGCGTCGCCGCGACCATGATCTGATCGTAATACACTCGCTGTGCGCCGACCAACTGATCGATCGCGACGGGGATCGTGTACTTATCGGTCTCCAGGATGACCAGCGGGAACAGAAAGAGGATCCACTGGAACAGGAAAAGGACGATCGCGAGCGCCGCGAGCGAGGACTTCATCGTCGGGAGCGCGATCCGGTAGTACAGCTGGAATTCGGTCGCGCCGTCCATTCGTGCGGACTCCAACAGCGCATCGGGGATCGACTTCATGTTCTGACGCATCAGGAAGATCCCGAGCGGGTTCGCGAGCCACGGCAGGATGATCGCCCAGTAGCTGTTCGTGAGTCCGAGCTGGCTCATCAACAGGAAAAGCGGAATCACGAGCAACTGGATCGGCAGTATGAGCGTCGCGAGGATCGAATAGAAGATCGGTTCCTTGTACCTGAACTCGTACTTCGCAAAGGCGAAGCCGGCCCTCGAACAGACCACGAGCGACAGTAACGTATACGCCACTGCGATGAACACGCTGTTGAACACGCCGCCGACGAAGCCGAAGTCGGTGTTCAGAAGTTCGTCGAAGAAGAGAAAGCCGACCGACAGGCGCTGTTGGAGCGCCGCGAAGTTCTCGGCGAAGTACCCGCCGGGGATCAGCCGTGGGGCCGACCCCGCCGAGAGAAACGCCTGCTCGGGGAGCGTCGAGGCGACGACGATCCAGTACAGCGGGACGATCGTCAGGAACGTCATCACGAGCACGAACGTGTAGGTCAGGAACTGCCAGACGCCCTCCCTTCGGGCTTCTTCACGCATCGTCCGATCCTCCGACCCGGATCTGAACGATCGACAGGACGCTCACCACGCCGATGAGGACGTAGGTGAGTGCGCTCGCATAGCCCAACTGGAAGTCGATGAAGGCGGTTTGGTAGATGTACTGGACGATCGTGATCGTACTACTCAGTGGCGCGCCGCCGCTGTTGATGATCGCCGGCTCGGCGAACAGCTTGAACATCCCGATCGTCGAGGTGACGACGGTAAAGAGAAGCACTGGCCGGAGCTGAGGAACCGTTACGTACCGGAACTTATCGAAGCGGTTCGCGCCGTCGATCTCGGCGGCTTCGTACAGTTGTTGAGGGATGTTCTGGAGGCCGGCGAGCAAAATGATCATGTTGTATCCCGTCCACCGCCAGGTCACCGCGCCGACGAGGGTCATCCGCGACCAGAACTCGCTCGTGAGCCACGGGACCGGTCCGAACCCCAGTGCCGTCAGCGCGTAGTTGATGAGGCCGGTCTCCTGGACGAGCAGTAAAAAGACCGTCGAGTAGGCAACGAGGTTCGCCGACACCGGCAACGCAAGCGCCGTGCGGAACAGGCCCTTGAACCGAACGAACGAGGCGTCGAGCGCTACCGCCAGCAACAACGCGGTAACGATCATCAGCGGGACCTGGATCAACAGGACGAACGTCGTATTAAACAGCCGCTCTTGTGAAGGACTTTGTTGGTGGAGAGCCATCTATCGGTTTTGCTGTTCGAGAATTCAGCTGGGGGAGTCTCAGAAACAGCTTTTCACTGGCTGAAACGGAGGATCAACCCACACCGGTCAAACCGCTCTCGCACTACCAACAATCTCGTTCACAAGAGCGTAAACCGCCTGGTGGAACAACCCGTCGCCGAACAGCCGGGCGTAGTTGGCCAGCCCGACGTACTGTAGGTCCGCGATCCGGTTGAGTTCGAAGGTATAGAAACCGAGTCCAGCCAGATGAGCGTCTGACTGCTGACCCCTTCGAACCTGGAAAAAGGACAGGTACGAAATGTCGAGGACCAGGCATCGGATCAACGACGACACGCTCCCAAGCGACGTTCCTGAGGATGACATCAACTCCATGCGATTCAAGCAGACGGGCAGTCGGGATCGTGCTGACAATATTTCCGCATCCTCCGACACCGAAAACGAGTGCGCAGTCCTGCTTGAATGCTTGTTCAAGAGTTTCGGTAGTAGCGAGTACGTCTACTCGTCGGAAATACTTCCGCACTGCGAGCGCGTCATGGTTCTCGGCAAGAGATGGGTTCTCCGACCGAATTTTGTTCGTCAGTCACCAATATCGTACATCCAAACTATGGATGACCAATCCCAGCCCGAGGATCGGGGTGAAATCGGTGCCATCGCCCGTGAGCTCGACGCACTGCCAGTAGTGAATCGCCTTCAACTCGACCGGACGAGCTGGCGACGAATCGGAGCATCTCTCATCCTGTATGCCGTGTTGCTCTGGCTCCTCATCGCGTACGTTGTGCCTCGATTCACGCCAGATTCTGCCGAATCCGTCGCGTTAGTTCTTCCAGTTGTGGCCGTATCGGCGTTCGTCTTCGAGACGTTGGATTCAGCCTCTGGGATGGGATTTGGCGCAACGATCGGGGCGCTACTGTTCGTCCTCGGCTACGATCCGTTAGCGGTCACACCCGTCTTGTTACTCTCGGAAGCCGCGACGGGAATCGTCTCCGGGCTCTTTCACAATGAGTTCAAGAACGTCGAATTCGGCTTCGGGAACGACTCTGCGATTGAGGCGATGCGCGTGCTCGGGATCATCGTCGTCCTTGGCGTTCTTGCGGTCGTCGTCTCAGTCGTGCTGACGTATTTCCAGTTCTCGATTCCGGACGCCTACATCAAGGGATACGTTGGCGTCGTTGTCCTGCTAATTGCCTCGGTCACCCTCGTCCAGAAGTACGTCGGAGCGGCGACCGCGTACAGACCTCGGTGGTTGATTGGCTTCGCAATCTTCGCCGGACTGAACAAGGGTATCGCTGGGAGCGGGTATGGACCGGTGATCACGCTTGGTGAGATCATCTCGGGTGTCTACGAGAAGAGCGCGACCGCGATCACGTCGATGGCAGAGGGGATCGTCTCTGTTGCTGGGATTGCCGCGTTCTTCGGCATTACCGCTGCTGGCGTCGAGATCAATCTCATGCTGCTCCCCTCCGTGTTTGCGGGTGGATTCCTCGCTGCGATCCTCTCCCCGTATACCGTGCGTGCGCTGCCGAACCGTGCGCTCCAGTATCTCGTTCCTGGGTATGCGTTGGTACTCGTGGTAATTCTGTTCGCCCAGATACTCTGACAGATCGCACATAAACGCACTAAAGCGAGAGACAGCCGCTACGTCACGAATACGGGTTGTTCAGGAGTTGAATCGCTCGTCATCTCGCGGTTCCGCTGTACTACAGAAGAGCGTTATGGGTTCCGTTAGAGGGCTGTTCGACTGCTCTTTCGAAGTTTCTGGCGCGTGTTCGCGCGTAAACGGCGGACGCTGCTGTCGTCGGTCTTCCACAACAGGGAACACACGAGTTCGCTACCGATCGGTCCGGACCAATGGATCCGGGGCCATCGCAAAGCGAACGCCCCGTCGGTCCGCCGGACGTAGCGGTTGCCGACGCTCACTCGCCGTCGCCGCCGTCGGGGACGATGAGCTTTTTCAGCCCCTGGGTCCGCTCCATCCGATCGAACGCGGTCGTCAGATCGTCGAGGCCCAGTTCCTCGGAAATCAAGGGCTCGATGTCAACGCGGTCGTTTCGTAGGAAGGTCACGGCGCGCTCGAACGTCTCGCTCGTGAGCGCGAAGGTGCCGACCAGATCGATCTCGTCGAAGTAGATATCGAAGGGCGAGACCTCCATCGTCGCGTCCTGTGGCGGGACGCCGACGATGAGCGTTCGCCCGCCCCGGCCGGTCATCGCGTGGGCTTGCTCGATCGTCGGGACCCGGCCGACGACCTCCACGGCGACGTTGACCGGGCCGTCGATCGCCGTAACTTCCTCTATAGGGTCGCCCGCTTCGGGGTCGACGACGTGATCGGCACCGAGTTCGAGCGCCAGTTCCCGACGGTCGGAATCGAGTTCGGAGACGACGATCGTCCCCGCCCCCGAGGCTCTGAACGTCTGTAGTAGTAACAAGCCGATCGGACCGGCCCCGATGATCGCGACCGTATCGCCGGTCGTGATGGCGGCGCGATCGACCGCGCGGATACAACAGGCGAGCGGTTCGGTCAGTGCGGCCCGACGGATCGGCAGGTCGCCGATGTCGGCGACCACCTTCGAGGGTACCGCGACGTACTCGGCGAACGAACCGTCGCGGATCGTCTCCCCGGCCCCGCCGATCGAGGTGTTGTCGACACAGAGGTTCGTCTCCCCGCGCCGACACGGCGAACAGACGTCGCAGGGAACGATCGGGTTGATCGCGACGCGATCGCCGACCTCGACTGCGGTGACGTTCTCACCGATGGCGGCGACTTCACCGGCGCTCTCGTGGCCGAGCACGAGCGGCGTCTCGACTTCGAATGAGCCGTGATACATGTGGTAGTCGGTCATACAGACCCCACAGGCACCGACGCGGACCAACACGTCATCAGCGCTGATCTCGGGGCGCGGTCGGCGTTCGGTCTCGATCTCGCCGACATCGGTCAGCGCGGACGCGCGCATCGATTCGTTCTCCGTGTCGTCGTCAGTGCTCATATCATCACCGTCTGCGCGTGCGGTTTCGCGGGTAGTATCGTTTTCGGCGTTGGCCGTCGCTCCGATCCCGTCGAACGGTATCGTCGTTGGTGAGAACGTTCGAAGGCACTCGGCACGTCCACCGCGACGATCGAGAGTGCCTCGTCAGTAGAGCAACGCTTATGACCGATTAGACATCGTGGTGTAGCAACTCATGCGAACAGCCGTCCTCACCGACTCGCTGGAGTTCGAACTCGAAGACCGCGAGCGTCCCGCCGTCGGCACGAGAGCGCCGGTAAAGTAATCGAAGTCGGCGAAAGCGTGACCGAGCACGAATCCGGCGATCGTGTCACGCTCGAACCGGGCGTTCCCTGCCGGCGGTGTGAACACTGCAAGCGCGGGGACTATCACCTCTGTGAGGAGGTGACCTTCATGGCGACGCCGCCCGACGACGGGGCGTTCGCCGAGTACGTCGCCTGGCCCGCCGACTTCGCCTATACGCTCCCCGAGACCGTCTCGACGCGGGCAGGGGCACTGTGTGAACCCCTCAGCGTCGGGATCCACGCCGCTCGACGGGGGTCGGTCGGCGTCGGCGACAGCGTGTTGATCAGCGGCGGCGGCCCGATCGGACTGCTCGCGATGGAGGCCGTCCGGGCGGCCGGCGCGACCGAGGTCGTATTGAGCGATGTGGTCGAGGCGAAACTCGCGCTCGCCGCCGAGCGTGGGGCGGACCGGACGATCGACGTCCGGGAGGAAAACCTCAGTGAGGCGGTCGCCGAACACACCGACGGCCGCGGGGTCGATGTCGTCATCGAAGCGTCGGGCGCGCCCAGGGCGATCGCGTCGACGGTCGACGCGGTTCGACGTGGCGGTACCGTGGTACTGATCGGCCTCCCCGGCGACGGTGAGGTCCCGATCGATACCCTGGCAGTGATCGACGACGAGATCGACGTCCACGGCTCGTTTCGGTACAAGAACACCTACGGAGCGGCGGTCGACCTGCTCGCGGAGGGCGCGGTCGATGTCGAGGGGATAATCGACTTCGAGACGTCCCTCGAAGGGATCGAAACCGCGTTCCGGCGCGCACGCGACCCCGAGAACGTGAAAGGGATGCTGTCGATCGGGGAGCACTGACTCGCCGTGTCGGTGCTCGACGCGTTCTCGCTCGACGACCGGACGGCAGTCGTGACGGGCGGCAACCGGGGCATCGGGAGGGCAATCGCACGAGCGCTCGCCGAAGCAGGGGCGGACGTCGTCGTTGCGAACCGGGACGAGGAAGCCGGCGAGCGGGCCGCGAGCGCGGTTGCGGAGGCGACCGGTGTCGAAACGGCCGCGATACCGGTCGACGTCGCCGACGAGTCGTCGGTGTGCGAACTCATGGATCGAACCGTCGAGCGCTTCGGGCGGCGTCGACGTACTTGTAAATAACGCCGGCATCACGCGAAACGTCCCGGCCGAGGCGATGGGCGCCGAGGACTGGCACGACGTCCTCGACGTGAACCTGACCGGCGTCTTTTTTTCTCGAAGCACTGCGGCCGGGGATGATCGAGGCCGGTGGACGTGATCGTCAACGTGTCGTCGATCTCGGCCTCCTTCGCGAACCACCCACAGCCACAGGTCGGGTACAACGCCTCGAAGGGAGGGGTCGAAGCCTTCACCCGACAGCTCGCCTCGGAGTGGGCCGACCACGGGATCCGCGTCAACGCGATCGATCCGGGCTACATCCGAACGGGGATGATCGACGACGTGTTCGAGACGAACCCGGAGATGGCGGCGACCTGGAAGTCACGGATGCTGGTCGACGAGATCCCCGGTCCCGAGGCGCTCGGCCCGCTCGCGGTTTTTCTCGCGTCGGACGCGTCCGCGTACATGACGGGTGCCTCGGTCGTTATCGACGGCGGATACACCGTTCGCTAAGTGCTCGACTCACTATCCGTTTGACTGCACGCCCTGGTCACTCGCCGACTTCCGTGAGGAGACACCTACTCCAACAGCGACTCGCCGTCCATCGCCACGGGTTGCTCGACGCCGATCAACGAACAGATCGTCGGCGCGACGTCCGCGAGGCCGCCGTCCGCACGCACCGCCCGACCGCTGTCGGTGCCTTCGGAGTCGAGGTAGATCAGGGGCACTGGGGCGAGCGTGTGGGCGGTGTGTGGGTTCTGGGGGGTACCCATGTCGTCGGCGTTGCCGTGATCGGCCGTGAGCAAGAGGTGTGCGCCCGCGTCCAGTATCCTGGGAACGAGGTCCGCGAGGCCGGAATCGACCGCCTCGCAGGCGGCGATCGCGGCGTCGAAATCCCCGGTATGGCCGACCATGTCCGGGTTCGCGTAGTTACAGACCATCACATCGGGGTCCTCGCGATCGATTCCCTCGATGGCCGTCTCGGTGAGTTCGGGCGCGCTCATCTCGGGTTGGTGGTCGTAAGTCGGAACCGCCGGGCTGTCGATTATCTCCCTTCCTTCCCCGTCGAACGCGACTTCCCGGCCGCCGTTGAGGAAGTAGGTGACGTGGGCGTACTTCTCCGATTCCGCGATCCGCAGCTGAGTTCGGTCGTGTGCCGAAAGCACCTCGCCGAGCACGTCTTCGGGTTGATGTGGTGGGAAGGCTACCGGCAGGTCGAAGCTCGCGTCGTACTCGGTCATCGTAGTGAGGCGAATCGCCGGCGGCGACGTATCGAACTCCCAGTCGGGACGGATGTCACACAGCATCCGGGTGAGCTGACGCGCGCGATCGGCCCGGAAGTTGAAAAACAACACCGAGTCGCCCTCGGCGAGCGCGGGCCCGTCCTGCTCACGGCCCCGCCGTTCGCTCCCCGAGGCGCGTTGCGCCTCGCCCTCGATCAGCGTCGGCGTGACGAACTCGTCGGTCTCATCGCGGTCGTAGGCAGCGTCGATCGCCGCGACGGCCGAGGCGGCCTCGTGGTCGGCCTCTCGATTCACGATCGCGTCGTACGCTCTTTTCGTTCGCTCCCAGCGCTCGTCGCGATCCATCGCGTAGTATCGTCCGGCGACCGTCGCCACGTCGCCAGTACCCGCCCGTTCGATGACCGCTTCGAGGTCGGCGAGGAAATCGATTCCCGCCTTCGGAGCGGTGTCCCGGCCGTCAGTGAACGCGTGGGTCACCGCGTCGACCTCGCGCTCGGCGGCGAGGGAGATCAGCGCGTGGAGGTGGGCTTGATCGGAGTGGACGCCGCCGTCGCTGACGAGCCCCGCGAAGTGGACGCGACCGTCGTGTTCGTTCGCGTACTCGAACGCCGCGGCGATCGCGTCGTTCGCGGCGAGTTCGCCATCGGCGATAGTGTCCGTAATTCGAGTGTACTCCTGGGAAACGACGCGCCCGGCACCGATGGTGAGGTGGCCGACCTCGCTGTTTCCCATCTGCCCGTTCGGCAGGCCGACCCGCCGGCCCGAGGTTTCGAGACGCCCATAGGCCCCGGCGTCGACCAATCGGTCGAACGTCGGCGTTCGCGCCGCTTCGACGGCGTCTCTGTGCTCCGACTCGCAGGATTCCTCGGAGCACGAAGCGCCGTCGGTGCTTCGTCGGTCGTGATCGCCGATCCCCCACCCATCGAGGATTATCAACGCGGCCTGCATGGCGGGACGTCGCCGCGAACGACGAAAAACCCGCCGTCGTCGCCCGGTGAGCAACCGTTGGAGAAAGAAACGAAGCGAAGAGGGGGTGGGCCGGGCAATGACACTGGTTGGGGGTTGAGACGATCCGTCGTCCGAACGTCGAGACCGTGTTCTGTCGGACCACGTTCCGGACCTCCTCGGACGAAGCGGGTTACTCCGAGCGTACAAGCGTACGAATCAGTCGATCAGCGCCGCAAACACGCGCGCTTCTGCCTTCTGGAGGTGTTCAGTGACGGTGGCCCGCCGAGAGTTCGACGGGGTCTGCGATCTCGCGGTGGGTCGTTTCCCGTGGACTGGGTAGTAGCCGAGATCGACGGCGGCCGTCACGATCTCCTGCTGGCGCTCGGTCAACAGTCCCGCGAGGTCACGGCCATCGGTGGGATACGCGCCGATCCGTTCGATGATGACGCCTATTCCT
The DNA here is from genome assembly GCA_003021235.1 of Halobacteriales archaeon QH_6_64_20. GTDB lineage: Archaea > Halobacteriota > Halobacteria > Halobacteriales > Halococcaceae > PXQR01. The sequence continues at coordinate 41,695 of PXQR01000017.1, read as the reverse complement.
CGGGCACGTCGGCGAGCGCCTCCCGGAGGACGCCGTTGGTCTCGCCGATCATCGTCACGCGGATCCCGTTCTCGCGGGTGCCTTCCTCGCGAGCGTCGAAGACCACCTCGTGGGTTCGTGGGAGTTCGACGAACTCCCGATCACCTCCGGCGATCGCGTATGGACGTACGCGAGTCCCTCGCTCTCCCGTTCGCCGGGGATACTGTAGCCTAACACGTCCGCGCGCTTTCCGATCAGTCGCCGCGCGCGATCGAGATCGCCGTTGACCCTGCTCAGCAGAACGGCCGTCCCGTCGTCCAGGATATTCGGCTGGAACACCGCTTCCCGGGTGAGCGTGCCCTCTGCGGCCAGTATCCGGGTGGCGGGATGGAACCCGCTGGCCCGTCGCATAACGAACGTCACCGATCTCGTATCGGCTTCGTCCTCTCGCTCCCTCGATCGAGCATTACTGAGTCGAACGGATCTTAAGCGACCTACTATGCTGGCCGACAGCCCGACGCCGAGCGGGACGCGACCGTCGAATCGGCCTCGTGGGCGACGGTCGCGCCGCGACAGGTGCGTGATCGTGACGTCGATACCGGTCGGACGGAGTCCTCCTCGCGGGCCTGTATGCGATCGATACCGACCGGCTATTCGGGATCCATTCCCTTTTCGGCGAGTTCGGCGATGGCGGAGTCGGATTTCTCGAAACCCGTGAGACCCATGCCGTCGAGGACGTGCTCGGCCTTCGTGAACTGGATCCGCTCGTAGGCGACGATCTGGAAGCGATTGCCCCACGGGTCACGGACGTCGAGACCGCTCGTCGGGAGGACCTCGACGTCGAAGTCCTCGATCGCTTCGAGTCGGCGCTCGACGACGCTCGGATCGTCGACGACGAGCCCGAAGTGGCGGTGCTCGTCGCTTTCGGCGGAATCGGGAACTTCCGAGAGCGCGAGGAACTGATCGCCCATGTCGAGAAAGGCCCCCGAGTCCGTTCGCCCGCGGATATCGAACGCGAAGATCGATCCGTAGAAGTCGATCGCGGCCTCTACATCGGCGACTTCGAGCGCGACGTGGTTGATGCCGACGAGCCGGGCACGGGAGTCCTCCGAACCGGTCATCGGCCGCTCCCCTGGGCGCTCGTGTTACGAGCGAACGCCGCGCCACGAGGGGATGTCGCGCCGGGAACCGCACGGCCTGCCTCCCGGCACGTCGGGGCTTTCGAGCGCGCGTGGCGGGAAGCGCCGTCGACTCCCCGTGGTTCGCGCGGCTCACGACCGTTCTCGAACCGATCGTCGTATGGCTGGGCCATGGCCCACGTACCCCTCCAATGGTTTAATCGCTGGCGGACGTCCGGAGTCGTCGCTGTCGGCGCGGGCCCCGCGTAGCGTCGCTGCGCTCGCTCGTATGCGGCGTCGAAACGACCTCGGGGCAGTAGTCGAAGGAAATCGGTCGAAGCCGGTCAGTCGAGATCGGCCGATCGAAGCTCGGCGAGCAGGCGGGTCGTCGTCCGAATGCCGTTTCGGAAACACTCGATCGAGAGGTTCTCGTCCGGGGAGTGGTTGTTCTCGTCGCTGTTCGCATACGGAACGACGACACACGGCAGACTGAGGTGGCGGACGAACGCGGCGGTCGGAAGCGACCCGCCGAGCGTCGGCTTGCGGATCGGGTCGACCTTCCATGCGTCTTCGACGGCCGCCGTGACCGGCTCGACGACCGGGTGATCGAGCGGCGTTCGCTGTGGGTACATCACTCCGAGCTTCGAGACGTCGAGACGAACGGTTCCGGTACGGTGTCGTTCGATGTGGTCGGCGAACCGCTCGTAGATATCGTCGGGGTCTTGGTCGGCGACGAGGCGCATATCGACTTTCGCCTGTGCCCGTGACGGGATGATCGTCTTCGTTCCCTCGCCGCCGTAGCCGCTCGTGAACCCGGCGATGTTGAGCGTCGGATGGTACAGCAACGTCTCGAGATAGGACTCACCCGGTGCGACGGCGAATCCATCGAGGTCAAGGTCCGCTCGGATCGCCGCCTCGTCGAACGCCATCGCGTCGAGCGCTTCTGCGTCCCGGTCGTCGATCGGCCGGACGTCGTCGTAGTACCCCTCGACGGTCACCTTTCCCTCGTCGTCCTTCATCGAGGAGAGCAGGCGGACGAGTTCCCAGGCCGGATTGGGAACCGGACCGCCGTAGTTCCCCGAGTGCAGGTCACGATCCGGGCCTCTCGCGTCGATCTGGGCGTAGACCATCCCCCGAGCACCCATGAGGACGTGGGGACGACCGGACGGGTCGATCGGCCCGTCGGCGACGTACGCGAGGTCGGCCGCGAGCGCGTCGCCGTGCTGGTCCACGACTCGATCGAGGTTCGGACTGCCGCTTTCCTCCTCGCCTTCGAGAAGCAACACGACGTTGGCGGGGAGGCCCCCGGTCTCGCGCCACCCCCGGACGGCACAGAGGTGTGTGAACCACTGGCCCTTGTTGTCGCCGGCTCCCCGGGCGTAGATCCGTTCGTCGCCGTCCGGCGTCGTGCGTCGCGTCGGCTCGAACGGCGGCGTACTCCAGGCTTCGGGCGTAACCGGCTGAACGTCGTAGTGACCGTAGACGAGTACCGTCGGCCGGTCGTCGGCCGCGGCGGCGCGGGCGTGGGCGACGATCGCCGGTTGGCCCGGCGTGTCGACTGCCGTCGTTTCGTCGAACCCGTACTCCGCACAGAGGCGCTCGACGAGCGACGTACACTCGTCGACTCCCTCGCCCGTCGCGCTGATAGAGGGTTGACGGAGCAACGTCTCCAGGTCCCCGAGGAACGCATCGAAGTTCGCCTCGACGTACTCGTCGACCGCGGCGACACCGTTCGTCGCCTCCCCGTCTTCGTCTCGGCCTCCGCTACCGCTATCGCCACCGTTGCTGTCGTCGCCACTATTTTCCGCCGAGCGCGTACGCTCGTCTCCGCGGTGGTCGGTCATGCGACCACTTCGCCGGCCTCGAGGTTCGTCGCCGCGCGAACCGCTTGTTCGACCGGGCTGGCGCGCATCCGCCCGTACTGGTCGCCCTCGCCGAGGCGGATCGGTGCGTGTGAATGTGCGTCCACCGGTCCCGGAAGCGCGTAGGCCTCGCTGTCGTGAATCAGCTCCGCTCCCTTCGGGACGTTCCCTCGTACTCCGTGTATCTCGCCGTTTTCGATCGCGACGACGGTCCCCTCGGTCGCTTCGCGGTCCGGGTGGTAGATGCCGTCGGTTCGTATCGTTCTCATCGAGCGGTACGTGATACCAAACCGCTATAGTCCCGTCGATCGAGATGTCTAGCGGAGCGTTCGATCCGTCGACCGGACGACGAAAACGGAGTTCCGGGCGTATCGACGGCCACGAACTCGACGGCGCGGTGCCCGGCGCGACCGAAGGGGCGGCCGGGGAGTTAAACCCGACCGGCAGGTAGTCCGGGCATGCTCTTGATTCGCGGTCGTGCCGGTGGGACGGCACTGACCGGCACGCTCTACGAGCGCGGCGACCGGGTGCCCTCGTTCAAGGGTGCCCCGAACGAGGACGCCGCGTACGTCTGGGTCTGTGACGAGTTCTACGCCGTCGACAGCGGCGGCACGGTACAGCAGATCGACGGCGAGGAGGTCAACATCGCGTTCGAGTCGCCGATGCCCCGGGGTTTCGACACCCGCGAGGAGGCCGTCGGGGCGGCCGAGGACCACCTCCGGACGCAGTTCGCCCGCATCGGGGTCGACAGTGCTAACGTCGAAATCGAGATCGAGGACGCCGATACGAAGGAGTAGACTGATAGCCGGGAACACACCGATACGCCGCGAGCGGAAGACGACGACACCAGGGCGGTACGATCGACCGGAACGGGAATCGGGAGTCCCGATACGGGGTAAGCGTCGGATCGCGGCTCGGCCGCGGACGGTCGCGGGTCGCCGGCGTCCGGGTGTCGCACGCTCGGTTACTGGGACGTCGTTTCGACGCCCAGATCGCGGCCGATCGCGTGCTGTAGGTTCTCCAATTCGTCGTCGAGGTTGCGCTTGAAGAAGCGCTCGACGCCCGGGAGACGACCGTCAACGACGAAGCGGTTCACCAGTCGCGTGCGCTCGCCGTCATCGAGCGGTTCCAGTTCGTGTTCACCGATCACGCGCATCGCCCGCGACCGGCCGACGAAGCGGGCATATCGGGGCTCCTCGCGATCGGTGTCCTCGGTTTCGACCGGCACGGTTCGGTTGATAACCGGGATCGGAAGCGAGACGTGCCAGGTGGCGTGGCGATCGTCCTCGGCATCGAAGTCCTCGACGACGCTGATGGCACCGGCGCGTTTCTCGTGATCGGCGATAAACGACCAGACGCGCTCGGGGGGTGCGCTCACCTCGAACGTCCGCTCGACGCGAACCGTCATACCCGGTACCCGCGCTCGCCGGACAAAAGCTTCGCCCCTCGGGAGTTAAGCATCTACCCGCGAGAAGGAATCGAAGAACCGATCGAGCCGGATCGGACTACGCCGAAGTGACGCGCCAGGTCGTCGAGCGCGCTCGGCTCCACTTCTCGATATCGACGTCTTCGGACTTATCGGCGAGCCCCGAGAGGCGAACGCCGACTTGCTTTGCGGACAACCCGAGGTTCTCGGCGATCTTCTTCGAACGGAAGTACTGCTGGCCCCGCGAGAGCCCGTCGGTGAGGTAATCGAGGATGAGTCGTTCGTCGTCGGTGAGGTCCGTCATTGCTGTTTGTAGGAGCCGCGGGGGTTAATGGTTTTTGCCGGCAACGATCGATGAAACTTCTCCGTGCGGTATCCGTTCCCCGATCGCGTCGTATAGTCGTACAGCGCGAGCCGCCTTTCGACTTCCGTGGGCCGTCCTCCGCTCTTACCCGTAGACGTGAATCGCGGCGACGAGTATCGACGCCGCGAGCATCGCCCCGCCGAACCCCAGCGCGGCGACTCCTTGGTTCCCGCCGACGGCACCGACGTACATCGCTAGCGCGCCGACGAGGCCGAGCACGGTGAATACTACGGTGAACCCGATTCCCCTGTCCGAACCGGTCCTGACTCCTGACATACCTGCCGGTCGATCCGCCCGGGATATAGCTCATGTGAAACGACACGAAGGAGCGAGGGAGGATCGCCGGGACCGAACCAGCACGACGAGCCACCGGCGGACGACACGGAACACGAACCGAGCCGAAAAGATGGCGGGTACGGGACCGGCGTCGATTCACCGAGCGCCGTCATATCGTTCGACGAGCACACCGAGTTAAGTACGTACGATCGGTAGTGCGAGACAGTATCGAGGATGGACTCACCCAAACAGGTCGTCGTGCTCGTAGCGCTTTCGCTACTGTTCGCGGCGAGCACGGCCGGCATCGGCGTAGCGGAGGTCACGCAGGGAAGCACAGCCGACGAGACGCTTGCGGAAAACGGTGCGATCACTGCGAGCGGGAGTTTCGCCGTCGCCAGCGGGGTCAGTAGCGCCCAGGACGAAGACGGCGAGAACGATGAAGACGACGAGGATGAAGGCGACGACAGCGAGGACGGCGAGGACGAAGAGGACGAAGAGGACGACAGCGACGATAGTGACGAGA
>PXQR01000017.1:0-36075 GCA_003021235.1 Halobacteriales archaeon QH_6_64_20 | reverse complement strand
ACGATGACGACACGGAGGCTCCGCCGGACCCCGAGACGGACATCGTCGGCTGGGAGGACGGCTACTGGTACAACGAGTCGGTCGAGATCGACCAGAGCGACGGCCTCTCCGAGGCCGAACTGGAGGAGTGGACCGGCCTGGCGAAGGCACACGTCGAGTACCTCACCGAACGCGAGTTCACCGAGGACGTCTCCGTCAGCGTGCGTACGCCCGAGGAAGCGATCACCGAGGAGGAGTTAGCGGAGCTACGGGAGGTGCTTTCGAACGATCGGTACCAGGCGTGGAACCAACAGACCGGGGAAGCGTTGTTCCTCGCCGGCGAGAACGCCACGAACGACCCAGCTAACCTCACCGCGGCGGACCTGTTGGGGGGAGTCAGCGGCTTTTACGACCCGGCGGCGGACGAACTCGTAATCTTGCGAAACGGCACCGAGTCGCCCGCGATCGACAACGTAACGCTTCACCACGAGTTGGTACACGCGGTTCAGGACCAGACGTTCGATCTCTCCGACTCGGAGTACCGTGGCGAGGACGGCGACGAGGCCACCGCCATCAATGGTCTCATCGAAGGGGACGCGGTCTACGTGACCGAACGGTACGTCGAAGCCTGTAACACCAGCGGGGCGTTCGAGTGCGTCGAGACCCCTCCTGAGTTGTATGCACCGCCGCGGGAGGCCTACGGCGGGGTATCGACGACGCTCGCGGCCTTCGCCGTCGGCACACAGCCGTACACGGACGGCCTGGCGCTCGTGACCGATCTGCACCGCGAGGGCGGCCAGGAGGCGGTCGACGAGGCCTTCGAGAACCCGCCGAGCACGACCGAGCAGACGATCCACCCCGAGCGCAACGATCTGCCGGTCTCCCCCGTATTGCCCGACGAGGAAGGCGCGACGACGATCGGTGAACTCGGATTGTTCCAGATGTTCGCCGCCCAAGCGTTCGGGTTTGGCGGGTTCGGTACCCCGATCGTCGATCTCACTGGGTTCGACGAGCCGAACTCCGGGGCCGGCGACTTCTATAACTTCACGACCGCGCCCACGGAGGGCTGGGGCAACGACGTGCTGGTTCCCTATGGAAACGACGACGAAGCGGAAGGCGGCTACGTCTGGGTCACCGAATGGGATTCGGAGCGCGACGCGCGCCAGTTCCGAACGGACTATCTGGAACTACTGGAGGCCCAAGGAGCCGAACGCTACGGCGAGCGGACCTGGATCATTCCCGAGGACGAGAGCGGCTTCGCCGATGCGTTTCACGTCACCCGGGACGGTACCCGCGTTACGATCGTCAACGCCCCTACCGTCGACGACCTCGATGACGTTCGGTCCGGAATCGACATCGAACGGACCAATACCACGCTACCGATAGAACCGTGATCGCCCCGGAAAGCCGCCCTCACGTCCTCACGAGCGTTCGACGATCCCGAGGGGTCGATTCGCACCATCGATGACGGATCGGACGAACCGGACTGAACCCCGTTCCATAGTCGAAGACATATAGCCGTTCACCCGGTACGTCGGTCGATGAGTGCATGAGTTCGGAGCAAGGATCGGGTCCGTTCAGCGATACGGCAAGGCTCGTCGGCGTCGTTCTTCTCGTCGTCCTCGTCGTTCTCGGGAGCATCGCTGGGGCCTTTGCCTTCGGGTTCGTCGGCGTGCCGAAGGTCGTATCGAGCGAGAGCCGGTTTGGGGGCGTGAACGAGAGCACGACGACGATCCGAACCGACGTCGTCGTCAACAACCCCAATCCGATCGGCCTCGATCGGGAGAACGCGACGATTTCTCACGCCGTGCAAATGAACGGGGTCCCCATGGCCGAAGGGACGAAACGCGGCATCTCGCTCCCACCGGGGAACTCGACGCGATCGATCACGACGTATATGGAAAACGAGCGGATCCCGGAGTGGTGGGTGACCCATATCCGGCGGGGCGAGCGAACGCAGGTAGCGGTCGCCACGCGGGTCTACTCGCCGGCGCTCGACGATTCGTTCGCCGTCCCGGGCGGACGGGTACTCGAAACCGACCTGCTCTCGGAGTTCAACTCGAACGAGACGCGACCGGTGGACGCCGACGTTCCCTTTCGGGAAGGCCCGGTTCTATACGTCAACCGGACGAGCGCCGAGTGGGGTGAGGTGAGCGAAACCGAGACGCCGATCGAGTCGACCTTCGGGGTCTACAACCCGCTCTCGGTACCGATCCCGGTCACGGAACTGGGCTATACGATCCGGATGAACGGCGTTAGGGTCGGTAACGGCAGTACCGACGGGGTCCGCGTGCTCGATTCCGGCCGGGTGACGCCGGTCAATACGACGCTCACGATCAACGCGACCCGGCTCGACGAGTGGTGGGTAACCCATCTCCGGGAAAACCAGGAGACGACCGTCCGCGTAAGCTTCCGTCTCCGGGCCGATCTGCCGGTCGTCGGGACGGTCGGGCTCCCGGTCGACGTGCTGACGTACACGACCGAACTCGAAACCGATCTGCTCGGGAGGAAGAACGCGACCGCCGACCCGAGCGCGAGCCGTCGCGGCCTCAACACACCCGAGAAACAGCCTGTGATCAGCAACAGGGTCCCCGAACCCGTCACACCGGCACGTAACGAGGTCGCCCGCCCCGTTCGCTGACGGAAGACATAGGTCCCCCACGAGCCGCAAGCGACGCGTCCGTGCGTGGATCGATGGCACGCCCGTTGGTGTAGTGCTTTCCCGACCAGTTTCACTTTCACTCCCCCGTATACGTCCGTTCATACGTCGGCGGGTACTTCGACTAGATACGGTCGTCGGGGTTCGACTCACTCGATCGGGTCCCGACGGCGGGAGCTATCTACCCTATGAACGGACTCACGAGCCGGAGCCGAGACGCGGCGACGCCCGAGGAGCGCGGGCACGACAGCCGATCCGATCCGCCCGCCGGTCGTGAGCACCGCGACCCTGCGAGCGGCGATCACGCAAGCGGCGATCGCGGTACCCCTTCGGGTCGTCCGCGCGGTCACGATCCCGTTGCCGACGAGATCGGCGTCGACGGCGCGCCGATACCGGTCGATCGGTGTCGCTTCTGTGGCGCCGTCGTCACCAATCCACAGCGTCCCGGCGGGCCGTGTCCCGGCCTCAATCGCACGCTCGACGAGTTCGGAGTCACCCCGACGACGGGACGCGACGGGGAGACCGAGCCACCCATCGGAAACCCCCCTTCCGGCGAGGTCCCGGAGGACGAACTCTCGCCGGCCGAGTCCCCTCGTGGCGATCGGTCCTCGTCGCCCGATCATCGTGATGAGGACGCGCGGGAGCGAACCCCGGTGCTCGCCTCGCAGTGAGCCGCTATCGACGTCGCGCCGATCCGCGCTCGCGGACGATCCGACGCTTCCGTTAGACCGTTTTCCTCAGCGTCCCAACTGCTCGTGGGCGCTCGACAGGTGTCGAGAGGCGAGCGCGCCCAGAAGCGAGAGTTCCCCGGCGAGCACACCGACCGAGATCACCTCCGCGAGCGCGTCGGCGTTCGATCCCGCCGGATCGCCCCCACCGCGAACCCCGACGACGTCGAGCCCCGCCGCCTGTGTGGGGAGTTTCGTCCCGCCACCTACCGTGCCGACTTCGAGGCTCGCCAGCGAAACGCTCGCGTACAACGTCTCGCCCGCCTCGCGCACGTCGGTCGTCGTGATCGTGTTCGCCCCTTCGACCACCTGAGCGCCGTCCTGGCCGGTGGCGAGGAAGGCGGCGGCGACGACGTTCGCGGCTTGGGCGTTGAACCCCAGGCTGGCGGCTTTCGCGCTCCCGACCAGGTTCTTCCGGGTGTTGATCGCGTCGATGGCCTCGGGCGTGGTGTGCAGTCGGTCCTCGAGGACCTCCCGATCGATCTCGACGTCGGCCGTGACGCTTCGCCCGCGGCCCTCGACGGCGTTGATCGCGGCCGGTTTCTTGTCCGTACAGAGGTTCCCCGAGAGGGCTACCAGTTCGGCAGGGGTTTCTTCTTCGATACGGTCACAGGCGGCTTGAGTAGCGATCGTCGCCATGTTCATGCCCATCGCGTCCTTCGTGTCGTAGCCGAAACGCAAGAAGACCGAATCGCCGACGACGTAGGGTGTCACCTCCACCAGTTCGCCGTGGCTCGTGGTCCCTTCGGCGACGTCTCGCAGGCCGTCGGTGTGTCCTCTGACCCACGAGACGACCCGCTCGGCTTCGGTGACGTCGGCAACCCGGAAGACCGGCGCGCGGGTCATCCGCGACTTCAGTATCCTCGCATTCGCTCCGCCCGACTCCCTGATGACGCCACACCCGCGATTCACGCTCGCGACGAGCGCGCCCTCGGTTGTCGCCAGTGGCAGGTACTTCTCCCCTTCTACCGCCCCGCCCGCGACGGACACCGGGCCGGCGATTCCGACGGGGACGCCGACCGCGCCGATCATGTTCTCGATGTTGGGTTCGGCGTCGGCGGCGGCGAACGAGTACTTCCCGACGGCATCGAGGTCGGCGTCGGTTTCGCGCTCCAAGAGGTGTCGTCGTGCCGCAGCGGCGGTCTCGTGGTCGACATGGACTTCGAGTTCGTGTAGTCGGAGGTCGCCGCTCGCCACGCGGTCGGCGAGGTCGGCGGGCTTTCCTTCGAGATCGCTCCCGGGGGTTCCCTCGGAGTCGTTCGGGTCGCTCGGGTTCGAGTCGCCCGGATCCGAGTCGTTCGTCATACCCGCGTGTCGAAGCGAGGGAGGCTAAGCGTTGTCCATCGGTTCGTCCTTTCGTTGTCCGCCCCTCGCCCGGTTCGGGCCACCCTTTTGTGTCGCGCTCACGCCCGTCCGGTATGTCCACGGCCGCCGACCTCGTTCTCAGGAACGCCGAGATCCACTCGCTCGCCGACCCCGACGAGACCTGCGAGGCGATCGCGATCCGCGACGGCGAGATCGTTCGCCTCGGTAGCGATTACGACGTCACCTTTCACCTCTCGGCGGCCGACTCGCCCGCCGACTGCGTTGCCCTGCTCCGCGAGACCGCCGACTCCGACGAGGGCTCCGGTCGCGAGCCGATCCTGGGGTACGGGTACGACGAGAGCACCTGGGACGAGTCACGGCTCCTGACGCGCGAGGACCTCGACGAGGTAAGCACGGACCGCCCGGTAATCGCCTTCCGCGAGGACATGCACACCGCCGGGGTCAACTCCGTGGCGCTCGATCGGTTTCGCGGGGCGATGCCCGACGACGACGTTCGCACCGAGGGGGGCGAGCCGACGGGCGTCGTCGTCGAGGAGGCGATCGACCCGCTGTATGCGGCGACCGAACCGGCGCGCGACGACCTGTACGAGTTGCTCGAAGCCGCGACCGAACGCGCCGCGGAGCTCGGAGTGACGGGGGTCCACGAGATGATCCGGGGGTCGGATGCGCCCCGCGTGTACCGCGACCTCGCTACCGAGGACGCCCTCCCGATCCGCGTGCGGCTCAACTACTGGTCCGATCACCTCGATGCCCTGACCGAGATCGGTCTCGGGACGAACCACGGGGACGACTTCGTCCGGGTCGGCGCGATCAAGACCTTCACCGACGGCAGTCTCGGCGCTCGTACCGCCAAGCTCACCGAGCCGTACGCTGACGGCAGTGCCGACGCCGACGCTGACATCAATGCCGAGAGAGGCGGAGACCTGAACGGAAACGGCATCGGGAACGACGACACGACGATCGACGACATGGCGACCGACGATACCGGTCAGTGGGTCGTCTCGTCCGACGACCTACACGAACTCGTCCGCCGGGCCGATGAGGAGAGCTATCAGCTCGCCGCTCACGCCATCGGCGACGCGGCGATCGAGGCCACGCTCGATGCCTATGGATCCGAAACGACCGATCCCGAGGTCGCTCGTCACCGGGTCGAACACGCCGAGGTGCTCGACGAGGAGCTGATCGAGCGTTTCGCCGGGACCGGAGCGATCGCGTCGGTCCAGCCGAACTTCCTCAAGTGGGCCGACTCAAGGGGGTCTGTACGACGAGCGCCTCGGCGAGAGCAGGCGCAGACGGACGAACCCCTACGCCGACCTGCTCGACGCGGGCGTCCCGCTTGCCTTCGGGAGCGACTGTATGCCGCTCGGCCCGCTCTACGGCGTCCATTGGGCGGTGAACGCTCCCGTCGAGCGCCAACGGCTCACGGTCACCGAAGCACTGCGCGCCTATACCCGCGGGGCGGCGTACGCGGGCTTCGACGAGGACCGATCGGGAACGATCGAAGTGGGCAAAAGGGCTGACCTGGTGATTCTCGACCGATCGCCCTGGGAACACCCCGGAGAGATCGAGGACATCGACGTTTCGCTCACCGTCGTCGACGGCCGGATCACCCACGACGACCGCTGAGCGCCGTCTCGTCGCTTCTCCCTCGCTCTCAGCTCCCCCGGGCGTCCCGTTCGAGCGTGAACATAGCCCATCGAACATACTATATCATCCACGCGTACTTCCGAAGACGAAAGTTCTTCAAACCAGCAGATAGTAAATCGAATTGCGAGACGATAACCCTACTATGGCACAAATGGAGACCATTGGGCTGGAGACCGACCTCAGCCTGTTCAAATACGACAACTTGGAACAACTCCCGCCGGGCTACCGGGACTTGGACGAGGCGGCACGCACCGAACGGATCGGGAGCGCCCTCGACGAGTTGGGCGACGACGTCCTGATCCTCGGGCACAACTATCAGCGCCGCGAAATCGTCGAGCACGCCGACTTCATCGGCGATTCGTATGCTCTGTCGAAGCGCGCCGCCGAGGCCGACGCCTCCCATATCGTCTTCTGTGGGGTAACGTTCATGGCCGAGTCCGCCGACATCATCACCGACGACGACCAGACGGTACTACTGCCGTCGATGGAGGCCTCGTGTCCGATGGCCGGAATGGCAGAGGCGCTACAGGTCGACGCCGCCTGGGCCGAACTAACTGCCGCCGATCCCGACAGCGAGATCGTCCCGATCACGTACATGAATTCCTATGCCGACCTCAAGGCCTTCTGTGCCGAACAAGGAGGATTGGTCTGTACGTCCTCGAACGCCCATCGGGCCTTCGAGTGGGCGCTCGAACGCGGTGACAAGGTGTTGTTCCTGCCCGACAAGCACTTGGGCGAGAACACCGCCCACCGCGTGGGATTAGAGGACTCGACCGCGGAGTGGGACCCCTGGGACCCCGAGGGCAAAGATCCCGAGGAGGTGGCCGACTCCGAGGTAATCCTCTGGGACGGGTACTGCCAGGTCCACGAGCGTTTCCGCGAGGATCACGTCACGGGGGTTCGAGAGGCCCATCCCGACGCCCAGGTCGTCGTCCACCCCGAATGCCGTCGTGAGGTGGTCGAAGCGGCCGACGTCGTCGGTTCGACGAGCACCATCTGTGAGACGATCGAGGAGGCCGAGGCCGGCGAGACGTGGGCGATCGGCACCGAGATCCACCTCGCAGAGCACCTCGCACGCTGGCATCCCGAAATCGAGGTCCTACCCCTGTGCGGGGACGCCTGCATGGACTGTAACGCGATGCGCCAGGTCGATCCGAACTACCTGACCTGGGTGCTCGAAGGGCTCACCGAGGGCACCGAGCGAAACGCCGTCGAGGTCGCGCCCCAGGAGAAAGAACTCGCTCGCGTCGCACTCGACCGAATGCTGGAGGTCTAACGAATGATCGAAGACACCGACACCGACATCGATACCGATCCGGCCTCGACCGAGACGATGGATATCGACTCGTCGACAGCCGATCCGACTGAGAGTACCGCGACCGGTGTGCTGGTACTCGGTAGCGGAATCGCCGGCTGTGCGGCCGCGCTGAGTGCCGCCCGCGAGGGAAGTGAGGTGTTGCTCGCGACGAAAGCCTCCCGACCTCAGGAGTCGACGAGCTGGTGGGCACAGGGCGGGATCGCCGTCTCGCGGTCCAATCCTAACGAATTCAAACGGGACGTGCTCGCGGCGAGCGACGATACCGCCGACCCCGAGGCCGTCGACGTGTTGGTCGAAAACGCCGACGACCTGGTCGAGGACGTCCTGATCGACACGTTAGGGATCCCGTTCGACGTCGAGGACACCGGCGAGAACACCGAAAACGCCGACGGCGAGGGGAGCGAAGCGGTTCGTGACGCCGCCGGGTTCGCGTACGGCCGGGAGGCGGCCCACTCCGAGCGTCGGATCCTCCACGTGAACGCGAGCACCGGCCGCCACGTGCTCGGTCCCTTCCTCTCGTATCTCGACGATCACCCGCGAGTCACCGTCCGCGAGGACACCGCCGCACTCGACCTGTTGACCCACGAGGGTCGGGTGCACGGCGCGATCTGTGCGTCCGACGGCGAGTTCGAACCGATCTACGCGGGCGCGACCGTGCTCGCCACCGGCGGGATCGGCTCGTTGTACCCGCGCTCGACGAATCCCGGGGGTACTGGCGACGGCATCGCGATGGCCGTTCTCGCCGGCGCGGACGTCGCTGACGCCGAGTACGTCCAGTTCCACCCGACGGCCTTCGCAGGCGAGAAGGGAGACGGCAACGACGAGCGCGACGACACGGAACATGGAGGGAACGATGCCGGGGACACGGCAGGCACGTTCCTACTGAGCGAGGCCGTCCGCGGTGAGGGAGCGCTCCTCCGGAACGGCGAGGGCGAGCGGTTCATGCCTACCTACCACGCTGATGCCGAGCTCGCGCCCCGGGACGTCGTCGCCCGCGCGGTCGCGACCGAACGCGAGCGAACCGATACCGTGTACTTGGACGTCTCCTCCGACGCGGCTCGCGAGCGGGCGATCGATCTGAGCGGGAAAGACCTCGACTTCGAAACCGAGTTCCCCGATCTCGCTTCCGAGTGTCGAAAGCGTGGTGTCGATCCAGCGAGCGGGATTCCGGTCGCACCGGCCGAACACTTCCTCTGTGGCGGGATCACCGTCGATACCGAAGGCCGGACGAGCCTCGATCGCCTGTTCGCGGTCGGGGAGTGTTCCCGTCCTGGCGTCCACGGCGCGAACCGGCTCGCGAGCACGAGCCTGCTCGAAGGGCTCGTCTGGGGAGTGCGCGCCGGCCGAGCGGCTTCGGGATACTCCCCCGAGAGGATCGAAGCGCCGGACCTCGCCGACAGCGATCCCGCGTTGCCGACGAACTTCAGCGAGGAGAAACTCGCTCGGTTGCGCCGCGTGATGGACGAGTACTGCGGTCTCTCCCGTTCGCGGGCCGAACTGAACCGGGCGACCGCCGCGATCCGGCGGCTCAAGGGTGAGGTCGATGCCTACACCCGGACTCGGACTTCCCGGAGCCTGTACGAACTGCGCGGTGCCGTCGTTTCCGGGTTGCTCGTCGCGCGTGCCGCCGCGTCGAACCCCGAATCGCGGGGCTGTCACTACCTCGCAACCGACACGGCGACCGACGAAACCGACGGCGATGAAGCCGGGTCGAGCGCGGGCACCGAAACCGACCGTGGAACCGAAACCCATGCCGACGACTGAGCAGCGATGGTCGTAACCGACAGCCAGGTCGAACGGTGGTTACGGGAGGATCTGGGCCACCACGACGTCACGAACGACGTGCCCGGCGAGACTACGGGCCGGCTCGTTGCCAAGGATACAGGTACCGTCGCCGGTCTCGACGCCGCCGAAGCGGTCTTTCGGTACCTCGACGTTACCGTCACCGATCGCCGGGAGAACGGCGAGCGCGTCGAGGCCGGCGAGCCGGTCCTCCGTGTCGAGGGACCCGCTCGGGCCGTGCTCCGTGCCGAACGCGTCGCGGTGAACCTCGTGAGCCACGCTTCGGGGATCGCAACCCGGACTCACGAAGCGGTCGCCGCGGCTCGGGCGGAACGCGACGACGTGCGGGTCGCCGGCACGCGAAAGACCACGCCCGGACTCCGGGGCATCGAGAAACGAGCGATCGTCGCGGGCGGCGGGGACACCCACCGGCTTACGCTCTCGCATATGGTCATCGTGAAGGACAACCAGGTCGCCGAACTGGGCCTCGACGACGCGGTTTCGAGGGCCCGTGAGCGCGCCTCCTTCGCGACGAAGATCGAAGTCGAAGTCGAAACCCCCGCTGATGGCCGTCGGGCCGCCGAGTGCGGGGCCGATATCGTCCTGTTCGACAACCTCTCGCCCGAGGAAGTCGAGAGTGGCGTCGAGGTTCTGCCCGAGGGCGTGCTCGCGGAAGCCAGTGGTGGCATTACGATCGCCGAGGTTCCCGCCTACGCACGGACGGGCGTCGACGTCGTCTCGCTCGGGTCGCTTACCCACAGCGCCCCGGCGCTCGATCTGTCCTTTCGGACCGGCGAGTAGGCCGCCGGATCGGCCGGTCGGCCGGATTCGATCGCGTTCGTCCCCGAGCTGTCAGCGATCACGACTAAGCCGTTTTGAGGCTAGCGAGCGACGTATCGGTAATGGCTACAACGAGTGACCGGATTCCGGTAACCGTCCTCAGTGGGTACCTCGGCGCGGGAAAGACCACGCTCGTCAACCACCTCTTGGCGAACCCGGGCGAGCGCGAGATCGCGGTGATCGTCAACGACATGGGTGAGATCAACATCGACGCCGAGCTGCTCGCGGACGATGCGGACAACGACGATGAGAACGACGAGAGCGGGATCGTCGACCTCTCGAACGGCTGTATCTGTTGTCGGCTCCAGGACGACCTACTCACCGAAGCGAAACGGCTCGTCGACAGTCGTGAATTCGATTACCTCGTGGTCGAAGCCTCCGGCATCTCCGAACCCATCCCGATCGCCCGCGCGCTCACCGTCGGCACCGAGGAGGCGGCGGTCGATCCCAGGGAACTGTTCGATCTCGATACGATGGTCACGGTGCTCGACACGTATGGGTTCTGGAAGGAGTTCGATGCGGGTGCATCGGTCCCCGACGAACCGGACCCGACTCGACCGCTCGCCGACGTCCTGGTCGACGGCATCGAGTTCTGTGACGTCCTGTTGCTGAACAAGTGTGACATGGTGTCCGACGACGTGCTCGACGAGATCGAGACGGTCGTTGCCCGCCTCGGGCCGCGTGCGGAGGTGATCCGGACGACCTACAGCGAGATCGATCCCGGGAAGATCGTCGACACCGGGACGTTCGACTTCGAGGAAGCGACGCGCGCGCCGGGCTGGAAACACGAACTGGCCGACGGCGACGAAGCGTCCGACCACGCCGGAGCCGGTCACGGCCACGACCACGCACATGCACACGGCGAGTCGGCCGCCGAAGCCCACGGCGTGTCCTCGTTCGTCTATCGGGAGTCACGCCCGTTTCAGCCCGAGCGCTTTGATGCCTGGCTCGACGAGTGGTCCGGCGACGTCATCCGGGCGAAGGGATTCTTCTACCTCGCAGGCCGGCAGGAGGCCGTGATGGGACTCAGTCGGGCCGGTCGATCAGTGCAAGCGGGCCCGCTCGGCGAGTGGGGCGAGGAGACCCCCGAGACGAAACTCGTGTTCATCGGCACGGACATGGACGAAGACGAGATGATCGAAGCCCTTGAGGACTGCCTCGCAACTGATGAGGAAATCAACTCGAAAAGTATCGCCGATCCGTTCCCGGAGTAAGGGGACATAGTGTTCTTCGAGCCAGTGTGAAACACCACGACGAACTGGTCGGGAAGCAACCACAGTTGTAGCGAGTGCAGAGGGTGTTGCATCCGCGAGTGACCGCAGGGAACGAGCGGTTCCCTGCGAACGAGCGCTGAAAGCGCGAGTGAGCGGCTTTTTGCGGCAAGGGTCGTTTCCGTTCGTTCCCTGCGGTCACTCACCTCCCACTGCCTGCTCTCGTTCGCTCGCTGACGCTCGCTCACGAGAACAGATTTTTTCTCGTCGGATCTCCTCGCTCGTCGGCAAAACCGACTCACTGCGGAGGCTACTGCTCAAAAAAGGTGTGTGGTTAGGCGACCTGTTCGCGCAGGTCGTCCCACTCCTCGTAGAAGCCGTAGTTCGACTGGCGTTGGGTCGCTTCGATCATCGCCTCTTGGTAGACGTCGTCGTATTCGACCAGTTGCGTCCAGCCGTCGTCCATGCTGTACGCACAGTACTTACACATATCTACTCGCGAGTACCCGCGCCTCGAACATAACGGTTCGCGTGACGCGTTCGAGCGCTCCGTCACGTGACGCTCGCTACACTTCGTCCGTCGACTCGCGGAAAGATATATCCCCCCGGCCGTTGTGTTGCGACTGCATGGTCGAATCGATACCATTAGAGACGGCGAAGGAGGTCGCGGACGCAGCCGAGCAACGCGCCGAGGAGATCGACAACCCGATGGTTATCACGGTGGCGAACTCGGAGGGCAACCTCATCATCAATCGCCGGATGGACGGCGCGTGGCTCGCGTCGGTCGACATCTCGCGGAACAAGGCGTACACCTCGGCGGCGCTCGACATGCCGACCGAAGACCTCGCCGAACCCACGAAACCCGGCGAGTCGCTGTACGGACTCCAGAACACCAACGACAACAACATGGTGATCTTCGGCGGCGGCTATCCCCTGATGGAAAACGGGGACGTCGTCGGCGCGATCGGCGTCAGCGGCGGCGCGGTCGAACAGGACATGGACGTCGCGAGCAGCGGCGTCGATCGGTTCGACGAACTCTAACCCGGCCGACCGCACGCCGTTCCCGGTCCTACCTTTCTAGCGCTTTCCTAGCGACGGCCGTCGTTTCGAGCAGGGGTTACAGGTGCGTCGAGCGATGAGTTAGCCCGTGATCGAACACGCCGACGACGAACACCCCTGGAGCACTGCCCCGGTGCGGGACGGCGAGCCGATCACCGGGAGCTGCGACCACTGTGAGTGGTACGCCGTCGCGGATTCGTACGCGGTGATGGTCAAGCGATACCAGGATCACCTCCGGGACGCTCACCCCGACGCGTGGCTCCGAGCGTAGTTCGAAAGAACTGTTCGAGTCGTTCGGAGATTGGATCGGGAACCCGGTACGCTCGGATAGGGACCGATCGTTACGGTTCCAGCAGGACCTTCGTGACGCCTTCCTCGCGGTTGTCGAACCGTTCGTACATCTCCGGGGCGTCCCCCAAGGACTCCCGATGGGAGACGTAGAAACTCGGGTCGGCACGACCCTCGATGATCATGTCCCGCAGTCGACGGTTGTACTGTTTCACGTCACACTGGCCGGTCCCGAGTTTTTGACCCTTCTCGAAGAGCTTCCCGAAGTCGATTCCGAGTCGCCCTTCGGCGGCCATCTCGTCGGGCGCGCCCGGGTCCGAGGGCACGTAGAGACCGACGATCCCGAGTTGGCCGGTCGGGCGCACAGTTTGGATCAGGTTGTTCAGCACGATCGCCGGGTTCTCCCGTGCCGGGTCGTAGTCGTCGTCGGCTTCTTTGTCCGAATCGATCGCCTGGTAGCCGACCGCATCAACCCCTTTGTCGACGCCGCCGCCGTGGGCGTCTTTGATCTGTTCGACGGGATCGTTTTCCTCGAAGTTGATCGGGTGGGCGTCACAGTGTTCCTCGGCGAGATCGAGGCGACTCGGCACCCGATCGACGATGTAGATGTCGGATGCTCCCTGAAGCTTCGCGCTGTAGGCGGCCATCGTTCCGACCGGACCCGCGCCGTAGATCGCAATCGACTCGCCGGGTTCGAGGTTCGCGAGGCGCGTGCCGTGCCAGCCCGTCGGGAAGATATCGGCGAGCAACGAGAAGGAATCCTCGTGTTCGTCTCCCTCGGGGAGTTTCAGCGCATTGAAATCGGCGTAGGGTACCCGCAACTGCTCGGCTTGTCCGCCCCGGTAGGGGCCCATCGCGACGTAGCCATAGGCACCGCCGGCGAAGCCGGGGTTGACGTTCGTACAGAAGCCGGTCTTGCCGTTCTCACAGTTCCGACAAAAGCCACAGGCAACGTTGAACGGGAGAACGATCCGATCGCCTTCCTCCAAGGTACTGACCGCCTCGCCGACCTCGGTCACGATCCCCATGTTCTCGTGGCCGAAGACGATCCCCGGCTCGGCGTCGGTGCGTCCCTCGTACATGTGTAGGTCGGACCCACAGATACAGGTAGTGGTGATATCGATCACCACGTCGTTCGGGTGCTCGATCTCCGGTTCGTCGACCTCCTCGACGGCGACCTCGTGTGGTCCCTGATAGACTACTGCGTTCATTGACATGTTCTGAACCCTCGCGGCGGTAAAACGACCCGGTGTGGAATGATTGTTTCGCCGGGATCGGCGGTTCGGCGGCAGGGACTGCCGGCGATTCGATGGGTCGTCCCTCGGCGCTTCTCGCCGCCGGATCGCCGGCGGATCGCCGACGGATCGTGACCCGAACACCGGCATCGAAACATACGACGGACGTCACGCCGGTCGATCGGCGGGACACCCGCGCGAGGGGAACCTGCGGACGGAGTCGGCGCGATCAGTCGTCCTTGAATCGGAGCGGCGCGCCGGCGGGTTCGAACCCGCGCCGACAGACGAGCGGGTCGCGCCGGCGGATCGTACTGATCTGTGCGTTCGCTTCCATCTCTTCGAGAACGTCGTCGAGTTCCTCTTCGCTCCAGTCGGTCTCGGCGACGAGGGTCGATCGGGAGACCCGTCCGCCGTGAGCGATCAACTGGCGGAGAACGAAGTCCTCGTCGGAGACGTCTTCGGCGGCGATCCGGGGCGCGTCCGGGCGCTCGACCTCGGTCGTCGCGGGAGTCCCCTCGCGCTCGCCCGCCGCCTCGCTTCCCGTTCCGGTCGAGGCCTCGTTTTCGGTCTCCTCGGTGCCCCGTCCCGGCACTAAGCGTTTCAGGAGCGCCGTCGCGAAGTTCATTGAGTAGGAGTATTTCGCTCGCGTGGAAATATCTTTGCATATCACTCCTGTATGATTTTTATTACCGATCTCCGCACGAGCGGTGATCCCGACCGCTCCTCCCCGGATACGCCCGTTCCGAATCGTCGGGCCCCTTCGACTTTCGGGACCACCGGGACCGTCCGTGCCTGCTCGGAGCCGCTCGGGGTCGATTCGCGCCTCGGGAGGCGGCCGCTCTCCGGGTGCGTCGGCTGTCGAGTGTGGGGGTCGAGCGCGCTCGCCCCTGCAGTTCGAAATCCTTTTGATCGATTCGGGGCCAAACACAGCCAATGGACATCGAGATTCTCGACGAGGAGGCGAACCCGATGTTACACCGTACCGACGTTCGCTTCGCGCTCACTCACGAGGCGGAAACCCCCTCTCGGCTTTCAGTTCGTGACAGTTTGGCCGCCCAGCTCAACAAGAACGCCGGCGAGGTCGTGATCAGAAAGCTCGATACGAAGTTCGGCATGGCGAAAACCATGGGCTACGCGAAGGTCTATCAGTCCTCGGCGGACGCAACCGGTGTCGAACAGTCCTACATGCTCGACCGGAACAAGATCGGCGACGACGCCGAGGCCGGCGAGGAGTAACTCGCCGCCGAGCACTGGACCCGACGAGGACTCCCGACCAACGATCAATGCGCGTTCTCGGCATCGAAGGCACTGCGTGGGCCGCCAGCGCCGCCGTCCTTGACACCGACTCGGGGAGCCTCCGCATCGAGACCGACCCCTACGTCCCCGACAGCGGCGGGATCCACCCGCGCGAAGCCGCCGAACACATGGCGGAAGCGATCCCCCGGGTGATCGAGACGGTCCTCGAACGCGAGCGCCGTCGAGGACCCGACGACGACAGTGACGAGCGCGATCGTCACCATGAAGAGGGGGATGACGACCGCGATGCTGACGGCGAGCGAGCCGAGGACGAAAGACGAGGCGACAGTACCTCGGTGATCGACGCCGTGGCCTTCTCGCGTGGCCCCGGTCTCGGCCCCTGTTTGCGGATCGTCGCAAGCGCCGCCCGGGCCTTCGCGCTCTCGCGTGAGGTTCCCCTGATGGGGGTAAACCACATGGTCGCCCACGCGGAGATCGGGCGAAGTGAATCGGGGTTCGACGCGCCGATCTGTCTCAACGCCAGCGGCGCGAACGCTCACATTCTCGGGTATCGAAACGGAAGGTACCGGATCCTCGGGGAGACGATGGACACCGGGGTCGGCAACGCGCTCGATAAATTCGCCCGCCACCTCGATTGGGCTCATCCCGGCGGCCCGAAGATCGAGGCCGCCGCCGAGGGCGGCTCGTATCTCCCGCTTCCCTACGTTGTCAAGGGAATGGATTTTTCCTTTTCGGGACTGGCGAGCGCCGCGATGGAGGCGATCGACGACGGCGAGGCGATCGAGGACGTCTGTTTTTCGCTCCAGGAGACGGTCTTCGCGATGTTGACGGAGGTCGCCGAACGCGCGCTCTCGCTCACCGACGCGGACGAACTCGTCCTCGGGGGTGGGGTCGGCCAGAACGCGCGCTTACAGGAGATGCTGGAGACGATGTGTGCCGAGCGCGGGGCGCGCTTTTTCGCACCGGAGCCACGACTGCTCCGGGACAACGCCGGGATGATCGCCGCGCTCGGCGCGAAGATGTTCGAGGCGGGCGACACCCTCTCGGTATCCGACTCGCGCGTGCGCCCGAACTTCCGGCCGGACGAAGTGGTCGTCACGTGGCCGCTCGCCGAACCCGGTCGATCCGACTACGGTGATCACGACCGCGAAGGCCCTCATGCAACTGATACGAGCGACCCAGGTGACGCGAACGACCCGGGCGCTGGTGGGACGGTCGAGGACACGGGAACCGTCAGGGGCGCAGAAGCGATGGTAGAGATCGATCGGGAGGCCGGTCGCGTAATCAAATCCCGACCGACGAAGGCCTACCGCCATCCGGCGCTCGACGAACGATTGGGTTGCGAGCGCACCGTGGCCGAAGCCCGGCTCACGAGCGCCGCCCGCCGCTTGGGGGTACCGACGCCGGTGATCGAAGCCCTCGACCTCCGCGAGAAGGCGATCACCGTCGAGCACGTCGGCGACGCGGACTTACGAGACCTCCTCGGGAGCGACACCGAGATCGGTTCGGGGGATTCGTCCGCCAGTGAGATTCCCGCCGTCGACGAGGTCTCTGCCGTCGATGGGGACGGCCCGAACGACCCGCCCGAGCCCGCGACGGCGGCTATAGAAAACGTCGGCCGGCACCTCGCGACGCTCCACGACGCCGGGATCGTCCACGGCGATCCGACGACGCGTAACGTCCGCATGGCGCTTCTCGACAGGAGCGACCCGTCGACCGATCCGTCGGCCCCCTCGGACGCGTCGAGCGCATCGGCCGACGTTCGCCGGACGTACCTCATAGACTTCGGGCTAGGCTACCACAGCGACGCGACCGAGGACCACGCGATGGATCTACACGTCTTCGGCCGGAGCCTCGCGGGCACGACCGACCACGCGCCCGGCCTCCGCGAGGCGTTCGAAGCGGCCTACGCCGCCGTCGGCGACCGGACCGTGCTCGATCGCCTGCGCGAGATCGAGGGCCGCGGTCGCTACCGGTAGTCCCGCCGATCGCCGATCACCGGGGACGATCGCGGCGATCGCCGTCGGCGGGCGCCGCCCCCGAACTGACGGCTCACCCGCTCCCCGATCGGTCGTGCCACTTTTTCCCACGGGATTAAGAACGGCCCGCTCTCAGGAGCGTCATGGTCGCCCGGCGATGGCTGGTTCGCGCGTACGTCTTTGCGGTCGTCGTCTCGGTGATCGCCTTCACGCTCGCGTACGACGCCGGAATGACGCTTCTCGAAAACCGACCACGAAGCCTCTTGGAGTCGTTCGAGTTCGTGATGCAGACGCTTACTACTACGGGCTACGGCCAGGACGCTCCCTGGGGGACGGCCATGACGGTACTGGTCGTCGGGATCCAGATCGCGAGCCTCGTGCTCATCTTCGCGGCCTTTCCGATCGTTATCGTCCCGCTCGTCGAGGACGCGCTCGCGACCTCGCCACCGACCGAACTCGAAGACGTCCGCGATCACGTGCTGATCTGTTACCACAGTGCGCGCACCGAGACGCTGCTCGACGAACTCGGCGCTCGGGAGGTCCCGGCGGTCGTCGTCGAACCGGACCGGGAGATCGCGACCGACCTCCACGATCTCGGCGTCGCCGTGGTCCACGGCGATCCCGAATCGCCGGCCGTACTCCGGCGGGCGAGCGTCGAGGCCGCCCGCGCGGTCATCGCCGACGGCGACGATGACGTGGACCTGAGCGTCGTCATGGCGGTTCGGGAGGTCGCTTCCGACCTGCCGGTCTACACCGTCGTCGACGATCCGGCCTTCGCGACGTATCACGACTACGCGGGCGCGAACGAGGCTTTCTCGCCGCGAACCCTCCTGGGTCACGGGCTCGCGAACAAGCTCCGCACTGCGGTTTCGACCGACCTCGACGGCGGAATCGAGATCGGCGAGGACTTTCAGATCGCCGAACTCCCGATCCAACCCGACGGCGAACTCCGTGACGTCACGATAGCTGAAAGCAGTGTCGAGAAACGAACCGGGGTCAAGATCATCGGCGCGTGGTCGAACGGCGAGTTCCGGACGCCGCCGTTTCCCGGACTGACACTCGCCGAACACACCGTCTTGCTCGTCGCTGGCAGCGATGCCGGACTCGATCGTCTGCGCGGGCTCACCCGCGGGGTAGTACGGAGCTACCGTCGCGGCGAGGTCCTCGTCGCGGGCCACGGCGTCGTCGGCTCGACAGTCGCGAAGGCCCTGACCGAAGCCGACATCCCGCGGACGGTCATCGACCGCATCGAGCACCCGAGCGTAGACGTCGCGGGCGACGCGACCGATCCCGAGACGCTCCGGCGGGCGAACATCGAGAACGCGAGAACGGTCGTACTCGCCCTCGACGACGATACGACCACGCTGCTCGCGACGTTCGTCATCCGCGATCTCGCCCCCGCAGTCGAGATCATCGCCCGCGTCGAGGAACCCGAGAACGTCCGGAAGCTCTACCGGGCCGGCGCGGATTACGTGCTCTCACTCGCGAGCGTCACCGGACGGTTGCTCGCCTCGCGAATCATAGCGGACGAGGAGGTCGTCTCCTTCGAAGGCGGGATCGAGGTCGTACGCGTCCCGGCCGAACCCGTCTCGGGGCGGACACTGTCGGACCTCTCGATCCGGGAGCGGACCGGCTGTACCGTGGTTGCGATCGAACGTCGCGACGGCCGCGTCAAGACCAATCCCGGCGACTGGATCGAACTTGGGACGTACGATCACCTCGTGCTCGCGGGCACCGACCGCGACGTCGCACGGTTCGGCGACGCGTTCCAGTGATCTCCGCTCACCCTCGCCCGTCCTCGCTCGTCGCCGCTCTCGATCCGCCCTCGGTCCGTTCCCGACCGATCGTGGTCGTCGCCGACGTTCGGCCTCGATCCGACTCGTTCCGCTCTGATCCGACCGAACCCGACCCCGCTCTCTGCCCGACTCCGACTCCCGCTCGACTCGGACTCGATCCTGACCTCGGTGACGGCCGATTCCGGTCTCCAGGCGTCGCACTCGGTTTCGCTTTTTCGGCCGGCGTCCGACCGACCGTCCTGGGTTTTTAGCCGTGCGTCGATCGTTTTTGTGCGGTGGGGCTCCGCCTTCCTCACATACGTGTCCGGGGTCTCACCCTCGCCGCCGACCTACACACCCACTCGAAGGGCTCGTACGATGCGCGTGCCGGTCGAGGTGCTCTTAGAACAGGCTCGGGCAGTCGATCCAGACGCGATCGTTGTGACCGATCACGACGCGATCCCCCAGTCGCTCAAAGCCGCCGCGCTCGCGCCCGCCTACGGCCTAATCGGGATTCCAGGTGCCGGGACCTCGACCGCTCGTGGACGCCTGCTCGCGATCGGCGTCACCGAACTCCCCCCGGCCGGCGAAACGCTCGACGCGACGATCGAGACGATCCACGACCTCGGCGGCGTCGCGGTCGTTCCCCACCCCTTCCAGCGCTCTTGGCACGGAATCGGAAAGCGCCGACTCGGTGGGTGTCGTCCCGACGCGATCGAGGTCTATGATCCCTGGTTGATCACCGGCTACGAGAACCGCCGGGCGAAGCGCTTCGCCCGCCGCCGTGAATACCCTCGGGTAGCCAGCAGCGACGCCCACCTTGCCCGGATGGTCGGGCGCGCCTACACCGAAATCCCCGTCGGTGCCGCGGATCGGCGCGAGACGATCACCGCCGCCGAGGTCGTCGCCGCGTTGAAGAGCGATGAGACGGCGATCCACGACCGTCGCCAGCCGATCCACCGGAGCGCCCGTCACTACCTCGTCGGCGCGACGCGAAAGACCGGGCGCGCGCTTCGACACGGCGTCACCGCTTTCCTCCGAGTTCCTTCGAGCCCTGCAACACCGAATTCCATAGCCCAGTGCTCGGCTCCGTCGATTCGCTTCGGCGTGTTCGATCGACTTCGGTGTTGCTCGGCGTCGGTATCGGTGCCGGCGTCCGGAACTCGTGGAGCGAGGCCCGCTCTCGTCCGGCTTTCGCGACTCGATTCCGACGCAAACGATTTAATGCGGGCCACCCTATCCGAGACTATGGCTGATAGACCACCGTCCGGCGAGATATTCGGCGTCCCGTACAACTTCGAGCAGCCGAGCCTCGGTCGCATGCTTTCGGCGTACTGGCAGCCCGGCGAGGACATGTTGGTCCAGAAACCGTTCGGCGTCGGCTACACGCTCAACCTCGCCAGCTGGCGCTCCTGGGTCGTCCTGGGCGTCGTCGCCGCGTTGCGCTGGCAGGAGGGGCGCGGGTCGGACGAGGCCCGCTCGGAGGACGAACCCGTCGAAGTCATCGTCGAGTAGCTCCGTTCTCGCCCGAGTTCGCTCTCGTTCGACTTCCCCGGTGTGCATCGAAGCGATGAAGCGATCAGCCGCTCGGCGAACGAACGCTACGGGCCGGCACTTCCCTCGGAGCTACCGTCGCGATCGCCCTCCGACCGCGACCGGACGGCCCCGATCGATGCGGGACGACGCTCGCGGGCGAACGCTTAGTATCGTTCGCGGTCGATCGAAGGGTGACCCTGCCGGAGGCACGGACCCGACGGCAAGGGGGGAAATACCAATGAACACGACCGAATCCGTTTTAGATCACCACTTGGAGGCGTTCGGCGACCAGGACATAGAGGAGACGATGACGGACTACGCCGACGAGGCGATCCTCATCACCCACGGGGGAACGCTACACGGTCACGAGGAGATAGCCGGGCTCTTCGAGGACCTCTTCGCCGAGTTCTCCCAGGAGCCGGTCGATTTCTCCTTGGAGGAGCGACGGATCGACGGCGAGTACGCCTACATCGTCTGGAACGCCGACACCCCCGACAACGACTACGAGTTCGCGACCGATACCTTCGTGATCCGCGACGGCGAGATCGTCGCCCAGACCCTCGGTACGGTCGTTGTCCCGAAGGACTGAGCCCGGCGACCGCCGCAACGACCGGCTGGACCTCCGATCGTAGGGCAGCTACCGGTATCGAGGGCTACTGCGAGCCGACGGGACGGTAATAACTACCGGCCCGCATCGACAGGTACGTTTCCGGCCGTCTCCCTGTATCCGTATGCTTCGGTTCGTGACCGGTAACGAAGGAAAACTCCACGAGGCGCGCGAGTATCTGGACGACGTAGCGGGGGTCGAGTACGACTACCCGGAGATCCAGGCCGAAGAGCTCGAAACGATCGCCGCCTACGGCGCGCGCGACGCCTACGAACACGTCGGCGAGCCGGTACTCGTCGACGACGCGGGCCTGTTCGTCGACGCCCTCTCGGGGTTTCCCGGTCCGTTCTCGGCGTACGTCGAAGACACCCTCGGCGTTGCCCGCGTCGGCGACTTGGTGCGGCGTGAGGGCAATCGCCGTGCGCGTTTCCGAGCCGTCGTCGCCTACTGCGACGGCGAGACGGCACAGACCTTCGCGGGGAGCGTTCGCGGCCGGATCGTCGCTCCCCGGGGCGAGGGAGGGTTCGGCTACGACCCGATCTTCGAGCACAACGGCCAAACCTTCGCCGAGATGAGTCCTCAGGAGAAAAACGCCGTCTCCCACCGCGGGCGAGCGCTCGCGTCGTTTTCGGAGTGGTTCGCTGAACGACAGTGAAGCGAATCGGACGAGTCACAGTCCGCGCAGGTCTCGGTAGCGCGGAGTATCGCAGTTCCGAAACACCGGTGTGACACTGTGGGCCTCGCTCGGGGTCACCCCTGATAGCGATCGCGTGACGAGTCCGAGGGCCCGGCTATTCGGTTGTATCGTGGTACCTGGTTACGATCCGAACCGATATATCCCTCCGGGCATATAGTTATAACCGAGTATCACGTATGACGCCAGCGCCGAATCAGCCGACCGGCGAGGAACGCTACGACGAGCACGCCTGTGCGGTAATCGACTCGCTTCGCGAGATCGGCTCCCAGTGGCGTCTCATCGTGTTGCACGACCTCCAGGAGGACGAGAAACGGTTCAACGAGCTCAAACGTTCGACCGGCGCGAACTCCCGGACCCTCTCTCGGGTGCTCGACGACCTCGGCGAGGCGGACCTGGTCGATCGCCGCCTCGAACCCGATGCCCCGGTCGCGGCGTACTACCGGCTCACCGACAAGGGCCGCTCGCTCGAACCCGTCTTCGCCGAGATCGAAGCCTGGGCCGACGAGTGGCTTCCAGGACCACACGCGTAGCGTGCCGATCGTCGCGGCTTCTCGTGGTCGTCCTTGTCCCGCCTCCCTTTCGCGAATTGCGATTCAGGTACCTCTCATCCCCGTGGATCGCGATCCGGACCGGGATACTCGCCGCTTTCGACTGCTTCGTAGAGGCTCTCGGGGTTCCACTGCCGGACGAACCCCGCCGGTGTCTTGATGCTCACCGCGAGTCGTTCCCGTAGCTTCGCGCCGGTCCGCGCGCGTCGCAATTCTGCGTCCAGCGAGAGGAGGTGTGCGGCGTTACCCCGGTAGGCCGAGGCCAGCGCCGGGTGATCCCCGTCGGGATGAGCCACCGCCACGCGTTCGGCTTCGATCCGGTCGCGCCACGCCGCGGCGAGACCTCCCTCAGCACAGCGTTCGATCACCCGTTCGGCGTCGGCGAGCAACGCATCGCTCGCGACGAGTTCGACCCACGAGTGCGCGCGTACGAGGTCGAGCGCCTCGCGCGAGGGGGCACCTACCAGCAGGCCGGCGGCCAAAACGTCGGCGTCGGCGACGACGCGGGCGGGGTTCGGCCGATCGGCGTTCGGGCGGCCGACGTCGCTCATTCGTCACCGCTCCACGCGCCGCGCTCCTCGCGAACCGTGTCGAGAGTATTCCGGATCGCCTCGGTCGTCGTCTCGTGTTCGCTCGCGCGCTCGAAGAGGGCGGC
Organism: Halobacteriales archaeon QH_6_64_20; assembly: GCA_003021235.1. Taxonomy (GTDB): domain Archaea; phylum Halobacteriota; class Halobacteria; order Halobacteriales; family Halococcaceae; genus PXQR01. The sequence continues at coordinate 12,949 of PXQR01000017.1, read as the reverse complement.
CCAGCTCACGGGTTCCACTCGATCGCCCGCCGACTAAAGCTATCGGAGGGGGTCTTCGCCCCCTGCGTTCCAGCGAGCGCGTTCGAGCGTCCGGCTCGATAGCCTGGGAGAGCCAGGACGTGGTTACTCGGCCCCGCTCCCGCCGAGAAGCGCCACGTGCTCGCGGGGGAGCGACACCTCCACGCGCTCGCCGATCCCGGGCGTTCGGTCGCTGAAGACCTCGATCGCGAGTACGTCGTCGGCCCGTTGTCCGTCATCGGCCCGTCGCCCGCCGTCGGCCGATCGACCGGCGGTGTCCGTGTCGATCCGCCGTACAGCCTCGATCGACGCCGGAAACGCGAGCGTAATGCGGTTCGTCGCGTCCTCTCGGGTACAACGTCGCACCCTCGCTTCGAGATCGGCGTCTTCGGGGTCGAGTTCGACGTGCTCGGGACGGATCGCCGCGTGGGTCGCCTCGCCGTCCCCGAGCTTTCGATCCAGTTCACCGAGCGCGTCGAGCGGGAGGCAGTTCGCGCCGGTAAAGCGAGCGACGAACGGCGAGTTCGGGCGCTCGAAGACCGCTTCGGGGCTCCCAGTTTGGACGAGTTCGCCCTCGCGCATGACCGCGATCCGGTCGGCGAGCGCCCGTGCCGTCGTCCGGTTGTGTGTGACGTAGACCGCGGTGACGTCGGCGAGCAGGTCGGCGACGTCGTCTCGGAGGTCCTGTCGGGTCGGCACGTCGAGCGCCGAGAGCGGTTGCGAGGTTCGCGACCCCGAGTTCCGCGAGGACCGTCTCGGAGTCGCGAACCTCGCCGTCCTCGTGATAGCGCGCCCCGAAGGCGACGTTCTCGCGGACGGTCATATGCGGAAAGAGCGCGTAATCCTGGAAGACGAACCCGAACTCGCGTCGCTCGGCTGGTAGGTCGGTGAGGTCACGGTCGCCGTTCCTGACGGTGCCTTCATGCGGGTGAAAGCCGGCGATCGTTTCCAGTACCAGCGTCTTGCCGCTCCCGCTCGGACCGAGGATCACGAGCGACTCGCCCGCCTCGACCTCGAAGGCCACGTCGACGACGAACGCCTCCGCGCCGGGGGCGTCGAAGCGCGCCGCTATGTCGACGGCGAGCGTCATGGCATCGCGCTCGCGGCCGTGTGGTCCTCGCCGTAGGCCAGCCAGCGCACCAACAGGAAGATCAACACGCTCACGACGAGCAATACGAGCCCGACGGCGCGCGATTCGGCGAGCGATCCAGCCCTGTAGGTGTTGAAGATGAACACCGGTGCGTGCTGGCCGGTGATCCGCTCGCCCGCGAACGGGTAGAAAAAGTCGACGTTATACGCGACGACCGCCACGGCACCGAACTCCGAAACCGCTCGTGCCCACGCGAGTACGCCGCCGGTGACCGCGCTCCGGGCCGACAGCGGAAAGATTACGCGTCGAAAGGTCTCGAAGCGGTTCGCCCCGTGGATCCGGGCGGCGTACTCCAGCCGAACGTCGATGGTCTCGAAGGCCTCCCGGACGACGTTCACGGTGAAGGGCGCGCTCACAAAGGCCATCGCGAGGACGAGCCCAGTCATCGTCCCTAACATCCGCACCTCGGGGAAGGCCCCGCCGGCACCGAACCCGAACAGGACCAACAACCCGGCGACAGAGTGAGGTACGACCAAGGGGAGGTCGACGAGGCTCTCGACGAGCGTGTCGCCGGGAAAGCCCTCGGCGAGCAGATAGGCAAGCGGCACCCCGAAGACGACGGTGAACAACGCCGCCAGTAGTGGGCCGTAGACCGAGAGATAGAGCATTCGATGGACCTCGGGGTCGAGCACCGTCTCGATCACTAACCCCGGTTCCTGGCGGGCGACGAACATCACCATCGGCAAGCCGACCGCGATCAGGAGGACTGCACCGAGCGAGGCGGCCGCGACGGCGAACCATCCTCGATGGGAGAGGTATCCGACGGTGGCGGCACTGCCGAGCGCGAAGAAGGCATAGAGACCGGTCCGCCCGGCGCTGTACGCGAGCGCGAAGACGACGGCCTGCACGACGACGAACGCGAGCACCGCCGATCCGCGCCCGAGTCGCCCGGCCGAGTCGACCGTTGTGCCCCCGGTCGACCCGGCGGCTGGCGATCCCGTGCTCATCTCATCGTCCGTCCCGGAGGTCATTCGAGTGCATGGGTGTGAGGCTCCCCGTGTCTACGGGAGGAGGTCCCAGGGTGTCCTCGCCGGTGTGTTGGTCGTCGCGGACCGATGGGTCGGCGGACGGTGGCCGACGTCGAGTGCGAGCGATCCGAGCGATCGGCGCGGTTCGGCGACCTCCAGGATCGCCTCCGGGGTGGCTTGCCGTGCGCTCCGCGGGACGATCGCCGGGTCGATCGGGGTGAACCCGGTTTCGTCGGTGATCCGATCGCCGGCCTCGCCCAGCACGAACTCGACGAAGCGCCGGCCGGCCTCCGGTGCGTTCGCCACGCTCGGGACGGTGATACCGTAGGCGATCGGCGCGCCGACGTAGGTGTTCCCGCCGGCCTCGACTGCAGCGTTCTCGTAAAAGCGTGCGAACTCCGAACCCTCCCGGGAGAGATCGACCCGTGGCTGGAGGTCGACGGTCCGGACGTCCTCGGTCGCCCGGATCGAGGCGTACTCGAAGGCGTAATCGAGCGCCCCCGCCCGGAGCTGGCCGAGCAGTGCGGTCTCGGTGTCGGCCGGGACGAGTTCCTGCTCGCGGAGCGCGTCGTAGACGTCCTCGCCGTAGAGCGACCGTCCCCGAAAGTCCATCGCGCCGAGCATCATCGCCATCACCGACCGGTAGCCGTTCGGGTCGGCGGCCGGGTCGGAGTGAGCGAAGCGTACGTCCTCGCGCGTGAGTACCTCCCACCAGTTCCCCGGGCCGACCTCGCTCGCACCGGTCGAGTCGGCGGTATAGGCGATCGTCAGCTCGTTGGCCGCGAAGATCGAGTACCACCCGCCGAACGCCGGGAGCACCCCATCCCGGAGCAATCGGTAGTCCGCGACCCCCAAGACGTCGGCCGAGCGGCCCTGCTGGGTGATCTTCCGCGTCGAGGCGACCGAGCCCTGTGCCTCGCGGTTCACCCGGATACCGGTTCGCTCCTCGAACCGAGCTCCGGCGGCTTCCATCGGCGGGGCGAGACTACCGGCGTGAAAGACCGTGATCGAGTCCGCCGTCGATCCGCTCGACTCCATCCTAGTTCCCCCGTTACCCGACGGCGACACGCCCTCCCTGCCCGTCGTCCCGGTTCCGGTCGGTCCGTCGACGCCGTTCTTACCGGCGTCGCCACCGCCACCGTCACCGTCACCGCCGCTACGGCCGCTGTCGGCCGAGCACCCCGCGAGAACGGACGCCGATACGCCGACCCCCGCCAGGAACGCCCGCCGGGTCCGTCCCGACCGTCCCAGCCGTTGTTTCGTCATGGACACAACGGCGTTATCCAGTACTGGATATAACGGTTGTGATCGTCACGGTCATTCGCTGTCGCCGGCCGGACCCACCTATCGAGTTTTTGTCCGCCCGCCTTTCAGGACGGGTATGAACCGACGAGGTGGGGCCGATGGACGGTGACTTCGACGCTTTCCTCACCACGGGGGAGGTCGCTTTCGGTACCGAGGACGCTACCTTGTTGCGCGCGATCGACGCCGAGGGCTCGCTCAACGCGGCGGCGAGCAGCTTAGGCCGGTCGTACTCGCGGGCGCACGAACGGGTCGGGACCTTGGAGGAGGCGTTCGGGCCGTTAGTCGAGCGCACTCGCGGGGGGTCGGGCGGCGGCGGGAGCGCGCTCACGTCGGGTGCCCGGGACGTGCTTGCGCGCTTCGACCGTCTTCGGATAGCCGTCTCGGGAACGATCGACGCCGAGGAGGTGGTCCTCACCGGCGAGGTGATAGCACGCGACGGCGAACTCGCGTCCTGTGAGACGGACGCCGGCAGGGTCCGCGCGCTCGCCCCGACCGACGCCGACCGGGTACGGATCGCAGTTCGCGCGGACGCGATCACGCTCCATACGCCCGCGAACGCCCCGCCGGCCGCCGGGACCAGCGCGCGTAACCGTATCGAAGGTGTGGTGCGGGAGATCGAACGCGCCGAAAGCGTCGGGCGCGTGCTCTTTGCGCCCGACGGGAGCGACTCGCCCCCGCTCGTCGCGCTCGTCACCGTCGACAGCCTCGACCGACTCGACCTCTCAGCCGGGAGCCCGGTCGTCGCGACGTGGAAGGCAACGGCGACCCGAGCGATCGCCCGCCGCTGAGCACGACCCGCCTGTCGCCGCTCGCCCTCGATCGCCGTCGGCGCGTGTTCTCGTTCCGCCCCTCTCGCACCGTATCACCGCTTGCTCTTCGCCGTCCCCGTTCTGACTCCTCTTGTCGTGTCGTCCCGTCGCCCTGGAGGTCGGGCCGCGATCGGTTTCGGACCGCCCGTTACCGTTCGACCGGACCGATATGCAGGTCCCATCGAGCCTGCTCCGAGCGTCGTCGTGCGCCGGTCACACGCCCGTCTGACACGGATTTATATACCATCGCCCCCCGGTAATCACTGGGCGCGCGCTGACGGCCGCAAGTTCCCATCCTCCCACCGCGCGCCCGGAAACTGCCCTCCTCACCCCTCTTACCCCGAACCGCCGAGCGGCCGCTCGACGGTCTCGCTTCGCTCGATCCGTTACGGTGAGAGAACGGTCGGTACCGTCGATACCCGTTTCGTCTCCGCTTCGTCTCCGTTTGTCCTCCGACCCGGAACCGGGGCAGTTAGGGGGTTTCTTCGCCCTGAATCCGGTCGCGCACGCTCGAAAGCGCGTCGGGGGTCGCGATGAGCGCGACCCGGTCGCCGGGTTCGATGACGGTCTGGGGCAGGGGAATCGACATGGGTTCGTGCGCGCGACCGTGGGCGTACAGGCGGGCGTCGGCGGGAATATCGAGCTGACTGACGCGCCGGTCGATCGCTACCGATCCCTCCGGGATCATCAGGCTCGATAAGGAGAGTTCTTCAGTGAGGTCCGCGACGGCGTTGAAATCGCCGCCGAGAAGGGCGGTCTTCGCGCCCGCCGCCCCGAGTCGCTCGGGGTAGACGACCTCGTCGACCTCCGATTCGTACTCGTCGTAATCGGTCTCGCCCACGTCGGTATCGATCCGTAACACGACCCGACAGCCGTGCTCGCGGCCGATCGCACACGCCGCACGGTTGACGTCGAGACTTCCCGTGAGGCCGCCGAGTGCGTCGACCGAGCCGAGATCGATCGAGTCGTACGTTTCCTCCTGGCCCCCGTCGCCCTCGATCACGGTGAAACCGTCGGCTTCGGCGCGTTCGGCCTTTCCGACGTCGTCGTCGATGGCGATCACTTCGTGGCCCTCCTCCGAGAGGATCCGTGCGACGCGTCTGCCGACGCGACCGAACCCGACGATCACGAACTTCATGCGTGTTACAGAAGGGCCGCCGACTAAAACGTTGAGCCCCGATCAGCGAACGTCAGCCGACAGTCGACGATCGCCCAGTCCTGTGCTCGCCCTCGATCGACTAGTCGTGTAACGTTCCGGGGTCTGCGGTTTCAGTGTCTACGATCGTCAGCAGGCCGCCCTCGGATCCTCCCGTGTTCTCAGCCTGTCGGGACGCCCAGCAGTTCCCAGGCCCGCTCGTGGTCGCCGTCCATCCGTTCGACGAGTCCGCGCGCCCGGCTTCGGGTCCCGTCGTCGACCGGAACGCGAACCATGCCCTCGCCCGGTTGCCCGTAGACGACGCTCGTCCCGTCCGGCGCGGCGACGATCGCGGGCAAGGTAAGCAGGTCCTCCTCGCCGTCGACGTCGATCACGGTACGCTTTGGACCGCTGTCCCCGTGTCCGCCGCCCTCGATGTTCTCGGCTTCGTCGGCGTCGTCGGCGGTTCCCGGTTCGGGAAGGGCGTCGGCGAGCGCGACGAGAATTTCGGTGGTGAGCGTCGCCGCGGGGTTCGTCGCTTCGACGCGCTCGTCGTACACCTCGGAACTCGTTCCCTCGCGGATCGCCTCCTCGACCGGCGTTCGTTCGGTGTAGCCGTCGAGCACCGCGACGTCGGGGACCCTGCCGGCGTCCGTCAGGTGATAGGTGACCACGTCGCCGATCGCGACGAGTAGCCCCTCGCTTTCGGCGAGCAACTCGCGGGCGTCGGTGAATACCGGCCCGAACGGCTCCTTGAACTCGCCTCTGAGATCGTCGGGGAGGGAAAGCAGTACCTCGGCGTCGTCGGCCTCGCCGCTGTTCTCGTCGTCCTCGGTTCCCGGGTTCGATCCGTCCGATCCGCTTTCCTCGTTCGGCGGGTCGGGCGAGTCGGATGGGTTCGATGAGTCCGGCGGATCGCACCGATCGCCCGGCGGCGACGGCGGGCTCACGGCTTACCTGACCTTCAGGGCGTACTTGCCCGGCTCGGTGACCTGCATCTCCTGGGCGATCTCGGAGGTCTCGGGGTGGGCGATGATGACGTAGCCCGCCCAGTCCTCGGTGAGACTGGAAGAACCACAGTTCGGACAGGCCTGTGCGCCGGCGTCGTCGACGACCAGGTGACACTCCCGGCAGACGCGTCTGGTTACCATGGGTTAGTCACCCGTCGCGCTCGGCGTCTCGCTCTCCTCGCGGTCCTCGCGGAGCCAGGACAGACGACCTAACCCAACCTGTTTCGCGGTCAGCCCGATCTTCGAGTCCCGGGGATTGCGCTCGTCGATGCTTTTGGTGACGATGCGCGCGCGCACCGCGTCGCCGACGCCGAGCGCCCGATTGGACTCCCGGGAGGCCAGTCGCTGGTTCTCCTCGTCGAACGCGAGGTACTCGTCACTGATCTGTGAGACGTGCAACAAGCCGTCGACGGGACCGATCCCCACGAACGCGCCGAAGTTCACCACCTCGACGACCTCGCCGTCTATGACCTCCTGCATCTGCGGGTCGAACGTGAGGGCGTCGAACTCGACTTCGTAGTAGACGCCCGGTCGGTTGGGGATCACCGCGCCGTCGCCGACCTCGTGAACCTCGGTGATCGAGACGACGCTGCCGACCTCCTCGTCCATCCGTCCTTCCAGTTCGTCCTGGAGCAGTCGTTTCACCAGCCCCGGCGAGACGTCCGCGAGGTCCTCAGGGGGTACCTCGACCGTATCGCGCAAGCGTACTCGTTTGTACATGATTACGGGTTCGTGATCGTCAGTTGGTCGTGCCCACGTAAACAGATTACTGGAACGCCTCGGGCAGACAGGCGTTCGCGTAGCGCCCGATCGTTCGTCAGGACGTAGTCGATAACCGCCCGCCGGTCGGTCGCGAGTTCGACGATCGCGTCGTCGGCATGGCTCGCCTCGTGGGGGAGTTCCCGACAGCGCTCGCCGGCTAAGTCCGCGCCGACGCTCGCCGCGACTTCCGCTTCGCTATGGCCGCCCGACAGGTCGTCGAGTTCCCGACGAACGGCCGTCGGCACCAGTAGCGTCACGCCGTCGACCGGGGTCCGGTTCGCGTCGCTCTCGGTTCCGCTGGCACCGCGACCGGCGGGACCGGAGTCGGATTCGGGGCTGGGATCGGGACCAGAAGTTCGGTCCGGGTCGCCGCCGGTCGCCGCCGACCGCTCCGCGCTCGAATCACGGTGTGTCGAGGCTTGTATCGGCGCTCCGGTCGGGCCGGGTCGCTCGTCGGGACCGCCGAGCAGCCGATCGAGCTCGTCGAAGATTCGAACGCCGAGTTCGACCGGCATCATCAGCGCGTTCGCATCGAGCAGGACGCGTGTCATTCTCGATTCCTACTCCGTGAGCGTCCCGATGCCGATCAGCCGCCAGCGCGCGCCGACCCGGCGGTTGATCGCGATCTTCGCCCCGCCGGCCGCACAGATCGGTCGCTTGAGCGTGACCTCGCACTCGTCCTCGCGGGCGCTCGTCACCGACCCGACGGTGGTCGAGGTCCCGACGGTGAGCATGAGCGGCTCTCCAGTACTGATCGGCTCGATCTCGCCGCCTGCCTCACCCTCCCCGACCAGGCGTTCGAGCAACTCGACGTCCATCGTAAACGCCTCGCGGGTGGGCGGCAACGACCCCGGCGGACCGGCCACCTGGCCGGCGAGCCCGTCGCTTTTTGCGAGACTGGGATCGAGACCGGTGCCGACGCCGATGAGTCCCCCGGGCGTGACCCGATCGACCGACTCGCCGCCGGCCTGGAGCGAGCGGACGTCGGTCGTTATGGGCTGCCACTCGCTTTGCCCGCCCGACTCGACCTCCCGACCCGGCCGGAGTTCGAGTTCGTCGCCGACAGTGAGGCCGCCCTCGACGAGACTGCCGCCGATCACGCCGCCCGCGAGCTCGTCGCGACGAGTTCCCGGCCGGTTGACGTCGAAACTGCGCGCGACGTACATCCGGGCGTCGGCGTCGGCCTCGCGCTCGGGCGTGGGGATCTCCTCTTCGACCGCCTGGATGAGTAGGTCAGTATTGACGTCCTGCTGGGCGCTCATGGGCACGACCGGGGCCCCTTCGGCCACGGTGCCCGCGACGAACTCCTGGATCTGTTCGTAGTTCGCCCGCGCACGCTCGCCGTCGACCAGATCGAGTTTGTTCTGGGCGATGACGATGTTCTCGATCCCGATGATGTCGAGCGCCATCAGGTGTTCTTCGGTCTGGGCCTGGGGGACCTGCTCGGTCGCGCTCACCACTAACACTGCGCCGTCCATGAGCGCCGCCCCCGAGAGCATCGTGGCCATGAGCGTCTCGTGACCCGGCGCGTCGACGAACGAGACAGTCCGCAGGACGTCGTTTTCGGAACCGTCGGGGCAGGTTTCCTCGACCGTGTAGCGTTCGGGTTCGTCCAGATCGGGACAGTCTCTGAACGTGGCGTCGGCATACCCCAGACGGATCGAGATGCCCCGCTTCATCTCCTCGGAGTGCTGGTCGGTCCAGTCGCCCGAGAGCGCTTGGACAAGTGTCGTCTTCCCGTGATCGACGTGACCGACGAGCCCGATGTTCACCTCCGGTTGGCTGTCCTGTATCATAAAGTAATACCGATACTTGGCACCGAGCGAGTCATAAGCCTGCTGTTCCGTGTCCGCCGGGGGTGGCGGTGCTTCCCACTGTTCCTGCTGGTTCCCTACCGATTCTGTCGGCGACGGCCGGACCCGGCCTGCGTCCTACGATCGGCCCGCTCCGCCGACCTGTTCGCGAATCGTTCCCGCTAGCGGCCGAACGTCGAGCAACGCCAAGCCGACGTAACAGAGGAAGACGACGCCGATCTCCGGGACGAATCGCCACATGAAGGGTGCCGCACCGAAGTAGACTGCCCCGAGTGCGACCGCATACGTCGTCGCTCTCCCTGCCAGCGTAGGGGTCGATGTCCTCGTCAGGTAGGGGAACACACCGGTCCCGAAGACGGCGACGGCCGCGGCGACGATCACGTTCGCGAGAACCGATCCCGTGATCAGTTCGGCCGCTCCACCGCCGTACGCACAGAGCGCGATCACCGACGAGAAGTAGACCGATCTGGTGAGGAAGTCCCCGTACCCGCCGCCGACGCCGAGATCGGCGTTCGTAAATCGCGGCCAAGCCCTCCCGACCGTTAGACGGCCGCGGCGAAAGAACCCGACGAGAACCGGGATCGTGAGTATCGATACTGCGAAGCCGATCCTGACGACGCCGTTCGAAAACGGCGTGACGCTTACGAGCCACATCATCGGGAGACACAACAGGAACAACTGCCCGAACCCGTAGTAGACGATATCGGTGAGCGGGCGGCCCGTCGTTTCGGTCCGTTCTCGTGGCCGCACTGCCCGGTCGTCGTTGCTCCACGCCTCGGGGTCGCGATTAGACACGAACTAATACATCGATCGGACGGCCGCTCACTAATACCCTCGGCCGCGGCCCGGCGCGAAGCGACTCGGATCGAACGACTGCCCGCTGGGAGCGACGCGAGCGTAGGTGGGGCTCAACCGGTCCAGTAGGTAAGCGACCGAACGCGCGGTTCGAACCATCGACAGGCTGCGGCGTACTCCGCTCCAGTGATGGCCGCGAACGCTATCAGAAAAGCGCTCGCACGAACGGTCGTCCCGGCATCGATCCCGACGGCGAGCGCGAACGCCACTCCGAAGTTCACGAGCACGATGATCGCGAGGACCTCCTGGCGACGGTCGGCCGCGAAACCCGTTATCGCCTCGCGCGACATGGATCGTATTCGTACGTATCTGGATATAAGTTTTCTGTGCCTAACGAACGGCTATCGCTCCCCCGAGCGCGATCTTTTCCTTGCGATCGGCCCTCGCCGCTCGCCGAAAGACGACCCTTTGGGACCTCCTGGCGACGGATCGCCCCCACTGCTCGGATCGGTCTCCCAGGGCGTTCCGGCGTGATTTATATATCCCGGGTGACAGGGAAACAGGTATGGCAGACCGAACCTCTTACGACGAGGAACTGTCCCAGGAGGAAGTCGCCGATCGCCTCCGGGAGATCGCCGAAACCATCGAGAGCGACGGCCCGGCCGATATCCGTGTCGGCAACAAGGCTATCCGGCTGTCGCCGAGCGCGTCGATCGACTTCTCGATCGAGGCCGTCGAGGAATCCCGGCGGTTCCGTAGCGACCGCGAGTCGGTCCACCTCGACATGGCTTGGACGCCCGACTAACAGGACGGCGGCGCTCCGTCGCGGCGCTTTTGTTCCCCTCGCCCTTCCCGTTACCGTGCGCGAGTTCGGCTTCGAAATGGCGCTGTGTGCGTGGCTCGAACGCGAATCCGGGGGGATCGTGAGCCGCCAGCTCGGGGCGAGTTCGCGGGGACGGCGGGGGATCGACGTCGCTCGCGTCGAGCCCGGTCCGGCCTTCGGTGCCCGAACGGCGATTTCCCCACGGGCGATCCCCGACCGCGCGATCGAGAGCGATGTCGGCGTCGGGCGATGGCGCTACTGGAGGGAGGCCTTCGAGACCGATTCGGAGTGGGCGCGCGAGGCGTGTGAGAGAGCGATCGAGATCGGTTTCTTCGAGCGCACCCGAAAGAGCGGTCGCGAGTACGTCCGTCGGGCGGCGCGCTACCCGGAGGCGTGGTTCGGCCGGATCGTCGGCATCGAGAACAAGCCCGATCTCGATAGTCCAGGGGACCTCAACCGCCAACTCGAAATCGACGTCGGCCTCGGGCTGTTCGACGAGGTGATCCTTGCGACCGAGTCCTACGTAACCGGCGCGCACTTGAATCGTCTCCCCCCGGCAGTCGGCGTCTGGCGATACGATCCCGGTAGCGAGAGTCGAGAAGTGGTTCGGGAACCGACGACGCTCGATCCGACCGACCACGGCATCGAAGTCGTCGGCCGAGAGCCAGGACGAACGGACATCGAGATCGTCTCACCCCGGCGAAAAGCCCGCCTGCGCCGTCGACTCGCCGAACGCGCCTACGGAAAGGGCTGGCGGACCTACGACTTTCCGCCCTGCGCACGAGTCGATGTCGGCAAGCCCGCGGGCACGGCTTCGTTGCCTTCCTGTCGGTGGAAGGAAAGAGTCGTTAACCCGGCGACCGAGTGCGGACCGGACTGTCCGGGCCACGAGGCTGCCGACGCTCCCGACGTCGATACCGACGCCGAGCGCGATCGCCGGACACCGTGGGTCCGCGATCCCGAGGGCGGTGCCAGGGAGCAGGCCGGCCTCGATCGATTCGGGTGAATCGCGACGGGACGAGACGGAGCGACTCGGGGAACGTCGCTCGGTCCCGTGACCTTCGCCTTAGCCTCCAGTTCCCGCGCTGTCCATCGTAGCGACGGTCGACTCTCCGTCTTCGACGTCGGTTTCCCCGCCGAGTTCTCCAGTCTCGACAGCAAAGTCCGTCTCGATACCCTCACCGGAGAGCAACTGGCCGGCGAAGCTGTTTGCGAGCACGACTGAGACCGACAGTACCATGGCGATCATCGCGAGCACCGGGTGAACGAGACCCGTCACTGCCGCAGCGACGCCGACCCCGTTGAAGCTAAAGGCCGCAACGAGGTTCTGCTTCGTCTTCTCGTAGCTCGTCTGCCCGATCTCGTAAGCGTCCATCACCCCACCCAGCCGATCGCCCATCAACACGACGTCCGCCGACTCGATCGCGATGTCGGTGCCTGCACCGATCGCGAGTCCGATGTCGGCCTGGGTGAGCGCGGGCGCGTCGTTGATCCCGTCGCCGACCATCGCGACGCGGTCGTTCCCGTCTCCGTCCGTGTTCTCGTCGTGGAGTCGGCCGATCTCCGCGCGTTTGTCGTCGGGCAGAACTTCCGCCATTACCTGATCGATACCGACTTCCTCGGCGACCGCCCGAGCAGTACGCTCGTTGTCGCCGGTAGACCGATCAGTTCGCCCTCTCGCGGGTCGCCTTGCTCCCCGCTCGACCCTTCCGAGGCGCTTCGCGCCTCGCGAACGACGCCGACGGTTGTCAGCCCCTCGTTCTGGAGGTCTTCGCTGGCGTTCTCGCCGACGGCGAGATCGAGCCCTTCCTCGCTGAGCCAGCCGGGCTTGCCGACCAGCACCTCAGCACCATCGACCGTCGCTCGAACCCCCTTGCCGGTGACGCTATCGAACGTCTCGGGGCCGGGGACGTCGACGTCGCGTGCGTCGGCGTGATCGAGCACGGCGTCGGCGAGGGGATGTTCGGAGAACAGCTCCGCGCTCGCTGCCGTCCGCAGCACCTCGCTCTCTGCGTGCTCGTCCAGTGCGACGACGGCGTTCACCGCCGGTTCGCCGATAGTGATGGTGCCGGTCTTGTCGAGGACGACGGTGCCGACATCCGGGAAGATCTGGAAGGCGTCGCCCGAGCGCATGAGGATACCGCGTTTCGCGGCCCGGCCACCGCCGCGGATCAACGCGAGCGGCGTCGCCATCCCGAGCGCACAGGGGTAGCCGAGTACCAACGCGGCGAGTGCCGCGTACGCGCCGGTCCGGAACTGCGGCCCCCTCCCCAGACCGATCCCCGAGGAGACTGCTGGAACGATCGCCCAGAACGCGAAGGCGAGTGCAGCGATCGAGAGCACGCCCGGCACGAAGTACT
>PXQR01000016.1 GCA_003021235.1 Halobacteriales archaeon QH_6_64_20 | reverse complement strand
TGTACTGCGGCCCCTCAACATCGAGTTCCGATAGCTTGCCGTAGAACCGCCGCTCGAGTTGTTTCGTCACCCAGTGATACGGCAGTAACTTCCGGGGATAGACCCCCTCCCGCACGAGTTCGTACTTCGCGTGTTCGGTCGTGTGGAACGTGACGAGCACACGGGTCCACAGTTCGGGGTCTCGCGACGGCAGCGTCGGCGATAGCGGCTGGTGGGTCCAGATCAGGTCGTAGCAATCGCCGGTTCGTGCGAGTCGGCGCAGGGTCCGATACCACCAGGCCGCGATGCCCGGGATACCGATCGTCACGCCGCCGATGCGCGCGGGATGCTCGTCGGGCAGGTCCGGCAGACGGTACCCGACGTCGTGACCCATCGCCTCCCACTGCGCTCCGACGCGGCGGGCGACCTCCCGAATACCGTGACTGTGTGGCGCGACGACGAGACAGTTCACGCGTGGGGTCCCCCCGACCTCACCCGTCCACGTTCACACCGCTTCCCGAATCGCCGGAACGCGTCGAACAACGAGCACGACGGGCGGGCGGAGCGAAATCCGACGACGGCACTGGACGACGGGTCGACTCGTCGAAGCGTCGCTTCGCCCCTCCGGACCCAACGACGGACGTCCGTCAGCCCACGCGTGAGGCGGTCGGTCATCGGTTCCACGTGCCTCCGGTTCGGCCCCTAGTACTTTCCCTTCACGGAAGCGGTCGGCCGAAACCGGGGGAAGTCATTAGGAAACGCGATCGAACCCTCCCGGCGTCGCCGATCGTCCCCCGTGCGCACTGGCCGGCCGTGTTCATGTGATCCCCGAGGACGACACTCATAGCGGCGACCCCCCTTCTGATTCACCCTAACCATCCTCGACGTGGCTCGTCTCCCCTTCTTGTGCCGGACGCTCATTCGGTCCTGTAGCCCAAATCCGCCAACCGCTGGCGTACCTCGTCGTCGAACTGGGCTTCGGTTCGCTCGATGGATCGGCCTTCGTGCTCGGTTAGCCATTCGGTCAGGTACGCGTCGAACTCGGCGACCGTCTCCGGGTGTAGTGAGGAGACGTCTTCGGTCTCGTCGGGGAGTTCGAATAGTTCGCTTCGGTCGTCGCTTCGCTGATACTTGAACTCGGTCGATCGGAGGGCTGTCAACGCCGATTCGTGAAAGGCCGAGCGATCGAAGCTCCCGTCGTGTGACTGGATGATGTCCAACCCGTCGCTCGTCCCCGGGCCGGCCTGACTGATCGCAAAGTCCCTCGATCGCTCCCGCAGGTCGTAGCCCCGGAGTCCCTCCGTTCGCCCGCCGACGTGTTCGAGGAGGGTTCGGACGAGATCGACGTGTTGAACCAGTTCGTCGCCGCAACCGACGAGATCGCCGAACCCGTAGACGACCAGGGGAACGTGGACGAGCGCGTCGTGAAGCACTAACTTATGTGAGAGGAGGTTACGCTCGCCCAGCAGGTCGCCGTGGTCCGCCGTGATCACCACGATCGTATCGTCCAAGTTCAATGACCGGAGGTGATCGAACAGGTCGCCGACGATCCCGTCGGTGTACGCGACGAGCGTGTCGTACATGGCACGGATCGCGTCCCACTCTGCCGGGGTGAACGACTCCGCCTCGGCCATCCGTTCGTACACGTTGGTCGTACGAGCGAACGCGACCTCGCTGGCTTCGGCGGGACTCATCCCGATCTCGTCGGTGTACGTGCCCTGGAACGCCAGCGGCGGATAGTACGGGTGGTGTGCGCCGTGGTAGTGAGCCATGAAGAGAAACGGTTCGTGCTCCCCCGCGAACGATGCTAAGCGCCGCTTTGCGAACTGGTTGACGAGGAAGTCGGGCCGATGTTTCCGCTTGTCCGGATCGAACCCCGCGGAGTGGCGTCGGATACCGAGCCCGAACTCGAGCAACGACCGGACGTCAGCGGTACGAGCGAAACTGCCAGGGTTTACTTTCTCGAAGCGCTCGAATCCTCGATCGAGCCCCGTTTCCTCGGCGAAGAACGAATTAGCCGACAGCCCAGCCGTGTGATAGCCCCGCTCCGCGAGGCGTTCGGCGACGGTATCGATTCCCTTAGGGAGGACCTCCGTTCGAGACCCCATAGCATGGTACTGTTGATACGTCCCAGTGAGTATCGACGCGACCGAGGGTAGCGACCACCTGGCGGTCGTGATACACTGGCTAAAGGACTCGCCGCCGGGTAGCGACGCGATCCGTTGCATGTTCGGCGTCGTGTCGCGAGCGTGCTCGCCCATGGTCGTCCGATCGTAGCGTATGCTATCGAGGGTTAGCCAGACGATGTTCGGACGGTCGGAGCGATCGGCGTTCACGAGGCTTCCGTCTCGTCCCGAGCATATAGTTGTCCTGAATGGCTACCGCACGGTCTCGCCCCGAGCGTTCGCGGTTCCGATTCGCGCGAGTACCACTACTCGATATTTTTATTACCCGTTCGGCTCGTTTCCCACGTTAGCGGAATCGTTGGGATGCTATAGTCATGTACACGCTATCGGATCTGCGGCTCGCCGCCCAGTCACCCAAGTCAATTCTCCGCGAGATGAACCGGTTAGGACATACCCGTATGAGGACACAGGCGTATAATCCGAACGGGATATGTGTCTTCGACGAGGACTGGGATAACCTGATTATCCTCGATGCTTGCAGGTACGACCGCTTCGCCGACCGATCGAACCTCCCGGGAACGCTCGAACACCGGACCTCCCGGGCCGGAGCGACCCGTGAGTTCGTGGAATCGAACTTCAGGGGCCGACATCTGCATGATACGGTCTACCTCACTGCGAACGGCTGGTTCCAGCGGCTACGGAACGTGATCGATTCCGAGGTACACAAGCTGATCGACCTCCACATGAACGATCCGGACGGACGCTATCACAGCGAGGAGTTCAAAGTAGTTCCACCGGAGGCGTTGACCGAACGCGCAACGGAAGCGGTCAACGAGTATCCGAACAAACGGCTCGTGATACACTACATCCAGCCACATCACCCGTTCATGGGTCCGATCGGTCGCAAATACTTCAAACCCCGTACGGCGAACATGAACGAGGTAATCAACGAATCGAGCGACGCGACGCCTCGACTGGTCAGGCGCGCGTACACGGAAAATCTCGATATGGTGCTTTCGTCCGTGTCGGATCTCCTCCCCTCGCTACCTGGGAAGACGATCGTCTTCGCGGACCACGGCGAGATGCTCGGGGAGAGACACGACTTCGTTCCCGTGCGGGACTACGGACACCACAACGGGATTTATAATAGCGTCCTGACGAAGGTACCGTGGCACATCACCGAGAACGGCAACAGAAAGCGGATCATCCCGGAGGCACCGGAAGACGAGGCCGAGGAGGTGGATATAGCGCTTCTCGAACAGCGCCTCGCCGACCTCGGTTACAAGATGGGTGATGCGAGCGCGCCGGAGGTCGAGAACTGATGCGGATGTGACCTCGATGCAACCGTGACGTCGATGCAACCGTGACGTCGATGCGACCGTGACGTTCGGCTTACACCGAGAAACGTATCGAGCGCATTGAGCGTATCGAAGCATCGAGAGCGCCGGAAATACCGCCCCGCCCGGACCCGCGTCGCGTCGGGGTGCCCGCAGATATATACTGTAGCCACGTCTGCCAAATGCAAGGGAATGTCGGAGCCACCTAACATCGTTTGGATCACGCTCGATAGTATCCGGGCCGATCACACCGCCGTTGACGGCTACGGGAGGGATACGACGCCGTACTTGCGCCGGATCGCCTCGTTACCCGACGGTGAGGCGTTCTCGGAGTGTATCGCCCACGCCATGTGGTCGCTCCCGTCGATCACGTCGATGCTCACCGGAACCCCTCCGTCGCGCCACGGGACCGGGCTCCACAACGAAGTACTGCCGAACGGGATACGGACCGTGCCCGAGTTGCTCTCCGAACACGGGTGGCGAACGAGCGCGGTCTCGGCGAACGAATACCTCAGCGACGCGACCGGACTGAACCGGGGGTTCGACACGTTCACTCGGGTAACCCCCTCGAACCTCCTTTCGACGGCCGGAGTGGGCGTGCTCGCGAAGTTCGCGTACAACATCCGACGCCACTCCGCCGGTTTCACAACGGATCTACGGAAGCACAACGGGAACTTCGTTCTCAACGAGATCGTCAAACGGGAACTATCGGATCTCGCGGACGACGAACAGCCCTTCTTCCTCTACGCTCACTACCGGGGCGCACACCACCCGTACTATCCGCCGCTGGCGTTTCAGGAGGCGTTCACCGACGATATCGAGATGTCGGCGCAGGCGGCCAGCGAGTTCGCGCTTGAACACACCGCCGACGTCTACGAGGAGATCGCCGCCGGCTGTGAGTACTCGGCGGCCGAATGGAAGGCGATCGGTGCGATGTACGACGCCTCGATCAGACACTGCGACGCGCTCATGGGTGATCTGTTCGGCCACCTCCGGTCGCTCGACTCGGAGAACACGGTCTTCGTCGTCACGTCGGATCACGGCGATCTGTTGGGCGAGTACGACCTGCTGTCACACAAGCTCGTGCTCCACGACGGGCTCGTGCGCGTTCCCCTCGTCGTCTACGGGCTCGACGCCCTCCCCGGTCACGGCGACGACCTCGTTCAGCACGCGGACGTCATGAAGACGATCCTGCGCGCGGCGGACGTCCCGGCCGAGTCGCTTCACGGGTTCGATCTCCGTTCGGAGGACCGACCGTTCGCCGTCAGCCAGCGCGGCCAGCAGACCTACGAGAAGACGATGCGGACGATCGAGACCCATCGCCCGGACTTCGACGGCGAACGGTTTCACTCCGGCCTGCTCACGTCGCTTCGGACGCCGGAGTTCAAATACCTGCACAGTGACGAGCGAAGCGAGCTATTCGGGCTCCCGGACGAAGAAACCGACGTCGCGGATTCACACCCCGAGTCGGTCTCGACGTTCGAGACCCGCTTCCAGGAATGGATGGACGAATACGGGGAGCGGATCGAGACGGACGCGAGAGCCGAGCACTCGGACGCCACGAAGCGACGGCTACGCGATCTGGGCTACGTCGTCGAGTGATCGCCGACACCTCCGACTACCCGCATATACCCGACGGTTCGCTCCCCAATCGAGCTCGGTAGTTTCGACCGTCCTCTTCGGGATCACGGCAGCGAACGACCCCGCGTTCCGTGCGTCGAGCGATCGATTCCTATCGGTCCCGCCGGCTCCATCGATATTGCTCGTCCTGTCGGTTCCTCGCCGAACTACACGGCTCGTTACGAGCGCGATGCGTCGATAGTGGTAGAATCGATATCACTCGGCATAGCCGAGCGCCCGCAGGCTGTCTTCTATCTCCGAGGGAAGCTCGCGTCGGCCAGCCGTCGATCGATCCGTCGCGTCGGGTAGTTCCTGCACGTACGCCTCCAGTACCTCGCGCAGCTCGTCGGCTCGTGCCGGGTTCCGGTCGATCACGTCGGTTCGTTCGTCCGGATCGCGTTCGAGATCGTAGAGTTCCTCGGAGTCCGCCGTCGAGACGTGCTTCCATC
>PXQR01000015.1 GCA_003021235.1 Halobacteriales archaeon QH_6_64_20 | reverse complement strand
GACCGGGACAGTTCACCGGCTGGATGCCGATCGCCCGTTCGAGGAGGTCCGAGAGTCGGCGTTCGCGAAGCAGGCTCGACAGCGCGCCAGAGCCGCCGAGGACTACGGCGTCGACGTGGTCGAGGGTGACATCGGGACGTTCTATCCGCTGTACGTCGACACGATGGATCGGCTCGGCAGCCCGCAGTTCCCGTCGACGTTCTTCGAGGCACTCGACGTCCGCCTCGGCGAGGCCGTGACGGTGCTCGTGGCGGAGACCGAGGGTCGACCGATCGGCGCGATGTTCCTTCTGAACTGGGGGAACGTATCGATGATATGGGGGAACGGGTCGAAGGCGTCCTCCTGGGGGCTCCGACCGAACCATCTCCTCTATACCCGAGCGATCGAGCGGGCCTGTCGGGGCGATAGCTCGGTCGTCGATTTCGGTCGCTCGCGGCAGGACTCCGGCGTTCACGAGTTCAAATCCCAGTTCGGCGGTACGGCGCGGTCGCTCACGAGCTTCGTGACGCCGCCACACCGATCGACTCGGGCGTCGCTCGAAGGATACGAGCGGTTCGCGCCCGTCACGCGTCGGCTCGCGCCGCTCATCACTCACCCGTCGGTGGGTCCGGCACTTAAGAGGCTGATCCATGAGTAACGATAGAACCACGCTAACGGCGATCGTATCGGCTATCGCGCTGCTGGTCACGAACCTATACTGGTGGCGACGCGAGCGGACCGTTCAGGAGAGCCTGACAGTCAGCCGGGATCGACAGGCGACCTCGCACGGTTTCGGAGAGGAAGTTCGAGCGGCCGCCGAGCTGCTCGATGGGGCGCCCGGAACCCTCGCCACGGACATCGAGGCCCTCCAGGAGAAAATCGAACGCCAGGAGCGGACGATCGCCGAGCACGCCACGGAACTCGGGAACGTTCGGGCCCGATGGGCGGAGGCGTTCTGGGACGAACTCGCGGCGAACGTGGTTTCCGACGAGGAGCCGTGCGTGCTCACCGTTGAACTCCCCCACAACGATCGAAAGGACGCGGAGGCCCTCGGGAAACGCGCGGCCGAGCACGACTGGGTCGTCGTCGTTATCGCCGCGAACGGCGATCACACTTTCGTCGTCACCGTCGGTGAGGAACTGACCGGTGCGTTCGCCGCCGACGATATCGCACGGGAGTTCGCCGAGGCCGTCGGCGGCGGCGGTGCTGGCGGATCGAACGCGTTCGCCAGCGGCGGGGTCTCCGAGCCGGTCGGACCAGCACTCGAAGACCTCGGACGTCGGCTCAGGGCGCGCGAACCGTTCGTCGACTGAGCGATTGCTGACCGATCGACCGCTGCTTTCCCCTCTGAGTCGTCGGCCGGGACCCGACTCGGGCGGTTCGCCGACATTCGACTGGTTTCGATGCCGACCCCGTTATCGCCTCGGGCCAGTAGCTCATACCCCTTCGGTACGCTCTCGACTACCCAACCGCTGCCGGGACTACTGTCACCGCGTCGGCGACCCGTTCGACTTGATTTCGATCTGGTCCGTCGCGTATTAGAACGGTAATGCACTAGGCCGTCGCTACGCACTAAAGCGAGAGACAGCCGCTACGTCACGAATACGGGTTGTTCAGGAGTTGAATCGCTCGTCATCTCGCGGTTCCGCTGTACTACAGAAGAGCGATCACATAGAGTACACTATCTGTTTCGTACACGATGGCCAGTGATCGCCTCCTCGTAGACGTTAACGTGCTCGTGTGCTACTTTTTCCCAGGAGAGTTGTTCGGACTGCCGGGAGCTGTTCTCGGCCATCCGCGCCCGACGGTCGTCGTCGCGCAGCACGCACGCGATCGCCTCCGCGAGCCGTTCGGGATCGCCGGGTGGGACGACCACTCCACATCCGGTGTCCTCGACGAGCGTCGGAAAGTCGCCGATCGTCGTCGTCACGACCGGCTTCCCAAACGAGAGAGCTATCGAGAGCACGCCGCTGTGGCCTTTCGTCTCGCCGCCCTGGTGGTTGTACGGGAGCACGACGACTTGAGCGCGCGAGAAGAACGTCCCGACCTCCTCGTTCGGAACGAACCGGTTGTGAACCTCGAAGTGCTGGTCGTGAGTAGCGATGATCGATCGGGATCGCTTCGGAACTCGCCCGTTGCCGGCGACCACGAGCGTCACGTCGGGGATCTCCTCTGCGACGAGCGGGATCGATCGAACCAACGTGTCGATACCCTTCGCCGGGATGACGTTCCCGAAAAAGAGCAGACGGTCGTCTTCCTCGGGAGCCGCTTCGTACTCGTAGCGCCCGAAGAACTCGTAGACACCGTGGGGGATGACTTCGATCTCCAGCGGGGACACCCCTCGTTGGACGAGCGCCCGACGTTGTTTCTCGCTGTGAACGATCCGTTTCGCCAGCGTTACGCGTGGAAGAACGGTTTCGATGGCATCGTAAAAGAGTGCGCTGAACAACTCCTCGGTGCTTATCGAACGGAGAGGGGAGAACGTATCCGGAGGAATCTCGTGATAGGTCACCACGAGAGGATAGCGTTCGTCGATACCGTATAGCCCCGAGAACAGCCGTGCGTGTGGAAGAAAGCCTGTGGGGTCGTGAACGACATCCGGCTCGATCTCGTCGAGCACTCCCAGTCGGTGGTACGACGAGAGCGCACGAAGGTTGTCGATCACGCGGAAGTTCCGCTTGTATAGCTCAGGGATTGACATCCACATCGGATCGAACGCGTCGATGACATCGAGATCATCGGCGAAAACGTCGTCGGCGGTCGTTTCCGACGGTTTGAGGACAACCACGTCCGCGTGGCGTCGAACCGCGTTTGCGAGCTCGGCGGCATAGTGGGGGAGGCCACCGGAGTTCTGTGAGAGGATGTATGCTACTTTCATGGGGCGAGCGAACGCCGTGATTGGGCGCGACACCGCGATGCCCGCCCTCTATTTTTCGTTTGTCGGGCTTCGTTAGAAAGATCCGATTTTGGCCCGAGATCGCCACAGAGAGCGTCTCTATCAGATGTCGAACCGGTCTTCTTAACAAAATCTACTTGTCGTGTGTTTTTATACATATACATTATAATAAAATTGATCCACGGTAACTAATATGTTGTGCTATTCGATCCAGTCAGAAACGGAAACGGGGCCGACGGTCGACGTATATTCGGTGACGACCGTCATCTGACGTAGTTTAGCCACCGTATTTTCGGCCCTTGAGCGCCGAACACCGCGTACGAGGCGGCTGCTCCGAGTAGACCGACGAGCGAACGCAGCGAGAATCCGATCCGAAGCGAGTAGGTAAGATACTGTATCGATCGACGGTAGTGGCCGTTTTGGTGTGCATAGATTCCCAACAGACAGTAGACACGTCGATAGAAGACCGGGAGGAACGGCCTCGCTTCGGGCACTCGATCGGCGACCAGCGCACCGTATCGCATCGCCTGCGTTCTGTACTCCGCTATATCGGGGTCGCCGGCGGTCATACTAGTCCCGTGGTCCCGTTTGATGTATGTATCCGTACAGAAGCATACCTTTGCCGCTGCCGCTTCGAGGACGAAGAGGTGATCCTCCCAGCGCGCGAGACTCTCTTCGAAGTGCACATCGATCCGGGCGGTATCGACGAGAATCGAGGAGGTCACTTCGTTCAGGCTGCCAACGAACACCTCGTAGATGAACTCGTCGCGCGTCATCCGTCGGCCGTCGATACAGAGACCAGCACCGGTTTCACGCATCCGTGCTCGTTGCCGTTCGAGTTTGTCCTCCCTCCACAGATCGTCCCCGTCCAGAAACGCGACGTATCGAGTCTCGGCGCGGTCCAAACCGATGTTTCGCGCGGCCGCGGGACCGCCGCCCTCTTCGGCGTCCGCGACGACAATGACCTCTGTGGCTACCGACTGTGCTCTCACGGACTGCTTCGCCTCCCGCAACATCCACTCGGGAGTGTACTCTCGGCTGTAGGGAATAACGACGGTGATTACTGCTCGTTCGCTATCGTGCATGATTCGTGAGTCGTCGGTGGGTGGTGCCGTCATCGGATATCAGCCCTCGGGTGCCCGACCCTGGTCAGCGAGTCGCCTCGATCGGACGGTTCGTTTCTCGTATTAGTGTCTGAAGCGTTGCTATCCGGGTCGTAGACCACGAGTTTCGAACCGGTGTATCGGAAGATCGTCGCGTCTCGGTTGTCGTATATTTTGTGCGCTCGTCGGTTGAGGAACAGGCGTTCCGATTCGGAGACGTACTGGAACTCGGTCGATCTGTCCGTAATCGTCTCTCGTACGCTGTTGTTCCGTAAATAGACGTACCCGCTCCCGAACCGTAGATACGGTATCCAGTCGTACTTGAACAGCGTCACGTTGGTCTCGGTATATCCTGCCGGAGCGATCGACCGGAACAGCTCGTTAGTGTACAGATCGGTGTATACAGTCGTATTTTCGGCCGTGTGTTCGACCAGCCAGCGCCCTCCGACGACCTCCGCATTACTGTACGCCTGTGAATGGGCGTCCGCGTCGAGGGTGATATCCGAGGAGACCGGCGCACCGGTCGCATTGTACAGAACGCCGGTATTGAACAGCAACAACACCGCGAGCACGACCGAGAGTGAGGTCCATTCGCGCAGCTCCACCCCCGTCCATCCGGAGGTGATCCGCTGAACGACCCGGTACCCGACCGGCATGAGCGGCGCAAGAAACACGAGCACGATCTGATACGTCCGATCGACGCCGAGGTTGCCACTGAGAAAGAACGAGGCACCGAGGAACCCGAACAACGGTGTCGCCAGGGCCGCGTATGCAGCCCGTTCATACGATCGCTCGCGGCGAACGATCGTGTAGACGAGATACGCTAGCCCGGTAGCCATAAGCACGACGAGCGCCGCGTGTAAGGAGAAATTAACGAGGTCCGTCGCCGACGTCCGCATCTGGGCCTCCTGCGCACCAGTTCGGTGGAGCAACTGACCCGTGAGCACCGATCGGATCTGTTCGAGGAGCAACACGGGTAACCCGGACAACGTCCCGAACAACCGAGTCGAAGCGAGGGAGTACCACGCTGTCGCCACACAGAGCGATCCGAGGG
Organism: Halobacteriales archaeon QH_6_64_20; assembly: GCA_003021235.1. GTDB lineage: Archaea > Halobacteriota > Halobacteria > Halobacteriales > Halococcaceae > PXQR01. The sequence goes on along the minus strand of PXQR01000015.1, from coordinate 2,096 downwards.
CATATACTCCTTCAGCGAACCGAGGGGATCGATCGTCCGTACTGTAGTCGTAAGCCGATAGAATCAGCCACGCTGCGACGGCCGAACTACCGAACACGTACGAGACGGTGTAGTGCGAGAGGATCGCTCCGATGCCCAATAGCGCGATCATCGCCGCCGCTCGACGGTTCTTCCAGTCGCGTTGGACCACGACCAGGACGATGAGTACAACGAACAGTTCGGCGATGCGTTGTTTCCCGGGAACCCCGTTGAACGTCACGAAATAGAAGAGGAAGAACAGACTGCCGAGCAGTGCCTCCCGGTCGCTGAACAGCTGCCGGAACGCATAGAACATGGTGACGGGCGTAAGCGCGAACACGAACGAGTAGACGAGCTTGTAGACGAGCGCCAGCGGAACGTCCGCGATAACCGTATATATCGCCGGAACGACGGTGACCATCGGCAGTGCTGCAAGCGTCGATCCATCCCCAAGCGCCGGGGTCCAGTATCCGGCTTGGGCTATCAGCTCCGCGACGAAGTAGGTCTCCTGAATGTCGGATCCGATCACGAAATCCGTAACCAGGTTCCGGTGGAGGAGAACGCTCAGTCCCAGTGTATACACCGAGATCGGATACAGGTCGGTAGGAACGCTTCGGACGACCAGCACGGCGGCCCCAGCGACGACCAGGAGCAACACGTACATCTGGACCGTCAGGTCGTATCGGTTGAGGAGGTGTGCTGCGAGTATCGCGAAAGCGGGCAATGCGAGGAGCAACAGCGTGATTCGGCGGTGCCGTCCATCCATCCCCGGGCTGAACGCGAGAGAGGGTGCCGGTCGGTTCGTCAGGATGACAACCGAGAGGGTAAGTAGCACGGCGATCGTCAACGTGATCGAGAGCGGATACAACGACAGCGGCGCTTCGATTCCCAGGGGTCGATACGCGACGCTGACGACCACACCCAGTAGCGACAGTGCCACCAGGCTCAGACCGACGACGTACGAGAGGAACACGCCCGAGGACCGGGAACGCGAGCCGATCGAAGCGTAGATCAACACGCCCGGGACGAACGTTAGCATCGCCACGCCGAGCGCTCGTCTGAAGAGGGTGAGTTCGAGACCGATCACCGCGGGTAGGCCGACCACACCGTATCCGAGCGTCCCCCAGTACGCGAGCAACACGCTGCCGACGATCGTAGCGAGCCGACGGTCGCGACAGTAACCCATCGACCGACTCGAAACGCTTCGGAGGGCGGTTTCGTCGTCCGTCCGCTTCATACCTGTGGTGAGGCCGGTGAACCCAGCAGAGCGAGCACGGTCAATGCCGATAGGGAGACGAACTGCATACGCTATTGATTTCTATTTTTTCGCTATATAATTTTTCCGCTACGGTGGTTCCGGTGTTTCCGGGTGCTACCGATCCCCCATACACGGTAGTTGCCGTCGGTCCTCGTTTCGGAGAGTTCGGACCGCGGCCCGTTGGCTCGACGGATCGTACCGGTCGTGTGGGTTCGATCGCAGAGGAAAAACGATTAGACTGTTCCCGATAACGAACCGTTATGAGCGAGGACGGGTACTCCGAGGAACGAGTCAGGGCGATCGTCGACGACCGTCTCGCCGAGTACGCAGCGGTAGGGGAGACCTCAACGAATCGGCTCGCTTTCCCCTCGGTAACGAAGCGCGAGTTCGTATCCGCCCTGACCGGCGGTGCTCTCGGTGCTGGGGCCTCGGCGGTCTTTCCGTCGTCCTCAACCGGCGGACGCGACTCTCCTCTCGGCCCGTCTCAGCGAAACGGTACCAGCGAGGCGGACCCCGAGACCTCCACGCGGGAACGCGTCGTGACCGACGGTTCGGAACTACAGCGCGCGCTCGACGCCGGTTCGCTGGTGCGAGTACGCGGAGAACTCTCCCTCTCCGAACCGGTAACCGTCCCGCAGAGTACAGTCCTCTACGGATACGGTGTGTACCGTCACGACACGGACGTTCTCGGCGGGGACGGGCTTCGGTCTTCGCACGACGGACCCGTCGTCGATATAGCGGGGAACCACCCCCGGCTCTCCGGATTAGCTGTCGTCAACAGAGCACCGCGAGGGGACGGTATCAGGCTTGCGGGGTATGC
>PXQR01000014.1 GCA_003021235.1 Halobacteriales archaeon QH_6_64_20 | reverse complement strand
GTCGCGGGCGTCGAGAGCGCACAACGCGGCTACAGCGCGCTCGTCGGCGGCGAGACCGCCGCCGCGGACGGGGTGGCGAGCTTTCTGGGAGTTACGTTTCCCGGCGTGTGGTTCAACTACGCGGTCCTGATCGGCGCGATGGTCTTCGAGGCTTACGCGCTCTTTCGAGCCTACCGAAGAACGGAGACCGAAGCGAACGCACGCGGCCGGAGTAGCCTCGCCGAAACCACTCGGGAGACGGGCGAAGTGACCGCGCACATCGCCGTCGTCGAACACGCCGTTGCCGTTGCCGGCGCGGGAATCGCGCTGGTCGGGATCTACCTCACACGGGTAACCGGCAACTACGTCTACGACGCCGCGTCGGCGTTCGTGATCGGTCTGTTGCTGGTGGGCTTCGCCGCGGTGCTCGTCCGCGAAAACGAACGCTTCGTCCTGGGTGAGGACCCTTCGGCCGACCGGTAATGGGACCTCGAGCCGTCGTTCCCGACACCGAGGGTGTGACACGGGTCGTTAGTTCCCGAACCGTGTTCGTCGGGTCTTGGCTTTGCACCGCTCTCTGTTCCGCACCGCTTCGAGGGGCTTCTATCGAACGCCGAGAACGAACGAGCCATAGGAAGTCCCATCGAACCGACGACCGATGATCACAGGCGTCCATCAGGTCGGTCAGGTGGTCGAAGACTTCGAGCGTGCGCTCGGGCTCTACGAGGACGTCCTCGGCGCGACCGTCTTCGAGCGGCGCGACGTCGAAGCCGAGAACGATACCGACCCAGCGGTGCGAATGGCCCTCACGAGGGCACCGGACTGTGAAGCACATCTCCGCTGTTGGACTCGTTGCTCGCCGTCTCGCCGTACCACGTCGCTTACGCCGTTTCGGACGTTCGCGAGGCGCTTTCCCGTATGGAGCGTGTCGGATTCGGGATGTACGACTCCGAGCCGGTTTCGGGGCTCGGCTCCTACGAGCGGGCCTTCGCTAATCCGGGGTCGGTGCCCGAAGTTCCTTTTGAATTCGTCGAACTGACTCGGTGATTAACTTCAGTCGCCTTATCTGATCATCGCATAGCAGTATTCTCTTGACTAGACTTAGAATCCATACATCAGGTCGGACATCGATATTTCCCCGTAATCGGGCGAACAGTTGTCTGGCTAGATACCTAATTATCGCTGCTTTCCCTAGCAGATTCTGGAGGTGGGGAGACATATTGAATAACTCGATTTATTATTCGCTCGGTCGGAGACCATCGATCTTCAATCCAGTTGTGAACTTGACTGATTGCCATACCTATATCCCCTATTAGCCGATTGTAGAACCCTCCCGACAATATAACAGCAAAGACCAATACGAGCAGACCGGAGGCATATTTTCCAAATATCGGACCGAAAACTATGCAAAATAATACTATTACTGATCCCAGTGATCGGATTACTGATCGGAAACGTCCCTTGCTTGATTGGAATTCGAACTCGGTAGCTTCCAGACTTTGCGCTTAGATGTGATCCGCTCTCCTATAGATGCTCCTATAGTCACCAGCCATAAGACTAGCCCAAGAGATACTACTATGCTATCGAGCGGGTTATCTGGAAATAGACTGTTTGAGATAGTAATACTCAAAAGTGAGATGGCGACCGGAAGAAATGCTATATTGAGCGTTAGTTCCCTGAACGAGTGAGCAGCGCGTTCTTCAAACTCGTTCAAACGTCTCTCGACCACTTCAACGGGCACTTTGTCGTCATCTGAAGGAGTGTCATAATGTCTGGCCGGAGCTACTGTTCCCATTGTGTTTCGCCCACATGGTTCAGCAGGGTATATACTTGATTGAAGTATGATGAAAGCGACGTCGACTTGATGCCCACCCGCTGCTGTAACCTCAGTCTTTTGTTATATATGATAATGTTGGACCGCTTTCGTAGTCGAGTCGTTGTATCACTATGCTGTAAGCCGCTGTCGAGTCGGAATCGCTACAAGATGAGCGAGGTCTTATATCCGAAGACATCGAAAAACCGGCAGTGGCCGAATCCGCTCACGGACGCTTTTTCCCGTACGACGCGCCCTACGAGAACCAGCGCGAGGCGATTTCGGGGGTGTACGACGCGCTTTCGGCCGACCGCGACGTGCTCTTCGAGGGGGCCTGTGGCACCGGGAAGACACTCGCGGCGCTCGTCCCCGCGCTTTCGTTCGCCCGCGAGACCGGCAAAACGGTGGCGATCACGACGAACGTCCACCAACAGACCCGCCAGTTCGTCGAGGAAGCCCGGGCGATCCGGCAAGAGGAACCGATCCGCGCGGCGGTCTTCCGTGGCAAGGCCTCGATGTGTCACATCGACGTCGGCTACGAGGAGTGTCAGGTCCTCCGGGACGCCACGAAGGAGGTCGTCGACTTGGAGGAAGACGAGCGCGACCTCGCAAACCGCCAGGCCGAACTCTTAGAGCGCGCACAGGCCGGCGACGAAAGCGCTACCGAAGCACGCAGTGCGGTGATGGACGAACTCGGGTCGGTGGAGGCCGACTTGGAGGACTTACGCGAGCAGTCCGTCTGCGAGCACTACTACGAGAACTTGACCACTGACACCGACGCGTTTTACGACTGGCTCTACGAGGGCGTTCGCACGCCCGACGAGATCTACGACTACGCCGAGCGCGAGGGGTTATGTGGCTACGAACTGCTCAAGAACGGGATGGAAGGCGTTGACCTCGTGGTGTGTAACTACCATCACCTGCTCGATCCGGCCATCAGGGACGCCTTCTTCCGGTGGCTCGGCCGGGACCCCGAAGACGTGATCTGTGTCTTCGACGAGGCCCACAACGTCGAACGCACCGCCCGCGAACACGCGACCCGCACGCTCGCCGAGACCACCCTCGACAGCGCACTCGCCGAACTCGCCGAGGCCGACGACTCGCGGGCCAAAGAAGCCGAAAACGTCATCGGCGCGTTTCGTGAGGCGCTCGTCTCGACGTACGACGACGAGTTGGGCTTCGGAGCCCGGGAACGCGTGGGCGAGGACTGGGAGGACCTCTCGATCGCCACGTCCGAGGGTCGCGACGACCTCACCATGGAGTTCCTCGCGGCGTACGAGGGCGAGGGGATCGACGTCGACATCGACGCCGCCCTGTCGTTGGGCACCGCGCTCGATCGCCAGTACGACCGGGCGTATCGCGACGGCGAGACCGACGTCCGCCGGGACTGTCAGACCCTGAGCGCCGCCGCCTTCATCGAGACCTGGCTCGCCGAGGGCACGAACGGCGCACACTTCCCCGTGCTCTCGGTCCGGCGCGGTCCCGAGGGCGTCTACGGCCGGGCGGAGCTGTACGCCTGTATCCCGCGAGCGGTGACCCAGGACCTCTTCGAGGAGGTTCATTCGACAGTACTTATGAGCGCGACGTTGCGCCCGTTCGACGTGACGGCCGACGTCCTCGGACTGGATGATCCCGCGACGATGGCCTTCGACCTGTCCTTTCCCGAACACCGTCGTCGGACGTATGCGGTCGAGACGCCGGCACTGTTCGCGAGTGCCCGGGACGACCCGAGAACCCAGGAGACGATCGCCGATACCCTCCGGGACGTCGTTCGCTTCACGCCGGGCAATTCGTTGCTCTTCTTCCCGAGTTACAGCGAGGCCGAACGCTATCACCGCCTGCTCGACGGAACGGTCGACTCGACCCTGCACCTCGACCAACCGGGCGTCCGCGCCGAGGGGATGCGCCGGGAGTTCACGGGAAGCGAGAACGCCGCGTTGTTCACCTCGCTGTGGGGCACGCTCACCGAAGGGGTGAGTTTCGACGGCGACGACGCCCGGACGGTCGCGGTAGTCGGCGTCCCCTACCCGTATCTCGACGACCGCTTGCGGGCCGTCGAGACCGCCTACGGCGAGGCCTTCGGTGACGGTGAAAGCGGCGGTGGCGGCAGTGGCGGTGAGGACGACGCCGGTTGGCGCTACGCCGTCGAGATCCCGACGATTCGCAAGACCCGCCAGGCGCTCGGGCGGGTGCTTCGCTCGCCGGAGGACTTCGGTGCGCGGCTCCTGCTCGACGAACGCTATACCGAGCGTGCGACCCGGGAGATGGGCAAATACGCCGTTCGTGAGACCTTCCCGCCCGAAGAGCGCGCGGAGATCGTCGACGTCGCGCCTGAAAAGCTGAAGTTCGCGTTGCTCAACTTCTACGCCGATATGGACGCCTACGACGGCCCGGCACCGACGCCGTAGCCTCCTCTCTCGTTCGTCCGCCCGGTTTCGTGAGGTCTCGTTGTCCGACCGACGGTTTCCGAAGAACCCGAACCCGCCGCGGGCACAACCCTCTCGGCGCTCCGCGTCGTAGTGAGTTTATGCGTGCAACACCCCCTGGACCGAAGGGCGCGCCCGTGATCGGGAACACCCAGCGGTTCGCCCGCGATCCTTTCTCGTTCATGAGTTCGTGTCGGGACGCCTACGGCGACGTCGCCCGGCTATCGATCGGCGGCGAGCCGACCTACATGCTCACGAACCCCGCCGACGTCGAGCGCGTGCTCGTATCCGACGAGCGCAAATACCGCAAGCCCGCGTTCGGCGATGACGACATCAGGGAGCTGTTGGGCAATGGGCTTCTGTTGAGCGAGGGCGACTTCTGGCGGCGCGAGCGCCGCCGCGCCCAGCCGGCCTTCGACATGCGCCGGATCGGCGGCCTGACGGGTATGATGACCGACCACACCGAAGCGATGATCGGCGGGTGGGCCGACGGCGACGAGATCCTCATCGACACCGAGATGGCTCGCCTCACGGTGAAGATCATCGTCGATGCGATGTTCGGCGTGAGCTTCGACGACCGGACGATAGAGCGGATGCAGGCGAGCTTGGAACCGCTCGGCGAGCGCTTCGAACCCGACATCCTCGGCGCACTGCTGCCGGAATGGGTCCCCACCCAGGAGAACCGCGAGTACCACGCCGCTATCGAGACCCTGGAAGGGATCTTAGAGGACGTGCTTGCCGAGCGCCGGGGGACCGAACACGATCCGGCGGCCGACGCGGGGACCGACGGCGACCGACCGATGGACCTGCTCTCGATCCTGCTTCGTGCTCGGAGCGAGGAAGCGGAGGTGGACGACGAACTGTTACGCGACGAACTCATGACGATGTTGCTCGCGGGTCATGACACCACTGCGCTCACGCTCACGTACACCTGGTATCTGCTCGCCCGTCATCCCGACGTCGAAGCGAACCTACACGCGGAGTTCGACCGGGTGCTGGGGGGCCAAGCCCCGACGATGGCGGACGTCCGTGAATTGGAGTACACCGAGCGCGTGCTCAAAGAAGCGATGCGGCTGTACCCGCCGGTATATCTGATGTTTCGCGAGCCGATGACCGACGTCCGTCTCGGCGGCTATCGGATCGAAAAGGGATCGCTGTGCATGTTGCCCCAGTGGGCCGTCCACCGCGACCCTCAGTACTACGACGATCCTCTCGAATTCGATCCCGATCGCTGGAAGCCCGAACGCGCGGCCGAACGGCCGAACTACGCCTATTTCCCGTTCGGCGGCGGGCCGCGCCACTGCATCGGCAAGCGCTTTTCGATGCTCGAAGCCAGCCTGATCCTCGGGACGGTGGGTCAGAAGTACCGGCTCGAACCCGTGTCCGAGGAACCGATCGACCTCCGGGGATCGCTCACGATGCATCCCGAAGAGCCGATCGAAGCAGTCGTCCGCGAACGATAGCGACCGTTGGCGGTCGTGTGACGGCCGTACGCGGCCGTATGACGGTTGTTCGGCGGTTGTCCTACCGTCGTTGTCGTTTCCTCGTCGGTATCGTTCGGTATCGCGCTGTCCCAATCCTCAGCGCTCGATCCGGCGGTCGAGAAATCCGCCGAGTAGTTCCAGCGCCCGGATCTTCTGGTCGATGTCCGAGGAGCCGTGCCCTTCCTCGCCGAGTTCGTGGTATTCGTACTCGCCGCGTTCGCCCTCGGTGAAGCCGCCTTCGTCCAGCGCCTCGCGGAAGCGCCGGGCCTGGCTGAGTGGCACCCGCCGGTCGTTGACGCCGTGGATCATACACAACGGCGCGGCGAGGTTCGAAACGTGTGTGATGGGGCTTCGCTCGCGATACAAATTGGGCTTTTCCTCGGGCGTACCGAGGTTCTTTTCCATGAGTTCGCTTCGGAAGTGAGGCATAGTGTTCTCGTACATGTCTTCGAGATCGGTGAGGCCGACCCACGCGATCCCGGCATCGTACAGTGCCGGATACTGGATCAGCTGCCAGTACGCCGAGTAGCCGCCGTACGACCCGCCGAAGACGACGACCCGTTCGGGATCGAGCCAGTCGCGGGTTTCGAGGACGTGTTCGACACCCCTCGCGACGTCGCCCTGTTCGGCTCCGCCCCAGTCGTCGTACAGCGCCTCGACGAACGCCCGGCCGCGACCGGTCGAGCCCCGGTAGTTGACCTGCAACACAGAGAAGCCGCGCCGAAGCAAAAACTGCGTGCGATAGGAGAAGGATTTACTGTCCATGCCACGCGGGCCGCCGTGGGGATTGACGATCAACGGCGAGGGTCGTTCGCCCGAATCGTACAACAACGCACCGATCTCCATCGTCTCGTAGGGGTCGTGAGAAACCGCTTCGGCGGACGTCTCGGGCACGCCGTCGGATTCGAAGGTGAAGTACTCGCCGTCGACGAACTCGTCCGGCGAGAAGGGGCCGTACTCGGCTTCGACGAGGACCTCGGATTCGTCGACCTCGAGGTCGTACGCGAGGAGTTCGGGCCGGCGGGTCGAGGTCGTGTGAGTGACCACTACGCGGTCGTCGTCGAGGGTGCGCTCGTTTTTCCACCCGAAGCCGGCGACGCCTTCCGGCAGGTCGAACTCGCCGACGTCGCCGGTTTCGACGTCGTAGACGATCGGCATGGTCGTAGCGCCACGCGTTCGAGTCGCCAGGAAGTGCTCGCCGTTGGGAGTAAAAAAGGAGGGCGACTCCTCGTACTCGCCCTCGCCGTACCAGGTCACTTCGTCGGCCGCGAGGTCGTAGCTCCCACACCGGCCGAGGTCCCCGGTGTTGTCGGCGACCAGCAGGCGTTCGCCCGCGGGCCCCCAATCGACCGGCGCGGCCTCCGCGCCCGTCTCGCCGACTTCGAGGTTCCGTGGATTCGATCCGTCGGCCTCGGCCACATAGACGTCCATGTTCTCGAAGTCGTCGGTCTCGTTGGTCGCATAGGCGATCCGGTCGCCATCAGGCGAGACCGTCGGCGCTCCGACCGCCCGCTCGTAGTCGGTGATCTTCGGGGTCTCACCCTTCGTGAGGTCGTGGCGATAGAGGTTCATTTGACCATCGCGGGTCGACCCGAGCAGGAAGGTTTCGCCGTCGGGACCGACGTCGCCGATGGATACCTGACCATCCATCTCGACGACCGCCTCGACGGCTCCCTCGCGGTCGATCGCGTAGACGTCGTTCTGCTCGTTCCCGCCCTCGTCGCGGTGGAAGAAGAGCCGGTCGCCCTCGGCGTCCCAGGCGATGGGCCACCGGGCGCTCCGTGGCACCTCGCCGTTGCTCCACTGTTCGCGCTCGCCGCTCTCGACGTCGAGGACGTGGAGTTCGTTCCGGCCGGTGACGTTGTAGTAGAAGGCCACTCTCCCGCCGTTCGGCGAGACGGTCGGATGGGCGAGTTCCGGTAGCTTCGCTAACTCCCGCAGGACGTCGGCGCTATCTGTTTCGGCCATAGTACGCATCGAGGGACCTCCCGACACTAATATTCCTGCCGTCCTCGGTGAAAGTGGACGTAGCGATCCGGAGTACCCGTCAGTCGGACAATGAGACGCGCCCGATCGTCTCCCGATCTCGCGGGTCGAACAAGCGCAGTTCCGAGACGGTCCACTCGATCGGAGCGATCTCGACTCCCGCTGTGAGTTCGCGCGCGGCGTCGATCGACCCGCCGCGCGCAAGCGTCACGTGCGGCGTGTAGGCTTCGCCTTCGATTTCGCCTACTGCTCCGAACTCCGCTACCAGCCGCCGATGGAGGCGTTCGAGGCCGGTACTCTCGATCGCGAGATAGACCACCGGGCCCGGGCCGCGTGCCGGTTGTTCGAAGCGATCGATGCCGGTAACCCGGACCTCGAACGCCGACACGCCGGCGAGCGCCGACCGAACCCGTTTTCCGAGCGTCGCCAACTCCGCCTTTCCTCCTCTGTCCGGATCGGCGGACTCGAAGCGCTTGACGAGAAGCGTGTGTTCCTCGCGCACGCGCTCGAACGCGACGAGACGCGGAAACAGCTCGCTCGCCAGTCGTTTCGCTTCCCCCGGAATCGACGCATTGAGGCTGTACACTTCTCTTCCCGTTCGTCTCTCCCTCCGGCCCGGATCGTCATAAGCCGCTTCCATCGTCGGTCGATCCGTTCCCCTCCAGTGCGTTCGCTCGGGGACCGTCCTGCTCGGCCTTGCTACGTCGTTCCGTAGCACTCCCCGATGCTCTCGAAACGTTTTAGTAGGTATCCGGCAGTACCGTGGTGTATGACGCGGACTCGCCTCGCCGGTCGCCCGCCCGCGACCGACGGGTTCGTTCTCCGCCCGCGAGTCCGACGACCGGGCCCCCCTTAGGCCCGCACACACTCTCTTTCCCTCGATTTTCGCACTCGCCTCCCAGTTCCCACGTTCCGGAACCCGGTGTATCGACCCGACCACCGCCCAACGACACGACCACATGGACGCCAACGACCCGACCGATTCGACCGATCCGACAGCCCTCGACGACCCGCTCGACTCAGCTCAGCCCACCGACTCGACCCGTTCGACCGATACCGACGAGCCGACACGCGCCGACCGCTCGGGGCGCGTCGCGCTCGCCTTCTCCGGCGGGCTCGACACGACCGTCTGTGTTCCGTTGCTCGAAACCGAATACGGCTACGACGAGGTGATCGGCGTCACCGTTGACGTCGGTCAGCCTCCCGAGGAGTTCGAGGAAGCCCACGAGACCGCCGCGGCGCTCGACCTGGAACACTACGTCGTCGACGCCACCGACGCCTTCGCCGAGACCTGTCTCGACGCCGTGCGGGCGAACGCCACCTACCAGGGCTATCCCCTGGGCACCGCGCTCGCCCGCCCCGTGATCGCCGAAGCGATCCTGGAAATCGCCGCCGAGCACGGCTGTACGGCGCTCGCCCACGGCTGTACCGGGAAGGGAAACGACCAGCTACGCTTCGAGACGGTCTGGCGCGGCTCGGATCTGGAAGTGTGCGCCCCGGTTCGTGAACTCGGGCTCACCAGGAAGTTCGAACAGGAGTACGCCGCCGAGCGCGATCTGCCCGTCGAGGGCGGCAACGAGGGCGACTGGAGCATCGATACCAATCTCTGGAGCCGCGCGGTCGAGGGCAACGAACTCGAAGAGCCGTCCTACGTTCCACCGGAGGGGATCTACGAGTGGACGACCGCACCCGGCGACACCGAATCCGAGTTGGTCGAGATCGGCTTCGAGGACGGGTTCCCCGTGGCGATCGACGGCGAGGCGATGGCTCCCGTGGCACTGATCAGTCACCTCAACGAGCGCGCCGGCGCGCATGGGGTGGGCCGCACGGACGTCATGGAAGACCGAATGCTCGGGCTCAAAGTGCGCGAGAACTACGAACACCCCGCGGCCACTGTTCTTTTGAGCGCCCACGGCGCGCTCGAAGACCTCGTGCTCACTGGAGAGGAGCGCTCGTTCAAAAAGAGCGTCGACCAGCGCTGGGCGGAGAAGGCCTACGAGGGGCTCGTGTCCGCCCCGCTCGTGAGCGCTTTGGAAGGATTTATCGCCGAAACCCAGACCCGAGTCACCGGCACGGTAACGATGCGACTCGCCGGCGGGCAGGCCCGACCCGTGGGTCGCGAGAGTTCCTACGGGGTGTACTCGGCGTCGGCGTCATCGTTTAACACCGAGACCGTCGGCGACATCACCCAGGGCGATGCGACCGGCGTCGCGAAGTATCACGGCTTTCAAGAACGCCTCGCGAACGCCGTCATCGGCTCCGCGAGCGAGGCCGACGACCCGCTCGAAGCGGCCACCGACGGCGGGTTGACGGCCGGTGCCGACGAGGACGCCGGAGAGGAAAGCCCCGAGGCCAGCGAGGAACGCTGAGATGGGTGGGGAGAAACCCTCCGGAAGCGCGATCCGCCGCGACCGGTTCAGCGGCGGCCCCGCCCGAGGGTTTCTCTCCTCGCTCGCGGCCGACGAACGGATTTTCGACGCCGATCTCGCGGTCGACCGCGCGCACGTCGTGATGCTCGCGGAGCAGGAAATCGTGGACGACGGAAGCGCGGGAGAGGTACTCGGCGCGCTCGACGCCATCGAGGCGGCCGGGTTCGATGCACTGAGCAACGGCGAGGACGTCCACGAGGCGATCGAAGGAGCGGTGATCGATCACGTCGGCCCAGTGGGTGGGAAGATGCACACCGCACGCAGTCGCAACGACGAGGTCGCGACCTGCATCCGCTACCGGTTGCGTGAGGACTTGCTCGATGCCATCGAGGCCGTCTGCGGACTCCGCGAGGCCTCCCTCACCATCGGGGCCGATCACCTCGATACGACGATGCCTGGCTACACGCACCTCCAGCCGGCCCAACCGACCACCGTTGCCCACTACCTCCGTTCGTACGAGGCCGCCCTCCGACGGGACACCGAGCGGCTGTCCGGCGCGTTCGAGCGGACGAACCGTTCGCCGCTCGGTGCCGGGGCCTTTGCGGGCACCACCTTCGACATCGACCGCGAGCGGACGGCCGAGTTGCTCGGGTTCGACTCGGTGCTTGCCAACTCCATGGACGCGGTCTCGACTCGGGATTTTTGCTTTGAGGCGGTTTCGGCGCTCGCCGGCGTGTCGCTTACGCTCTCGGGGATCGCCGAAGACCTACTTCACTTTTCGAATCGTGGGTATCTGACGCTCGCCGACGAGTACGCCTCAACGTCCTCGATCATGCCCCAGAAGAAAAACCCCGATACGCTCGAACTCGTGCGCGCGACGGCCGGCGACGCGAGCGCCGGGCTCAACGGCCTGTTCGCAACGCTGAAAGGACTGCCGCGGGCGTACAACCGCGACCTCCAGGATGCCACATCCCACGTCTGGCAGACGGTCGATGCCGTCACCGAAGCGACCGACGTCACTGCCGGGGCGCTCGCAACCGCGACGTGGAACGAGTCGGTGTTGGCCGACGCGGCCGCCGAGGGCTTTCCGACGGCGACCGGCGTCGCGGACCTGCTCGCTGCGAACGGCCTTCCCTTCCGGACGGCCCACGAGGTGGTCGCGAGCGCGGCACGGAACCTCGCCGATGCGAACGCGAACACGGGGACGGGCGCGCTCGCCGATCCGGAGGCCCAACTCGATGCGATCGACGCGGCGGCCGGGACGATCCTCGACCACGCGCTCGACGAGTACGTCCCGCGCGAGGCGCTCGCGGCGACGCTCGATCCCACCGAAAGCGTCGCGAGCCGCGATTCCGCCGGCGGACCGGCCCCCGACGCCGTGAGTGGGGCGCTCGCCGATGCTCGGGAGGTCCTCGCCGCCGACGAAGCGACCCTCGCCGATCGTCGTGATCGCCTCGCTACGGCCGAGGATACCCTCTCGCAGGAGGTGGGCGTGTATGTCTGAGCCGCCGCCCCTTCCCGGGGACCAATTACTACCACTATTGTGATACGGCAGTTCGATTCGACATTCGAGACGTGCTCTGTGCGCTGATAGCTGAATCTGCGCTTCAGTAAACAATGTGATTGTTTCGAAGGAATTAAGTGATCGGCGACGGCACAAAGCAGTACGATGGCAGAATGCGTCGAGTGCGGGGCCAGCGTGACCCTGCCCGAGAACCCGGAGGTCGGAGAGATCGTCGACTGTACCACCTGCGGAGCCGAACTGGAAGTCACTGAAACCGACCCGGCGACCCTGGAGAAAGCGCCCGAACTCGAGGAGGACTGGGGGGAATGACACGGGCGACGACGAACGCTCTTCAGGCCACAGAGGACGTCTGAGATGCATTTCGGGCTACTCTACTCGCGGATCCGTCGCGACGAGAAACTGCTCCTCGCGGCGCTTCGTGACCGGGGCCACGACGTAACGAAAATAGACGTCCGCAAGCAACGCTTCGGCCTCGATTCGCCGCCCGAGGCGTTCGAGGGCGTGGATCTGGTCGTCGATCGCTGTCTCGCGACGAGTCGGAGCCTCTACGCGACGCGGTTCCTGGAAGCCTACGGTATCCCCGTCGTCAACAGCGCCGCAACCGCCGACGTCTGTGCTGACAAGGTAAAGACGAGCCTCGCGCTCGACAGTGCAGGGGTTCCGACGCCACGGACCGACGTGGCGTTTACGACCGAGAGCGCCCTCGAATCGATCGAGCGCTTCGGGTATCCCTGCATACTCAAGCCCGTGGTCGGCTCGTGGGGCCGGCTCATGGCGAAGATCGACTCGCGCTCGGCGGCCGAAGCGATCCTCGAACACAAGGCGACGCTCGGCCACTACGAGCACAAGGTGTTCTATATCCAGGAGTTCGTTTCGAAACCCGGTCGCGACCTTCGGGTCGTGGCCGCCGACGGCGTGCCGATCGCCGGGATGGCCCGCTCGTCGGACCACTGGCTCACGAACGCCGCGAAGGGGGCGAGTACTACCGAGTTCGAAATCGACGACGAGGCGGCTCGTGAGTTGGTGGAGAAAGCCAGCGCGGCCGTCGGCGGCGGACTCCTGGGGATCGACCTCATGGAGACCGGGGATTCGTATACCGTTCACGAGGTGAACCACACGGTCGAGTTCAAGGCGCTCGATGAAGCGGCCGAAATCGACGTCCCCGAGGCGGTAGTCGACTGGCTCGAAGCGGTGGTCGAAGACCGGATCGAGGTGACGCCCGCGTGAACGCGGCCGACGCCGACGCTAACGTCGATACCGGAGCTGAACCCGACGCGCCGACCGAGACACTCACGACGTCGGTCGTCGGCGCGAGCGGCTTCGCCGGCGGCGAACTGCTCAGACTCCTGTTCGGCCATCCGGGCTTCGATGTCACTCAGGCGACGAGCCGCGAGTACGCCGGCCGGTCGGTCGGCATGGTCCACCCCAATCTTCGGGGGACGGAGTTGCGCTTCACCGAACCGACCGATCTGGAGGGGGTGGACGTCCTGTTCGCCGCGACGCCTCACGGAATCTCGATGGAGCACGTCGATTCCTTCCGCGAGGCCGCGGATACGGTAGTGGACCTCAGCGCGGACTTCCGACTTCCGAACGCGGCCGCCTACGACGAGTGGTACGACGGGCACTCTCGGCCCGAACTGCTCGACGAGGCGGTGTATGCCCTGCCCGAGCTTTCGCGTGCGGGGTTGCCCGGCGCGGAGTTGATCGCCGCTGGCGGCTGTAACGCCACCGTGACGACGCTCGGACTGCTACCCTTGGTCGAGAGCGGGATCGTCGGCGACAGTGGGGAAAACGACCGCTCGACGGACAGCGAGCGGATCGTCGCGGACGTGAAGGTCGGCTCCTCGGAGGGCGGAGCAGGCGGTAGCAAAGCCTCGTCACACGCCGAGCGCTCGGGCGTCGTCAGGCCTTACGCTCCGACATCGCATCGCCACGAGGCCGAGATCGAAGCCCAGCTCGGGCTTCGACTATCGTTTACCGTTCACGCGGTCGACATGATCCGAGGCGCGGCGGCGACCTGCCACGTCTTCCCAACTGAAGCGGTCTCGAAGGGCGACCTCTGGAAGGCGTTTCGGGGGGCCTACGAGGACGAACCGTTCGTCCGCCTGGTAGCCGGTGGCGGCGGGGTCTATCGCTACCCCGAGCCCAAAGCCGTCGCCGGCACGAACGTCGCCGAGGTCGGCTTCGAACTCGATCCACGCAACGAGCGGGTCGTGGTGTTCGCGGCGATCGATAACGTAATGAAGGGCGCGGCAGGCCAAGCCGTCCACGCCGCTAACATCGCGCTGGGATTCGACGAGACGAGCGGACTGAAATTTCGGGGACTACACCCTGTGGGAGCGCCATAGAATGAGTTCAGATACTATCACTGATTCGAACGACTGGGATACGACGATCATGACGGAACGGTTTCGAAAGCCCCCAGCGGGTTCGACTCCTGCGACTCGCTGCGCGCGTTCGCTCGCCCTGCTCGCTCACGTGCTTGTCCTCGAAAATCGGAGATTTTCGGGATCACGAAAGGCGCGAAGCGCCTTTCGAACGACTTCGTCGAGGTTCGCCGAACCTGCCGGCCCCTTTCAGTCCCATCCACTGACGGACGGTTCACTCGACGAAACTTCCGTCTCGGAGGTCGGTCGGTCGTGACCGTCGTCGCCAAGATCGGCGGCGCTCGGGCAGTCGATCCCGCCGGCGCGCTCGCGGATATTGCGTCGCTCGTCGCCGACGGCGAGGAGGTCGTCGTCGTCCATGGCGGCTCGACGGCCGTCGACGATACCTTAGAAGCCCTCGGCGAGGAGCCCGAATACGTCGAAACGCCCTCGGGCGTCGTCGGACGATTTACCGACGAGCGGACGATCGAGGTCTTCGAAATGGTCCTTCCGGGCAGGCTCAACACCGACTTGGTGGCCGGGTTGCAGGCAGAGGGCGTGAACGCGGTCGGCCTCTCGGGCGTCGACGGCGCGTTGCTCACCGGCCCCCGGAAATCGGCGGTCAGAGTGCTCGAAGACGGCAAGAAGAAGGTCCGACGCGGCGACTTCTCGGGCACGATCGAGACCGTGAACGCCGATCTCCTCTCGACGCTGCTCGACGGTGGGTACGTGCCGGTCGTGACGGTGCCGATGCTGGCGGACGGACGTACCCCAGTGAACGCCGACGCGGATCGGGCGGCCGCGGCCGTCGCCGGTGCGCTCGGCGCACGGCTCGTCTCACTGACGGACGTTCCCGGCGTGCTTCGTGACCCCGACGACGAGACGACGCTGATCGAACGCGTCGCAACCGAGACCGAACTCGCCGACCTCGAAGCCGCCGCCGCGGGATTCATGACGAGGAAAGTAATGGCCGCGATCGAGGCGCTCGACGGCGGCGCACGGGAAGTGATCGTCGCGGACGCTAACGTCGAAACTCCGATCACTGCGGCGCTCGACGGCGGTGGCACACACGTCCTACCCGGCGCGGTCGGGCGAGACGACGGTGACGACTCGAACGCTACCGAGCACGAGAACGAGGACGTCGGCAAGGACGAGGAGGCGATCGAATCGTGACGAGCTTCGTCTACTCGGAGAAACCGATCCGGATCGAACGCGGCGAGGGTCCCTATCTCTACGGCGAGGACGGCTCCGAATACCTGGATTTCGGCGCGAGTTACGCCTGCGTGCCCCTCGGCCACTCCCGTCCGGAGGTCACGGCCGCCGTCAGCGAACAGCTCGAACGACTCACCTACGTCCAGGGTTCGTATCCGGTTGCCGCCCGCGACGCGCTCGTAGAGCGCCTTTCGGAGGTCTCTCCGGGCGACGCCGAATACGTCTGGCTGTGTAATTCGGGTACCGAGGCGAACGAAGCCGCCCTCAAGTTCGCTCGGAGCGCCACGGGGAAGACGAAGTTCGTTGCGACGATGCAGGGCTTTCACGGCCGGACGATGGGCTCGCTCTCGACGACCTGGAAATCGAAGTACAAGGAACCCTTCGAGCCGCTGATCGAGGACGTCGAGTTCGTCCCCTACGGCGACGCGGACGCGCTCGACGACGCGATCGACGAGAGTACAGCGGGATTCATCGTCGAGCCGATCCAGGGCGAGGGCGGGATCAACCCCGGAACGACGGAGTACCTCCGGGCCGCCCGCGAGATCACCGAGCAAGCGGGCGCGGCCCTGATCGCCGACGAAGTTCAGACCGGACTCGGCCGCACCGGGACAATGTGGGCGACCGAACACGCCGGTATAGTGCCCGACATCACCACGAGCGCGAAGGGCCTCGCCAACGGCCTGCCGATCGGCGCGACCCTCTGCAAGGAGTGGATCGCGGAGGGGGCCGGCCCACACGGTTCGACCTTCAGCGGCGGACCGGTCGTCTGTGCCGCGGCCGACGCGACGCTCTCGATCATCGAAGCGGAGGACGTCCCCGCTCACGCCGCGACGATCGGCGAGTACCTCGCTACGGAACTCGACGCGGCGCTCGGCGACGCCGTGCGCGACATTCGGGGCACTGGGTTAATGACCGGCATCGAGGTGAAACGCGGGTCGAACCGTTTACTGCGCGATCTCGCCATCGAACACGGGGTGCTCGCCCTGCCCGCCGGCCGGACGGTGCTTCGACTCCTGCCGCCGCTCACGATCGAGGAAGAACACGCTGATCGAGTGGTAGAAGCGATTTCCGCAACGACGAGCGCGGAGGCGACACAGTGAACCAACAGCGACGGACCGGCCACGATCGCACCGACGCTCAGGCGTTGCTCGTCGATCTCGTTTCGACGCCCTCCCTATCGGGCGAGGAACGCGCGTGTTGTGAGCGGTTGGTCGAGTTCTTCGAGGCCCGCGGTCGGGAGGCCTGGATCGACGAGGTGGGAAACGTCCGTGCACCCGCGGACGACTCGGTTCTTCTGACCTCTCACGTCGATACGGTGCCCGGCGACGTCCCGGTCGAGATCAGAACCGAGGACGTGAACGAGACCGATCAGGACGACCTCCCTGAGAACGGCGAGGTGCATGGCACTCGTGAGGTACTGTGGGGTCGCGGTAGCGTCGACGCGACGGGCGCGCTCGCGGCGATGGCCGCCGCCGCCATCGAGGAAGGCGTGAGCTTCGCGGGCGTCGTCCGCGAGGAGGTCGATTCGGGTGGCGCTCGACACCTGCTCGATACCCGCGAAGCGCCCGGGGCGCTCGTCAACGGCGAACCGAGCGGCTGGGAGGGGATCACGCTCGGCTATCGGGGGTTGCTCGCGGGCACCTACGTCGCCACCAGCGAGTCGGGTCATACCTCCCGGCCGGGGAACAACGCGATCGAAGACGCGATGGACTGGTGGGGTCGGGTCGAAGCGAAGTTAGAACCCGACGAGTGGACGCCCGTCTTCGAACGGGTCACGACGAAGCCGGTCGGCTTCGCGGGCGGATCGTCGGCGGACGGTCTCTCGGTCGAGGCGACGATGGACGTCCAACTCCGGGTGCCGCCAGCGATGAGCGTTGAGGAGGTCGAGGAAATCGCGAACGGCGCGCTCAACGGCGGGACCGTTCACTGGAAGGACCGCGTCGAGCCGGTTATGGCTTCGCCACGCACGCCCGTCGCCCGGGCCTTTCGTGCGGCGATCCGCCGGATGGGCGGGAACCCCCGACTGCTCCGAAAGACCGGCACGAGCGACATGAACGTCTTTCAGGCCTGGGACTGTCCGATGGTCACCTATGGGCCGGGCGATTCGGATCTCGATCACGCGCCGAACGAACGCCTCGCGCTCGTGGAGTTCGACCGCTCATTAGAAGTGCTTCGTGACGCCGCCACGACGCTCGCTGGACGATGACGACTCACGCGTTCCGTCCATGACACGCCACTTCGGTGACGTCGACGATCTCTCGCCCGCCGACCTCGATGCGGTGCTCGACACCGCCGCCGACCGGAAGGTCCGCCTCGATCGCGGGACCGCTCGAACCCCGCTTTCCGACCGAACGCTCGTCATGCTCTTCGAGAAGCCGAGTACGAGAACCAGAGTCTCCTTCGAGACGGGGATGACCCAACTGGGCGGGCACGCGATCTTCCTCGGACCCGACGACGTCGGTCTGGGGGAACGGGAGCCGATCCGTGACCTCTCGCGGTCGATCTCGGGCTACGCCGACGCAGTCATGGTCCGGCTGTTCGAGCACGCCGACCTGATCGAGTTCTGTGAGCACGCGACCGTGCCCGTCGTCAACGGCCTCACCGACCGTGCCCATCCCTGTCAGACGCTCGCCGACCTGCTGACGATCCGCGAGCATCTGGGATTCGACGCCTCGATCGCCTGGATCGGCGACGCGAACAACGTCGCCCGCTCGCTTGCGGTGGGCTGTGGGATGGTCGGCCTCGATCTCACCCTTTGCACTCCCGAGGCGTACGCGATCGACGAGGAGACCCTCGCCCGCGCCCGGTCGTTCGACGGAGACGTCGAGGTGACGGGAAACCCCCGCGAGGCGGCCGCGGGTGCGGATGCGGTCTACACCGACGCCTGGGTGAGCATGGGCGAGGAAAGCGAGAGAGAGGAGAAACTCGAAGCGTTCCGCGAGGGCGAGTTCCAGGTAAACGACGAGTTGCTCGATTCCGGTAGTAGAGTCCTTCACTGCCTACCGGCCCACCGCGGCGAGGAAATCACCGACGAGGTCATCGAAAGCGACCGCTCGCTCGTCTGGGAGCAGGCCGAAAACCGATTACACGCACAGAAGGGCCTTCTGACCTTCCTGCTCGACGCGGACTGACCCGTCTCCATTCCCGTTCGCCGCTTCGTCTACTCGCTACCTTCTTTCAGGAGTCGCCCGTGAGCGCGGCTTTCTTCCTGGCGCTCGTCTCCCGGCCTCGCTTCACACGGCGGTGTTCAGTTGATCGACGAAGGTCGATAGAAACCGCCTTGGGCGGGACCGGAAGGGGCCGATCGCTCGGCGTTCTCGTGAGCGAGCGAAGCGAGTGAACGAGAGCTCGAAAGACGAGCAAAGCGAGTCTTTCGTAGAACCCCGACGACGTAAGCACCGTAGGCGAACGAGCGAAGTGAGTGAGCCGAGGAGCGTGGTCCGAAAGGCGCGTAGCGCCTTTCGTCATCACAAAAGGCCACGCTTCGCGCGGCCTTTTGAACGATAGCGAGTCGCGGGTAGCGTGGGATCAGAGGTCCCACGGACCATGCGAGCGTATCGGGGGCTTCCAAAGTAGTCTCATCGGTTCTCGCCTGCAAAACTGCTAGACTGAACCCACCCTCCGAGCAGGCACAACACAGAAATCGCTCCACCTCCGTTCTCTTCCAATGCCGATGGAGACCTACCGGATGGAAGTCTCGGAGGATTCCGAGGCCGAGGAACTGCTCGTCGACGTCTACAATATCGACGATATCATCGAAGCGACCGAGCGGGTTCCTTACGACGAGTACGCGCTTGCCTCGACGACCGACGAGTCGCCCGACCCCCGCACGGCGGAGGCAACCGCCGACGTGATGACTCTCGACGTCCAGATCACGCGCGTCGAAGGGGCCTTCGAGGTCCGACTGCTCGGCGACCGCGAGGAATTAGTAGCTGAGCGGATCGCCGACGCCGACTGGGGACTTACGGACATCGCGGAGTAGACAGCCTTCACGCCTCTCGAACGGTCGTTCTCGGTGCCGTGTCTCGGCCCTCCGAGGACACCGCGGGCCGCACAGCGTTTGTCCGCGCCGGTCGGCTTAGAGTCCCTTCGCGTAGGGATAGACCGCGCCTAACACCGCGCCGTAGACGACGTGGGCCGGCAGGCTTCCGGGGAGCGCGAAGTTCGGGAACGGCGGTGCCCCCGGGAAGCCGACGGCCGCGAGCCAGATCGGCATCACGAGCGCCGCGAGCACGGCCCACAACACGATGCCATACACCGCGCCGATCGCGGTGGTCGCGCCGACGCTATCGGAAAAGCGCCCGAGTCCCGCACCCATGATCGCCGCGAAGACCACACCGAGGATCGCGCTGTGGGACATGTGGACGATCCAACCCGCGAGACCGCCGCTCAGTCCGTACATCGCCGGGATCGCACCCTGAATCACCGGCGTCAACAGCACCGAGATCATCACGCCCATTAACGCGCCGCCGGCGAGGCCGCCGATCATCCCGCTGATCCAACTGCCCGTTCCGGTTTCCAAGCTCGTTCCCGTCGCGCCGCTCGTCTGAGTTTCCTGGCTCATACAGCCTGTCGGTTGGACAACCGAAGTATTAGTCGTTCGTCGTGCGTGTGATCGCAACGCACTGGCGAGCGCCGCGCACGACCGTTCTCGACCGGCTTCGGGGTTCAGCCCCATAGTTCGATGCTTCGGTCGGCTCCCGATCGCTTCGAGAGTCCGTCGGCTGCCGTTTTCCAGCTCGTCGGCTCCGTCGCTACGGGTGGGAAACGCGTTTGCTCCTGGAGTTCTACAGGACAGCAATGGGAGCGCCGATCGTCATGAACGCGGGCGAGTACAGCACCGAGGAGGTACTCCACCGGATGCAAGCCGGCGACCGCGTTCTCGTTCGCACGGAGTTCGCCGGCTCGACCCACGAGGTCGTCTTGCGCTTCGACGGCGAGACCTACTACTGCGACACGCCGACGACGCTTCACCGTCACGAAACCGAGGAGGGAATGCGTACCTGCCTCGAAGACCAGGGGTACAGCCGCGACGGGACCGATCCTGGCTCCGACTCTGACTCTGACCCCGATCCCGACTTCGACCCCGACGCTACCGACTGACCCCTCTCTGCGCGGGGCTACACGCTCGTCGACGACGGGCTGAGCGACGGCGGTGTTCGAGGCCCCCGACGACGACCGGACTTATTAGCCACGGCCCGCCAGTGTTCCTATGGCCGACGCCGACCCGAGTCCCCAGCGCTTCCGGAACCTCATGCTCGACGAGGAGCCGAGCTTCGCGGACGTGTTGACCTGCGTGTTCGGGATTCAACACCACGAGAGCCGCACGTACCTCGAACTCCTCGATCAACCCGGGAGCACCGTCGCGGAACTCGCGGACGTGCTCGATCGTGATCGATCCAATGTGAACCGATCGCTGTCGACACTGCTCGAAAAGGGACTCGCGACCCGTGGCCGACGGTTGCTCGACGGCGGCGGCCACGTCTATCAGTACACCGCGACGCCGCTCCCTGAGGCGAAGGAACTCATGCACGAGACCTTAGACGAGTGGACCGCCTACGTTCACGCGCGGATCGGCGAGTTCGGCGAGGACTAACTCTCCTGCTTATCGGCCGGCACCCGACGCCAGCGAGGCCGGTCGATCGTGGATCGGTCGCCCGTCGCTTTCGCCTTCGAGCGAGTTCTTGCCGGCGTGTGCGGCAGTGACCGGCCGCACCGAGTGCTACCCGACGACCGCACCGCGCATGCCGAGGCCGTCGTGTGGCTCACACTGATACAGGAAGGTGTCACTCCCGTCGAAGGTGTGTTCGAACGTAACGTTGCTACCGGACTGCGGGTCGCCGCTGTCGAAGGCGCTGTCCTGTCCGACGAC
>PXQR01000013.1 GCA_003021235.1 Halobacteriales archaeon QH_6_64_20 | reverse complement strand
CCAGTTCGAAGTCCCCCGCTGGAACCGTGAATTCGGCGATGACGCTCATCCGATCGCCTCGCTCCCGATACCACACACCCCACGGAGCCATACGCTCGGCGTCCCCCGACCCACCATCTCTCGGTTCCCTATCGATCGGTACGGCCGGACGGGTTATAGTTCGACGTCCTCGGCTGTCCGACCTGTTCTCATCCGGGCATCCAGCGAGACCCCTCGTCGCCGAGCGGCCGCGATACGAACCGACACAGTGAGGTAGGCGCTGGCTGAACTGGCGAGAAATGTTCGAGAAGGTCCTGATTGCGAACCGGGGGGAGATCGCGGTCCGGGTGATGCGCGCCTGTTCGGAGTTGGGAGTCGAGACGGTCGCCGTCTACTCGGAGGCCGATAGGAACGCCGGGCACGTCCGCTACGCCGACGAGGCTTACAATGTCGGGCCGGCCCGCGCCGCCGAATCCTATCTCGACGGCGAAGCGATCGTCGACGCCGGCGAGCGGGCGGGTGCCGAGGCGATACACCCTGGGTACGGCTTCCTCGCGGAGAACGCCGACTTCGCCGCCCGCGTTGAGGAGAGTTCCCTTACCTGGATCGGGCCCTCCAGCGATTCGATGCGTCTGTTAGGCGAGAAGACGAGCGCCCGGCGGGCCATGAGCGAGGCCGGCGTCCCCGTCGTTCCCGGCACGACCGATCCGGTCGACTCCGCCGAGGAAATAGCCGAGTTCGCCGACGAACACGGCTATCCGGTCGCGATCAAGGCAGAAGGCGGCGGCGGCGGGCGCGGCATGAAGGTCGTTTCCGGCCCCGAGGAAGCCGACGATCAGTTGGAAAGCGCGAAACGCGAGGGCGAGGCGTACTTCGACAACGATTCGGTATATCTCGAAAAGTACCTCGAAGCTCCCCGTCACGTCGAGGTGCAGGTGATCGCCGATAGGGAGGGCGAAGTACGTCACCTCGGCGAGCGCGACTGCTCGCTTCAACGGCGTCACCAGAAGGTCATCGAGGAGGCCCCGAGCCCGGCGCTCGCCGACGATCTGCGCGAGGAGATCCGCGGGGCCGCCCGCGAGGGCGTTGACGCCGCCGAGTACGAAAACGCGGGCACCGTCGAGTTCCTCGTCGAGGGTGAGGAGTTTTACTTCCTCGAAGTAAATACCCGAATCCAGGTCGAACACACCGTCAGCGAGGCGCTCACCGGGATCGATCTCGTGAAGGAGCAACTGCGGGTCGCCGCCGGGGAACCGGTGAGTTTCGCCCAGGAGGAAGTATCGCTCGACGGCCACGCGATGGAGTTCCGGATCAACGCCGAGAACGCCGCCGCCGAGTTCGCGCCGGCGACCGGCACTATCGGGACGTACGACCCGCCCGGGGGGATCGGTGTCAGGGTCGACGACGCGCTGCGCGGTGGCGATTCGGTGGGCGGGGAGTACGACTCGCTGATCGCGAAACTCATCGTGCAGGGTCGGGATCGAGCCGAGTGCATCGCACGCAGTCGCCGCGCGCTCGCCGAATACGAGATAGAGGGACTGGTAACTATCGTTCCGTTCCACCGGTTGATGCTCACCGACGAGGCCTTTCGGGCCGGCGAACACACGACGAACTACCTCGACGAGGAACTGGATCCCGAACGGATCGAAGAAGCGCAGGAGCGGTGGGGTCCTGCCGGATCGGCGGGCGACGACGACGCTGATGACGATGAGGAAGGCGAGACCGTCGAACGCGAGTTCGTCGTCGAGGTGAACGGCAAGCGCTTCGAGGTGAACTTGGAGGATCGAAGCGGGTTCGCCGCGGCCGCCGAGGCGGGCGGATCGGGGTCGGGCGGTCGGTCGCGTGCCGGTCGAAGCGGCGGGGGTAACGAAGGTGGTCAAAGCACGAGCGACGACGACAGCGGCGATAGCGGCGGCGACGGGACGAGCGTGAGTGCGGAGGGCGAGCAGGTCACGGCGGACATGCAGGGGACGATCCTCTCGGTGGACGTCGCGGCGGGCGACGAGGTCTCCTCGGGCGACGTGCTCTGCGTGCTCGAAGCCATGAAGATGGAAAACGACGTCGTCGCCTCCTTCGGGGGCACCGTCGCCGAGGTCGCCGTGAGCGAGGGCCAGAGCGTGAACATGGGCGACGTACTCGCCGTACTCGACTGATCGGAGTCGAATCGTCGTCGATCCCGCGAGCGGCCCGGTCGTATCCCCGTCGCTCGAAGAAGCGAGAAGTGAACACCTAACCCGACGCCGACCTGACTCCCGGCGGATGACACACCGAGTCGTTCTCAGCGATCTCAAGACGATCGACGTCGAGACCGGCCGCGACGTCTTCGCACGGGCCGAAACCGGCGTGGGTACCGAGGTCGAACTCGATGTCCGGGACTCTCCGCCCCGAACGCCCGAGGCGGTCGTCGACGCCCTCGAAGGCGCCCATGGATTGATCGTCGACTCCTCGACGCCGGTCACGTGCGAGGTGCTCGAACGCGCCGAGAGCCTCCGGGTCGTCGGGCGTGCCGGCATCGGCGTGGACAACGTGGACGTCGCCGCCGCCGCCGCAAACGACGTCGTCGTCCTCAACGTTCCCGGCTACGCGGTCGAGGAGGTCTCGACGCACGCGCTCGCCTTGCTTTTAGCCTGTGTGCGGAAGACACACGTCTACGACAGCCAGGTCAAAAGCGGGACCTGGAGCTGGGAGGACGGCCGGTCGCTCCACCGGCTCCAGGGCAAGACGGTCGGGTTACTGGCGTTCGGGAAGATCGCCCGCCGGTTCGCCGAGAAGGTCTCGGGGTTCGGGTTCGACGTACTCGCCTGTGATCCCTACGTCGACGAGGCGGAGATGGCCGACGCCGGCGTCGAGAAGGTCGGCTTCGAGGAGGTACTCGGCGAGTCCGATATCCTCTCGGTTCACGCGCCGCTGACCGACGAGACCGAGAAGCTGCTCGACGCCGAGGCGTTTTCGGCCATGTCGGACGGAGCGGTGATAATCAACACCGCCCGAGGATCCGTGATCGACGTCGACGCGCTCGCCGACGCTCTCAGCAACGGATCGGTCGCCGCCGCCGGCCTCGACGTCTTCGACCCCGAACCGCCCGACGACTCACCCCTGCTCGATCGCGACGACGTAGTTATGACACCACATACCGCGTGGTATTCCGAAGAATCCCGACGGGAACTCAGCCGAGACGTTGCTGCCGATGTCATGAGCGTGCTGAGCGGCGAGGAACCGAACTCACCCGTGGATCCCGACGCCGGCTGGTTCTGACGTCGAGTCGTATCCGAACCGGCCATCGCGCTGTCCCACCACGCCGCGACCGCCGTACTGTGACCATTGCCTTGCCCGATCGGACGGGAAGAAACCGAACGACGGGAAGTCGAGGCAACTACCCGAGACCGATGTCGACCCAGTCGCCCGATCGCGCGGACTCGTAGGCGGCTTCGGTGACGGCGGTCACGCGCAGGGCGTCCTCGACGGTCGCGGGCGGTTCGGTTCCTTCGTCGATGGATTCGATGAACGCGTCGGCCTTCGATTGCTGGTCGTCGCGGTCAATGTAGGGAGTGTGGTCGGTGCTGTCCGCGGAGATCTCGGTGAGCGTGCGGGGTTCCCATTCGCGGCCTTCGAGGTAGATCGCGCCCTCTTCGTCCCAGGCGTGGATGTGTTCGCGTACACAGGGCGCATCGGAAAAGACCGAGACGTCGGCGGTCGCGCCCTCGGCGAAGCGAACGAGGACGTTCGCGCGTTCGTCTACCCGGTCTTCGTCGTCGGCGAAGTCCATGTCGGCCGACACCCGGGTCGGGGTCAGTCCGCTCGTCCAGAGCACCGCGTCGAGCAGGTGACTGCCGGTGTCGTACAGGTTGCCCCCGCCCGATAAGTCGGGATCGGTTCGCCAGGTCCCGCTGAATCGCGAGATCCAGTTCTGGGTGATCGACGCGGTAATCGACCGCACCTGGGGACTGGACGCCCCGTGCCAGCGCTCCCGGGCGTGGATGAACGCCGGATTGAGGTGCCGTTGATAGCCGATCATGGTGGTCGAGTCGCTTTCGTTAGTTCGGCGGGCGATCTCGCGGGCCTCGGCGAGGTCCGTAGTAAGGGGTTTGTCACAGAAGACGTGTAGGTCCCGATCGAGGCCGGCGAGGATCTGTGCGTGGTGAAACGCGTGCGGAGAGCCCACCACGATCGCATCGAGTTCTCCCGCTTCGCCGTCGAGCATCGCCTCGTAGCCGGCGTATCGGGACTCCGCAGGTACGGCGTACCGGTCGGCGGACTCGGCTCTTGCCTCGTCGTTCGGGTCACACAGCGCGACGACCGCCCCCGAGGGATGGGCGTGAAACTGGGTGCCGAGAACGTTCCCGATGTAGCCCGTGCCGATCAGTCCCACTCGGAGCGGGTCGCTCCGCGAGGGGGTCACCTGCTCCTCCCATCGGCGACGCGTTCGACGCTCCGTCGTCCATCCGTTCGTCCGCGATGCGTTCGCCGGTGAAAGCCGTTCGTTCGCACGGTCTCGCTTGCGAGGAAGCGCGCTTGAACGTTCCGTACTTTTCCCCGGCCGGATCGGTGTCGGCGTCGCCGCGGCCGCTAAGTGCCTGGGCGTCGAACGCGGGGGCATGGCGAGCACGGAACTGGCAGAACGCGAGTGCGAGGCGTGTACGAGCGACCAGGACCCGCTCGAAGGCGAGGAACTGGACGAACTGTACGAGCAGGTCGACAGGGAGGTCTGGGAGGTCGTCGACGAACACCATCTCGAAGGCACCTACGCGTTCGAGGACTTCGGGGACGCTCTCGACTTTACGATCGAGGTCGGCGAACTCGCCGAAGAGGAATGGCATCACCCCGATATCCACCTCGCGTGGGGCGAAGTCGTCGTCGAGATGTGGACCCACAAGATCGACGGCCTGTTCGAGACCGACTTCGTCATGGCGGCGCGAATGGATCGCATCTACGAGGAAGGCGATTACGCACCCGACGAGGGATGACGCTGTGAACGACGAGGAGCGGCGATCGAGTGGAGCCGACTCGACCATGCTCGTAGGGGCCACGGACCTGAAGACGATGCTCGAAGCGGGCCTCCTCGCGGCGGCGCTACTGGCGTTTTCGGCGCTGATGACGCTCGTTTCGCTTGCGCTCCATCGCGCCGAACGCGAGGAAATGGACGGATCGACCCCCGATTCCCCGTCCCGTTCGAGCGGCGATCGGTCGTAAGGTCCGGCTGGATTCGACGCGACCTCCATACCTCCCTTCCTTTCGGACTCTGTCCGTACCGCCCGCCACGAGACGACGCCATCGGTGGGTCGGTTGAACGTTTCAGGATCGGTCCGCCGTGTTCGAATCGGTGCTTTCCGAACCACACGACCCACCGCTCGTCGGTCGGTACGCTTACTCCGAACGTCATCGAACGACGCGGCCGAGAGACCCCATGTCCGAGGGCCCACGAGACGTCCTGGCGACGACGAAGGCGGCGATACGGATCGCGGTTCGATTCTCGCGCCCGCGCCGGTCCTGTTCGCGTTGGCGTTCGCCGTCGGGGTCGTTCTCGATCGCTTCGAGCGCATCGAAGTTCTCCCCTGGCCGTTGAATTTCCTCGCCGGCGGTCTCTCCGCCGTTGCCGGCACCGCGCTGTTCGCCGATGCGATCCGGCGAATGCAAAGTGCCAGCACGGGACCGAACCACGGTGACGATCCGCCGGCGGTCATCACCGAGGGCGTGTTT
>PXQR01000012.1:11450-51790 GCA_003021235.1 Halobacteriales archaeon QH_6_64_20 | reverse complement strand
GTGGATCGACTGGTTCATTAGCGCGCCGCCGCCGTCGAACTGCTCGGTTCCTTGCCACCGGTCGGGGGCGTAGTACTCGTCCTCGCGCCACCACGGCACGTACGCGTTGACCGTCGAGAGGTCGCCGAATCGACCCCCTGCGGCCGCCTCGTGGAGCGTTCGGATGACCGGGTTGTACCGCTGGTGGAAGATCGCGCCCAGTTCGATCCCGCCTGCGTCCGCCGCGCTCGCCATCCGGTCGATCCGTTCGGTCGTGATTTCGAGCGGTTTCTCACAGAGGACGTCGATCCCGCGCTCGGCAGCACTAGCCACGACGTCGAGGTGCGTGCCGCTCGGCGTACAGACGTCGAGTACGTCCGGATCGACCGCCTCGAGCATTGCCTCGGTGTCGGCGTACCACTCACAGTCGAACGTATCGGCGAACTCCCGGCCCTTGGACTCGGTCCGACAGGAGCCGGCGACGACCTGTGCGTGCTCTATATCTACGATCGACCTCGCGTGGATCCGCGCGACAGCCCCGATCCCCGCTATCGCCACTCGAAATCGATCGGTCATATCTCGATAAGGAATCCTCGTACGATGAAAAGATGGGGTCGACGGGTGTTCACCGACGATCGAGAAGCGAGCGGTCGTTACCCCGAGTCCCGTCGTTGATGGAGCCTCTTCTCGACGGCAATCGCAGTGTTCGACGCGATCAAACACACTCTGAACAGGAGCGAAACCGTAGTGCGGGTTCGATCCCGAACACGTCGTACTCGAACCGCTTGCTCGATGGGGATTTATTACCTCCCTGCGTGCGTCACCGCTACATCAGTTGCCGCTCAACCGGCTAGCCGGCGTCGACACGCTCCCCGGTCGGAGCACGCCTCGACACTGGTCACGAACCGGGACGGCCACGCACGGCACCTCCGATCGTTTGCCTCTGTTGGACTCCGTATCCCGATTTCGGACTTTCGGAACCGATCGGGCAACGTGTCGCTACCTCACTCGACGCGCCGAGAGCTATCTTTATTGTCTCGAGCGCGTATTCGTCAGAATCAAACGTCGGTTCGCCAGAGTCAAACTCTTGCTCAATGCCGTCCGAACGAAAACGAGGAGTGAGAATCGGCTGTGACGGTTAGCTACGACTTGCCTTACAGACGTACGACAGTCATGGATACCGATCTGATCTCCGATTGCGCCCGCGCCGTACCGACTTCGTTCGTATCGGACGTCGATCCCGCGCTTCGGGAACCGAACCGAACCGCTCTCGCGACGCCGCGCGATACGCCCGCCGTGTCGGGCATCGGGTCGGTAGTGTTCGCCTTCGAGCGCGACTCGTGTCGTCCGAGTACGACATCCCGTCGTCGACCCGTCCGTTACACTCACGCGTACCACGAGTTCGGAGCCACGGCTCCGACTCCGATCGGGCGCGCCGGCGAGACGCGCTCGGAGTTCTGTATGGTAGAACACGCATGATGTCTCGCGACTTCACAGCCGCGAGTACGTCACGTTGAGCTCTAGCTCGTTGGCCGCTTCGAGCAACGAGTCCGCGACCTCGCGCTCGTATCGCTCGTCGCCCATTCGATGAGTGGGGCCGACGGTCGCGAGCGCGCCCAGCACTTCGTCGTTGCCCGACGTAATCGCCACGCTGACCGCGTTCAGTCCACCGATGTGTTCCGCCCGATTGATCGCGTACCCCCGCTCGACGATACGGTCGATCTCGGCGAACAGCTCGTCGGGATCCGTGATCGTCTCGTCGGTAGCCGCCGGAAGGCCGTGGTCCTCGATTACCTCGTTCACCCGTTTCACGGGCAGGTGAGCGAGAATCGACTTCCCACCCGGCATGCTGTGTAGGGGCGCGTGCATGCCGACGCGGGATCGGGTCTCGACGGCCCGTTCGCCCCGTACTTGAAACAGTACGACTCCCTGGCCCCGCTGGCCGACGACGAACTGACAGAGTTCGCCCGTCTCGTCGGCGAGGCTCCGGACCTGGGACCGAACGATGCCGTATGCGGGTTTTCGCTCGCGGGCGAACCCGCCGTGATCGAGGAATCGAAGTCCGAGCTGGAAGGCGCCGTCCTCGCGCACGAGGTAGCCGTGACGCTCCAAGGTGCGCAGGTGGTTGTGCATGGTACTCTTCGCGACCCCGAGGTCGTTCGAGAGCTCGGTGACGCTCGCGCCGTTTCGCCTCTGTATCGCCTCGACGAGCCGAATCGTGCGCTCGACCGATTTCACCGGTACGTTCGGCGTCTCGTTCGCTCCCATGCTCGATCGATGAGCCGGATCAGCATTAGTGTTCTGCATGATAGAACACGTCGATCCGACGCGCCGATTACGGTCAGTCGACGCCTGATCGACCACGGAGCGTTCGAGCCGGCACTTCACGACATTACGTTTCGGCGCTGCTGGCGTTGCCGTGTTCTATGATACAGAACAAAAGTGCTACGATCGCAGCGAGTCGGTTCTCTCGCCCGACGAGATCCGTCGAATCGGTGCGCGATATCGCCGAGCAGGAAGCGGTCACCGAGCGGTTCGATCGATTCGACCGGAGGCTATTAGCCGCCAGATTACGAACCACAGTCGATACGATGACTCGATACGTCGACGGGGATACCCTGGCTTCGAGCCCCGAATCGGTCGGGGACGCCGCTTCGTCGTCGGTCGCTCTCGGTGGACGGACCGGCGTTGCACGCGATCGAGCGCAACCGAGCGCGAGGGGCTGACGTCGTGGCGACCCAACTGGTCGGGATCGATCTCGGGACGTCCGGCGTGCGGATCACCGCGTACGGACTCGACGGGGAGGTGCTCCTCGGCGGGGAGGCGACGATCGACGCCCAGACCGTCGATCGGTGGGAAGCGGCGCTGTACGACACGGCGCTGTATCTCCCACGGGGCCGCGTGCTGTGTACCGTGGATAGCACGTCGGGAACGGCGGTCCTCGTCGACGACACCGGCGAACCGGTGTTCCGACCGCAGATGTACTACGAATCCGCCCCCGAGCACGGACACGAAATCGCCGCCCTCGACGCGACGGCCGACCTCGCCAAGAAGGGCGTTCCCTTCTCGGCGACCAGCCCGCTGGCGAAGGTACTACGCTTGCGCGAAGCCTACCCCGAGCGGTTCGAAGCCGTCGAGTGGATTTTGAGCCCGGCGACGTGGTTGCTCTATCGGCTTCTGTACGGCACTGAGGAGCGCTGGCGCGAGGTCGAGACCGACTGGACGAACGCGCTCAAGTTCGGCGCGGACGTCACGGTCGCGTCTCCGGAGTGGTACGAGCCGCTGTTCGACGCGCTCTCGCTCTCGCCCGACCTGTTTCCCTCCATCGTCGCGCCCGGAACGCCGATCGGCGTCGCAACGAGCGACCTCGCCGCCGAGATCGGACTCGCTGGTGCGGAACTGTACCAGGGGATGACCGACGGGAACGCGTCGGCGATCTCGGCGGGGTGTCTCGGCGCGGGCGATTACTCCATTGCCTGTGAGTCGACGAGCGTCGTCAAGTACGTCTCCGAGTCGATTACGCCCCACGAGGCGCTTTACTACCATCGTCACCCGATCGAAGGCTACGTCGCCAGCGCGGCGTTCGAGACGGGTGTCCTCTTCGAGTGGGTCTGCGATCGCTTCTTCGGGTTCGACGAACGCCGCGGTCTCGAAGCCGCACGGCGGGTCCCGGCGGGAGCGGAGTACGACGTCTACGTCCAGGGCAATCGCAGTCCCTTCTTCGAATCCGGTATGGCGAACTCGGTCTTCGGCCTCTGGCCCGACCAGGAGCTCGATCGGGAGGCGGTCAGGGGACGGCTTCTCAGGGGAGTCGTGACCGGGATCACGCTCGCGGAGTACAGCTACCTCCCGCTCGTCGCCGAGCACTTCGAGTCGGGGATCGAGCGGGTCTCGCTTCTCAGCCGGGGGGTACCGGGCGGCGACGACCCCTTTAGCTGGTGGAACGAACTCCGGGCGTCGATCTGGGATCGGCCCGTAACGCGAATGGAACCGCGAACGACGGCCGGTTCGTTGCTCCCGGCGACGCTCGCCGCGTCGATCTTCGACGACGTGGAGACGGCCTCGGCGCGACTCCTTCGATCCAGCGGCGTCGTTACACCCGACGAGTCGGTGAGCGACGCATACGCCGAGCACCGACGCGATCACGCCGACCGCTGGGCGGACGTCCGGGATCTCTACGACTCGTGGGACGGGTAACTCCGACAGTGTGTCACCGGATCGAGTTCGGCGGGGAAGGGAAACGGGAGGGGAGAATCGATAGACGAGCGCTCCTTCGGTAGTTCCCGGACGATAGCGGATTCCGCCCTCGGGGACGTGTTCGGTTTCCGTCGCTCGGATCGAACGCTCGACCGTGCCGAAGCCTCACTCGCTCTGGCCGTAGTCGGCGAACCGCTCCTGGAGGTGTTCGAGTTCGTCGTCGTCGAGGACGATCGGGTCGCCGATCGACGACGCGATGTAGTGGTTTCGCGCGCAGTACTCGACCATGAGCGCCGTCTCGTAGGCGGCGTCGACGGTCTCGCCGACCGTTATCACGCCGTGGTTCCGAAGCAGACACGCGTCGTACGCCTCGCCGATCGTTTCGGCTGCGAGCTCCCCCAACTCCGCAGTGCCGTACGTCGCATAGCCCGCGACCGGGACCTGCTTACCGGCGAACGCGATCAGGTAATGGGACGCCGGGATCGGTTCCCCGGCGCTAGCGAAGGCGCTGGCGTACGGCGAGTGGGTGTGGACGACGCCGCCGACATCCCCGCGACCCTCGTGAAGCATACGGTGCATTCGGTGCTCCGAGGAGGGCTCGCGATCGCCGGCGACGACCTCGCCGTCTCCATCGAGAACCGGCACGTCGGCCGGCGTGATGTCCGGGTAGGCCATCCCGGTCGGCGAGATCGCCATGACGCCCTCTCCGTTCTCCGCGCTGATGTTGCCGCCGGTGCCCGTCGTCAGCCCCTGATCGAGCATCCGCTTGCACAGTTCGCTGATCGATTCGCGCTCCGACTCCAGTGTCTTTCCTGTCGACATAGTAGCTCCCTGTCCGGCCGGCTCCGTTCGCTTGCGAACCGACTCGTCTACCGTCCGTGAACTCCGCGTCGAGGTACTTATATCACGCGTATCGCTCCTCACGGTTTCTCACGGTCGTTCCGGACGGCCGTCGTATCGATTACGTCGGTCGTATCGGTCGCATAGGTGAAAACTGACGAGGAGGCGGCCGGCGTCGTCCCGTTCACCGACTACTCTCGAAATCGGCGCGGATCCCCTCACGAGTTCGCCAGTGTTCGACCATCGATTCGCGGACTCCCTGTACAGCCCGTACCACCGATCGTATCGGGCGACGGTTCGGTCGTCCGGCTCGTACGACCGGGCGATCGTCGTCGTCCGCTCGACCGCGTCTTCGACGTCGTCGTACTCGCCGATGGCGACGCCGGCGAACAGCGCTGCGCCCTTCGCGCCGAACTCGTTGCCGGCCGCGACGACGACTTCGACATCGAGGCAGTCGGCGAACAGTTGACACCAGAGGTCCGATCGCGTCCCGCCGCCGCTGAGGTACACCCGATCCGGTTCGCGCGGGAGGTGTACCTGACAGTCGCGCATGGCCAACGCCACTCCCTCGTAGACCGCACGCAGCAGGTGATCGGTGGTGTGGCGCGGTGAGAGCCCGGTGAACTGCGCCCTGGCGGTCGGTTCGACGAACGGCGCTTTCTCCCCTGCGGCGCTGAGGTACGGGTGGTACATGAGCCCCTCACAGCACGGCGGTATCGATCGAACCCGGGCCTCGATTTCAGCGAACTCCCGCGAGCCGACCACCTCGTCGAGGACCCAATCGAGGTTCGGCGTGCCCGCCATGGTACCCATTGCCCGTAGCCCCATCCCGTCGATGCCGAGCGCGAGCGTGTACCCGGTGCGAGGAGCGGTGATCGACGGCTCGGCGAGCAGTACCTGGCTCTGGAGCGTCGTCCCGACGACCGCCGAGCCGTCGCCCGGCCGTACGGCACCGCTCCCGAGCGCCGACGCTACGACGTCCATCGCCCCGGAGACGACGGGTGTTCCCGGCCCGAGACCGGTCCGTTCGGCGGCCTGCCCCGTCACCGTGCCGACGACCGACGTCGGAGTCCGAATCGGGGCGACGACATCGTTCCACTCGTCGAGACCGACGGCTTCCAACACCGCCTCGTCGTACTCGCCCCGGTCCGGCCGCCAGTGTGTCAGCGAGGCGTCGCTCGGGTCGGTGGTCAGCGCACCGGTGAGACAGTACTCGAGCCAGTCCTTACAGAACGGAAGGGTCGCCGCCCGCTCGACGGTTTCCGGCTCGTTGTCCGCCAGCCATCGCAGGATCGGGAGCGGTAGCCCCGCGAACGGCCCGTAACCACAGCGGTCGAACACGATGTCGTAGACGCCGTTCGTCCGCCACTCCTCGACGTACTCGGCGGCCCGACCGTCCGACCAGAGGATCGCGTCACGAACCGGTTCGCCCCCGCCATCGAGCAACCAGCAACCGCCGCCCTGACCGGTCACCCCGACACCGATCGCTTCCCCTCCGGTGGACTCGAGCACCTCCTCGACGGCAGCGACGGTCCGTCGCCACGTCGTTTTCATGTCCTGTTCGGCCCATCCCGGTCGCGGGCTCTTCACCGGGTTCGATCGCCGGCTCACGGCGAGTCCCTCGCCGTCGAGCGAGAAGGCCACTGCCTTGATCGTCGACGTGCCGGCGTCGACGCCGACGAGGACGTCAGTCACGGTTCGGTATCGGTGTCATCGAGGTCATCGGCGTTCCTCGGTGTTCTTCGATGTTCGTCCGTATCGGTCACTCGTCTCCTCCTTCGAGATCCGTGAGGATCTCTTCGCGGGTGCGCCAGTGTTCGAACATCGACTCGTAGACGTCCTTGTACAGTCCGTACCATCGATCGTATCGGGCCGCGTTCGCTTCGTCCGGTTCGTACGATCGGGCAGTCGTCGTCGTGCGCGAAACGGCTTCGGCGACGTCGTCGTACTCGCCGACGGCGATGCCGGCGAGCATCGCCGCGCCCTTCGCCCCGAACTCCGCACCGTCGGGCACCACTACCGGGGTGTCGATGCAGTCGGCGAAGATCCGACACCAGAAATCCGATCGGGCTCCGCCGCCACTCAGACGTACGGTGTCCGGCTCGGCTGGGATGTGCTCGAAACAATCGCGCACGCTGAAGGCGATTCCCTCGTAGATCGCCCGTATCATGTGGTCTTCGGTGTGACGCGGGGCGAGTCCACTGAAACTCGCCCTCGCGGTCGTCTCCAGGAAGGGCGAGCGCTCGCCCGCCTCGCTCAGGTATGGGTGATAGAGAAGCCCCTCCGCGCCCACCGGGATCGACTCGATCCGCGACTCGATGGCGGCGAAATCGCGCGATTCGACGATCTCGTCGAGAAACCAATCGAGGTTCGGCGTGCCCGCCATCGCCGCCATCGCCCGCGTCCACAACCCCTCGATCCCCAGCGGGAGGGTAAAACCAACGCCCTGTGGCTCGGTGTTCGGTTCGTCGAGCAGCGTCTGATTGACCGAGGTCGTCCCAACGATCGAGGAACTGTCGCCGGGTTCGATCGCGCCGGTCCCGATGGCCATCGACGGCATATCGAACAGCGACGAGGCGACGGGCGTGCCTTCGGGTAGGCCGGTCCGGGCCGCGGCTTCGGGGGTGACCGTGCCGACGACCTCGGTCGCAGGACGAAGCGGGGGCAGTAGATCGGCGAGTTCCGGCACGCCGAAGGTTTCGGGGATCTCCGGGGCGTACTCGACGGTTTCGACGTCGAGGTACGGCAACGACATGTCGCTTGGGTCGCTTACCCGCTCGCCAGTGAGCTCGTACTTGAGCCAGTCCTTACAGAAGAAGACCGTCTCGGCCCGCTCGGTCGCTTCGGGTTCGTTGTCCGCGAGCCAGCGATAGATCGCCGCGCTCGTCCCGGGAAAGACCGCCGAGCCACAGACTGCCGCCGCCCGCTGTGTCGTCCCGTCGTCGGCCCACTCGTCGATATACGGGGTAGTGCGGCCGTCGGACCAGAGGATCGCATCACGGACCGGCTCGCCCTCGTCGTCGATAAGCCAACAGCCGTCGCCCTGACCGGTGACGCCAACCCCGACGACCTCCTCGCCCTCGGAGAGATCGGTCGTCACGTCGTCGATCGCCGCGCCGGTTTGGTGCCAGGTCAGCGCCATGTCCTGTTCGGCCCATCCCGGCCGTGGGTTCTTCACCGGGTTTTCGCGCGCGCTTACGTAGCGTTCCTCGCCGTCGAGCGAGAACGCCACCGCCTTGATCATCGACGTCCCGGCATCGACACCGATCAGCACTCGACCCATGAGGGTTCGGATCACACACGACATAATAAGCCTTAGCACGCCTCCGAGGCGTGTCGGCCCGGACCTCTCGCGTCGGGTTCGACGTTTCCCGCGTCGCGTTCGCTATCGCTCTCGACGCCGCATCGATCGGCCGTGGGAGTCGGTTCGGGGGCCGATCGGTCCCGAGCGCTACTGGCTCCGGTACTCGGCGAAGCCCGCGATCAGTTCGTCGACCTCCTCGTCGGTGAGGACCACCGGGTCACCGATGGCGCTCGCCTGGTAGTGGATCCTGGCGCAGTGTTCGACGATGAGCGCGTTCTCGAAGGCGTCTCTCACACCTTCCCCGACCGCCAGCACGCCGTGGTTCGCGAGCAGACAGGCGTTCGTCGCCTCGCTCAACGCGTCGAGCGCGCCGTTCGCTAGCTCCTCGGAGCCCGGGGGTGCATAGCCCGCGACTGGGACCTCGTGGCCGGCGTACGCGATAAGGTAACTCGACGCGGGGATCGGCTCCCGTAGCGAGGCGAACGTGCTCGCATAGGGTGAGTGGGTGTGGATGACCGCGCCGACGTCCTCGCGGCCGGCGTAGACGGCCGTGTGCATCGGCGTCTCGCTCGATGGGGGGAGGTCGCCGGCGATCCGCTCGCCGTCGAGCGAGACGACGGGCACCTCGGAGGGTGGGATCTCGTCGTAGGGCACCCCCGAGGGACTGATAACGACGTTGCCGTCGTCGGTCCGTGCGCTGGCGTTTCCCCCCGTTCCTTTCGTCAGTTCCTGCTCGATCATCTCGAGTCCGGTCTCGACGATCATCTCGCGCATCGACCGGTAGCGAGGTTCGTCAGCCATGGTCGTCGATCCACCCAGGGCGGTCAAATAGTTATGGATCGGTCGCCGACCATCGACGCGGCCTCGATACGAACGCGACCCCCGACTCTCAGCTTCGAAGCGCGTAGTGTTCGTCCCAGACCGCCTCCAGTGGGCCGGTTAGTTCCCTGAAGACCTCGTACTTCCGGTCGTAGTCGGCCTCACTCGGGTAGTATTCCTCGCCGATCTCGACGAGGTCGGCGGTCTCGTCCAGACCGGGAATCCCTCCGACGCCGATGGCCGCCAGCATGGCCGCGCCGAAACAACCCGACTGCTCCGTTTCGGTCAGCGTTACTTTCGTGTTCAGTACGTCGGCGAGCATCTGGGTCCAGAAATCGCTTCTGGCAGCGCCGCCGGTGAATCGCACCTCCTCGACGTCGAACGCGTCGTCGTACAGGTCGACTTGCCAGCGGTGCATAAACGCGATCGCCTCGTAGACGGCTCGCAACATCTCTAATCGACCGTCCTGCGGTCGCAGCCCGGTGAAACTCCCCGACGCGGTGTCCCCGTACAGATACCCGTAGGGGTTCCCGAAGAGAAAGGGGTGAAAGACCGCGTTCGTCCGGACGTCCGCGATCTCCTCTTCGATGACGTCCCAGATGCTCCGACCCGTCCGCTCGGCCCGTCGTCGCTCGGCCGCACAGAACTCCTCTACGAACCAGTCGAGACAGATCGTCCCCGTCACCGTCGAGATCTCCAACATCCACGTTCCCTGCTCCAGGAAGTTCTCACAGCACCAACTCTCCAGATCGATCGACGGCGACTCGATCACCTTCGTGCTCAACGACCACGTCCCACCTACCGTCGTGACGACGTCCTCGTCCATCGCCCCCACGCCGAGCGTGTTCGCACAGGCGTCGTGTGCGCCGGTCACGACGGGCGTTCCCCTCTCAATGCCGGTCTTTCGTTGTACTTCCTCGGTCGTGTAGCCCGCGACCTCGTAGCTCGTGGGCTTCAGTTCCGGGAACGCCTCGCGTTTGTCGGTTACGCCGGCGAGTTCGAACAGATCGTCGTCGTATTCTTGTGTTCGGTGGTTCGTCAGGCTGAAGGTCGCGTCGCTGATCTCCAGGGCGAGTTCGCCGGTGAGTTTGTATCGCACGACATCCTTGTGCTGGAGGACGTGTTCGATAGCGTCGTACTGCCGGGGGCGGTTTTCCTTCAACCACCGTAGTGAAAGCAGTGCGGACCCCGGCGGCACCGGCACGCCGGTGATTTCGGATATCTCCCTGCGGGTTCCGTCTTCCTTCCAGCGGTCGAGTATTCCCCTCGCCCGTTCGTCCAACAGGGGAATCCCGTTCATGAACGGTTCCTCGTTCGCGTCGAGCGGGTAGAGGCCGCCGCCGCCGCCGGCGAGCCCGATCCCGTCGATCTTCTCGTTCGGTCGGAGCCGCTCCCGTAACTCGTCGAGACACTCGAGCGTGTGCTCCCATCGTCGCTCGATCGGGATCTCGCGGCGACCTTCGCCCGGCTGTTCCATCCCGGCTTCGATGCCGTACTCCCCGACGTTGTTCCAGTCCGAATCGAACGCGACGGCCTTGATGTTCGTGTGGCCGATATCGATTCCGACGAACACTATCCGTTCACATCCACGGTCGCGCGTAGGTGTGATAGGAAATAACATAAGCGCATCGATCGTCCCGACGCCTCATCGCGTCGTTCGAACCGGCCCCCGCCGCTTCGGCCACGACCGTCGTTGTCGCCGCGCGGCGACAGCGGACCGTGCGAGCGTGGAAAAGGACTAAATAGCGCCCCTCGGAACAGGCGACTGGTATGCCAGAGCACAGGCTACGCAGGCGTGAGTTCGTACAGTCGACCGGCCTCGCAGCCGGAATCGCGGCCACGGCCGGCTGTCTCAGTGGTGGAGGCGGCGGTGGCGGTGGGGGTGGCGCCAACGCGAGCCAGCCGCCAGGCGACGACGTCGAAGCCGCATCGAGCATCCAGTTCATCTCGGAATCGACGCCGCCGACGAAGGCGCTCCAGTCGATCACGGACCGATTCACCGGGGAGACTGGGATCGAGGTCGAGTACACGCTCTCGCCGCTGCTCAACTACACGGAGAAACTCGCAAACGACCTCAGCAGCGAGGCGGGCAACTTCGACGCCTGCTACGTCGACCCGTACAACATCGGCGCGCCGTACTTCACGGACTTGGAGCCGCTGAACGCCTACATCGACGACAGCGGCTACGACTACGAGGACCACATCGAGGTCCACCGGATCGCGTGTTCGGAGTACGAGGGCGACGGGACGATCAGGGGTCTCCCCTACGACTGTCCGACGATGCTGCTGGCCTACCGGGGCGACGTCCTCGACGAGTACGGCGACCAGGCCACCAGCGACCTCGGGTTCGAGGCCGAGCCCAACCCCGACATGACCTGGTCGCAGTACATGGAAGTCGCCAAGTGGATCAATGAGAACGTCCCCGATGACATGGTGGAGTACGGGACGGGTCACATGGCCAAACAGCACCAGTCGCTGGCCAACGAGTTCGAGATGATCCAGTGGGCCTTTGGCGGAACGCAACTCGAGGGCTTCGACGGCAAGGATCCGATTCTGCCGGACGACGTCTCGGCCGGGTTCACCGACGACGCGTCGGTCGAAGCGGCGGAGTTCTACCAGGGACTGGTCAGCGATGTCGCCCACCCGGGCAGTACGACCTGGGACTGGACGGGCGTCGCCCAGGCGTTCGCGAACGGCCAGATCGCGATGGCCCCCGAGTGGCACGAGTTCAACGGCCTGTTCGCGGATCCCGAGTCGAGCGAGGTCGCCGACTCGGTCAGGTGGACGCTCGCCCCGTCGGGACCGGCGGAGA
The DNA here is from genome assembly GCA_003021235.1 of Halobacteriales archaeon QH_6_64_20. Classification (GTDB taxonomy): domain Archaea; phylum Halobacteriota; class Halobacteria; order Halobacteriales; family Halococcaceae; genus PXQR01. The sequence goes on along the minus strand of PXQR01000012.1, from coordinate 39,839 downwards.
GCCGGAACGTCCAGGCCCACTATGGCGGGAGCAGCATCGGCATCAACGCCCACATCACCGACGCTAAGAAGAAGGCAGCCTGGATGTTCATCGAGTGGGCGACCTCCGAGGCAATCCAGACCGAACTGCTCAAGCAGGCCGGCGGGACGCCGACCCGCACCTCCGTCTACGAGCGCGACGAGGTCAAGGAGGCTAGCGAGCAGTCGACCGCCGAGAGTCCAATGCCCAACGTCGTGCCGCCGATTCTCGAGGGGTGGGACCTCGACAACATCGGCCAGCGACCCCACCACCCCGACTGGCTCCAGCTGGAGCAGGTGATCTACACCGAGCAATCGAAGATGGTCAACGGGAACCAGTCGCCGGCGGACACGATGCAGGCCTGCGAGGACGGCTTCAGCACCACCCTGTAGCCGGCCAGCCTCCGCGGATCAAAACAGTCAAGATAGTCCTTTCTATTCATTACGGTACACACTGGCAAGGAGAAAGGAAAGCGATGGTCGAACACCAACATACGACAGAGATCTCCGGCGTACCGACCGACGCTTACGTCGGCGAGGAGCCGGACGACATGGAGGAATCGATTCTGGAGTCGCTCCCGATTTCGTTCGAGATGGTGCTGCTCGCACCAAGTATCATTACGCTCGCGGTGCTAAGCATTATCCCGCTGGTCGTGATGATTTCTCTCTCGTTCATGGAGGTCAGCTTCACGCCCATCGAGGAGCAGATCTTCGTCGGGGTCGAGAACTACGTCGACATGACCAATGACGGCAACTTCTGGGACGCCTGGAAGGCAACGGCCGTCTACGTCGGCGGGTCGCTATCGCTCCAACTCGGGCTCGGGATCCTCATCTCTGTGATGCTCCACCGAGTCATCGTCGGCGAGAACGTGTTCACGAGTATCGTCATCATGCCGATGATGATCGCGCCGGTGGTCGTCGGGCTGCTCTGGCAGTTCATGCTCGATCCCACCTTCGGCCTGTACACGTACCTGATGAACCAGATCGGGCTGTTCATCGATCAGCCAATACTCGGCGATCCCAACAGCGCGATGGCGGCGGTCATCCTGATGGACACCTGGCAGTGGACGCCGCTAATCGTGCTGATCATCCTCGCGCGGCTGAAGTCGATTCCGCAACATTTATACGAGGCGGCCCAGGTCGACGGCGCGACCGGCTTCACTCAGTTCCGGTACGTAACGCTGCCGTTGTTGAAACCCGCCATCGCCATCGCTCTGCTCTTGCGCTCGATGGACCTGATGCGGTACTTCGCGAAAGTGTTCATCACGACGGGCGGCGGTCCGTCGAACACAACGAAGATCATCGGTCTCTACCTCTACGAGCAGGCCCTGCGGTTTTTCAACCTCGGGTACGGCTCCGCGGCCGGGCTGGTCCTACTGGCGGTCACGGTCCTGATGGGACTGGCGTTCGTCGAGACGATCATGGGGGGTGCCGGCGACGATGAGTAAGGCCAACCAGTCGACCGCGCTACCGAAGTCAGTCAGGCGGTACGGTCCGCTGGCCGTGCTCGGCCTGGTTGCGGTCTGGACGCTGGTGCCGCTGTTCTGGATGTTCCTCTCGTCGCTGAAGATCCGGCGGAGCATGTTCGAGTTCCCGCCGACGATCATCTTCGAACCGACGCTGCGGTACTACCAGGACATGTTCCTGGGGGCGAACCCCGTGACGCCGTTTTTGACAAACAGCGTGATTGTCGCGCTCGGCACTGCCGTCCTCTCGGTCGGACTGGGGACGATCGGCGGCTACGGCCTCTCACGGCTCGACCTCCGTGGGAAGAAACCCCTCGCGTTCTGGATCATCAGCACGCGGATGGCCCCCATCGTGGTCGTGGTCATCCCGTTATTCTACATCTACAACGCCCTGAACCTGCTGAACACCCACATCGGGCTCATCATCGCCCATACGACGTTCAATCTCCCCTTCGCGATCTGGCTGATGCGTTCGTTCTTCGACGAGGTGCCCGTGGCGCTGGAGGAGGCGGCGCTGATCGACGGCGCGACCAAGTGGCAGGCGTTCCGGAAGGTGTCACTACCATTGGTGTTGCCGGGGATGGGGGCGACCGCGATCATCGCGATCGTCTTCTCGTGGAACGACTTCATCTTCGCGCTGATCTTCACGAACAACGCGACCCAGACGATGCCGGTCGCGGCGTCGCAGCTGGTCACACAGACGGGGACGCTGTGGGGGCAGGTGATGGCCACCGGGGTCGTGATCCTGCTCCCGATGGTGACCTTCGGTGTCATCGTCAAGAGGTACCTCGTCAGCGGCCTCACGATGGGAGCAGTCAAACAATGACCCCGACGCGAGCAACGACCTCGACGGCTGTAGGATCGGGGACCGTCAGCGGAACCGATCGGCGGTTTGAGGGAGGCAACTAACTATGGCACAAATCGCACTGAATCACGTCACCAAGGAGTACAGCGGCGCGGACATCGTCGCGGTCGACGACGTTTCCTTAGAGATCGACGACGGGGAGTTCCTCGTTCTCGTCGGCCCCTCGGGCTGTGGTAAGTCGACTACGCTCCGGACGGTCGCCGGGCTCGAAACCGCGACCGAGGGGGACGTCTCGATCGGTTCGACGCGGGTCAACGGCCTCGAACCGCGCGACCGGGACGTCGCGATGGTGTTTCAAAACTACGCGCTCTACCCGCACATGAACGTCAGGCACAACATCGGCTTCGGGTTGCGACTGGCGACCGATATGAGCAAGGGAGAGATCGAAGACCGCGTCGAGGAAGCCGCCGGTTTACTCGAAATAACGGATCTGCTCGACCAGAAACCGAAAGCGCTCTCGGGCGGGCAACAACAGCGCGTCGCGCTCGGCCGGGCGATCGTCCGCGAGCCCCAGGCGTTCCTGTTCGACGAGCCGCTTTCCAACCTCGATGCGAGGCTCCGCAAGCAGATGCGAACGGAGATCGCCCGCATCCAGGAACAACTCGACGTGACATCGATCTACGTCACCCACGACCAGGAGGAAGCGATGACGATGGGCGATCGGATCGCCGTGATGAACGACGGGAAACTCCAGCAGGTCGGCCGTCCCAACGAGGTGTACAACGACCCGGCGAACCGGTTCGTCGCCGGCTTCATCGGCTCGCCGTCAATGAACATGCTCGAATCCGAGGTCGCGGAAAGCGACGGGAACGCCGAGCTACAGTCGGCCGAGGACGGAGCGTTGACGTACGCGCTCTCGGCTGAGATGACGGACGAGTACGCCCTGACGCCGGGCGACAGGGTAACCATCGGCGCCAGACCCGAGGACGTCCGCGTCGCAGTCTCGCCCGACGCGTTCGACAGCCAGTCCCACGAGACGACTGTGGACGTGGTCGAACCGCTCGGAAGCGACAACCTGCTCTACCTCTCGCTTGGCGAGACGACTTGGACCGCCCGGGTTCCGCCGTCGTTCGAGCCTTCGACGGGTGAGAGCGCGTATCTGTCCTTTCCGCCCGAGGCACTACACCTCTTCGACGAGCGCGGCGAGACGCTCAAATCCCGCGACCTGACCGATCCGTTGACGACCTCGCGCGTGACCGCGGCCGGCACGGACTGAAGCGAGGTCCGTCACCGATCGACGCAGTGGATCCGGACGCAGTGGACCGGGTGACTTCGCTCGTCGAAGCCGACTTCCGCTCCGGAGTATCGATCGGATCGAAGCGTACCGGCGTGGGCCGAAGCTTGATCTACACCCGAGCGGTACTGTACTTCGATGTCAAGCGAGTTGCCGATCGTCGGTGTCACTATGGGCGATCCTGCGGGCGTCGGAAGCGAGATCATCGTCGAGGCTTATCCACAGGTTTCGAGCGAAGCTCGTCTCGTCGTTCTCGGCGACGCGGACGTGATGGCCGACGCGGTCGGGGTCTGTGAGAGCGATCTCGATCTCCGCTCGGTCGAGGGTATCGAAGAAGCTCGCTTCGAACCGGACGTACTCGACGTCGTCGACTTCGACAACGTAGGGGACCTCGAACGGGGCGCGACCCGCGGCGAGTACGGTCGGGCGAGCCTCAAGTACGTCGAGCAGGGGATCGACCTCGCCGTCGAGGGCACTATCGATGCGATGTGCAACGCGCCGATCAACAAGAAAGCGCTCGAACTCGCCGGTAGCGATTACGCGGGCCACACCAACCTATTGGCCGATCGAACCGGAACCGACGACTATTCGATGTTGCTCGTCCAGCGGGACATACGCGTCACGCACGTGACCGTCCACATGCCACTTCAGGAAGCCATCGGGGCGATCACGACCGACAGCGTTCTCGATACGATCCGCGTCACCGACGACGGACTCGAAGAACTCGGAATCGACGATCCGCGGATCGCCGTCGCGGGCTTGAACCCACACGCCGGCGAAGGGGGCGTGCTCGGGTCGCGCGACGCTGCGGCAATCGAACCCGCGATCGAGCGTGCCCAAGCGGAGGACATCGACGCCTCGGGGCCCTATGCGGCGGACAACGTATTCAACCAGGCGGCCGTCGGTCGCTACGACGGCGTCGTCGCCATGTATCACGACCAGGGTCACGTCCCAGTGTACGTGCATGGCCTGCTTCCGAGCGGTGGCGTCGCGGGCGTCAACATGACCATCGGTCTGCCGATCGTCCGTACGAGCACGATGCACGGCACCGCGTTCGACATCGCCGGGACCGGCGTCGCCGACCCCGACAGCATCGTAGACGCGATCCGAGCGGCGTCGCGGGCGGCTGAGAACGGATAGCTACGAATCCGACGATCGGTCACGCAGTATCGGATTCGGATCAAACGCGACGAAGCACGCGGAGTAAATCGGCCCTCAGCGTGTCGTAGTGGCCAAACGTTTATGATTTAGCGCTATAGAGAAATCACCGTTAGCGTGTGGCACGCAAGTGCTACACGCGAAGCGACGATAGAGCGATAGCCCCAACTCCCAGGGGTGGACGAAGCGAACAACGACAACCACGGGACTACGGAGACACCGATGAGGGACAACGACACGACGAAACGGACGCATAGCACGGGCAGGCGCCGATTCCTCGCGACGGTCGGCACCGCCGGGGCCTTCGGACTTGCCGGGTGTATCGCGAGCGACTCGGGGGGGTCGGGCGGCGGTAACAACGAAAGCGGCGGGGACAACGGAAGTAGCCTCCCGCCCCAACAACAGGGCGTGAGCACGTGGGGCGAGCGCATCAACAGCTACGCCCAAGAGGCCGATATCGACTGGAAGCAGTTCGAGGGAACGAGCCTCCGGATGGGGATGAACTCCCATCCGTTCACCGACGGGACCCAACCACTGCTTTCGTACTTTACCGATCTGACCGGTATCGAGGTCACGTACGACACGTACGCCGAAAGCGACCTCTGGAACCGACTGCGAACCCAGCTCAGCAACGAACAGAGCACCTACGACGGCTTCTTCATGGGGCTGTGGCCGAGCGCACAGTACTACGCGGCCAACTACACGCAGAACCTTTCGGAATACTGGAACGATTCGAGCCTCACCGACAAGGAGTGGTATCACATCGAGGACTTCACTCAGAGCGCCATCGACGCCTATACCTACCAGGAAGAACTGAGCGCGCTTCCCTTCGGCGTCGAGCCCTATGGCTGTCTCGCCTACGACAAGCCGACGTTCGAACAGCTCGGCATCTCGGAGCCGACGGACTTCGAGGAGTTAGAGAGCGCCGCGAAACAGATCAGCGAGTCGAGCGAGGTCGACAGGGCCGGCATCGGTTCGCGCGCGAGTTCGACCCCTCTCTCGACGGCGAACTGGGCGTCGATGTTCCGTTCGTACGGCGCGGACTGGATCAACTACGCTAACCAGGAGGCACAGTTGAACTCACAGGCCGGGGTCGCCGCCCTCGAGAAGTTCGCGACGCTGATGAGCCAGTACGGCCCGCCGGACATCGGCTCGTTCGACTGGACACGAAACATCCAGACCTACGGCCAGGGCCAACTCGGGATGGTCTACGTCACCGCGTCGGTCGTCGGATCGATCCCCGCCGAACAACGGGCGCGAACGAAGTGGCTCCCGCCGCTCGAAGGCCCCGACGGCGATCGAGTGGCGGCGAACTGGCAGTGGGGACTGGGGATCAGTCAGTACTCACAGAACCCGAAAGCCACCTGGTTGTTGCTCCAGTGGCTGACGAGCCGGCCCGCACAACTCGTCACCTCCTCGCCACAGTGGCAGGACGCCCCCTTCTACGGCTGGGCGCGCAACAACTGGCTGTTCGACCAGGAGGAGTTCCAGCCCGGCAACCTGGGCGAGAACTGGCAGGCGACCTTCAACGAAGGGATGAGCCTCGTGCCCTCCCAGCCGCCCGCGGTGCCGCTCGACGTGCCACAGAACATGGACATCATGAGCCAGGCGGCCACCGCGATGAACTCGGCGGTCACGGGCACGCCGGCTCAACAGGCACTCGACGCCGTCGCGGAGCCGATTTCCCGTATCGCGAGCCAGATCCCCGACAGCTACATCGCTCCCTACGAGGGTGGCGGCGGCATGGATAGCGGTACCAACGGCACCAGCGGTAACGGCACTGATAGCTCTAATAGCAGTGCCAGCGCCGACATGAGCGCCCTGCGATGAGTGCCGACGTGAGCGTTCCTCCGATCAGCGCCGACGGAGGAGGTATATGCTAGGGCTGAGCGCCGTCTCGGAACGGTATCGGAAGCGCAGGGACGGGCAACCGCTGTTGAATCGGTTAGAGGTGAGCGACAGCACGCTCAGATGGATCTTCATGCTCCCGTCGATCGCCGTGCTCGCGTTCATCTCGATCTTCCCGCTCGTCAGAGCCGTCTGGATGAGCCTGCACGACTGGAACCTCACCAGCGGCAAGGGTGCGTTCGTCGGGTTCGGCAACTACGCACGACTGCTCAACGACCCGGAGTTCTTCCGCTTCGAGTTCGATCCGAGCCAGCCCCTCGAGTTCGTGCTCTCGGGATCGGTCGTCCACCAGGCCGTCTACACGGGGTTTTCGGTGACGATCCAGCTCGTCTTAGGGGTCGCGCTCGCGATGTATCTCTTCTCGCTATCCGAACGCTGGCAGCCGATCTTCCGGACGATCTTCGTGCTCCCGATGCTCGTGACGCCGATCGCCACGGCGTTGATGTGGCGGCTCATGATCGACGGCTCCATCGGCGTGCTCAACTTCATGCTCGAAGCCGTCGGGATCGCGCCGCCGGCCTGGACGTCGAGTCCCGTGATGGCAATGGTGACCGTCATCATGGTCAGCGTCTGGCAGTGGACGCCGCTCGTGATCCTGATCGTCTTTGCAGGACTGCTCTCGATCCCCGAATCGCGCTACGAGGCCGCCCGTGTCGACGGCGCGCCCCGGTGGGCGATCTTTCGTCACGTCACGCTCCCGGGCATCAAGTACATGATCGCTATCGCGCTGGTCTTCCGGCTCATGCGTAGCTTCCGGGCATTTCCGATCATCGAGACGATCACGAGTCATGGGCCCGGTACCTCGACCCAGATCATGAACATCCAGCTCTACAGGACGGTCTTCGTCGGGACCGGCGACGCGGGCCTGGGCGCGGCGCTCGGGATCGTGCTAATCGTCCTCACAGTCGGGATCTGTATGTCGATCGTGCGACGGGTAGGGATGATGCAATGAGCGTCGCAAGCGGGTCCCCACGAGCGATGATCGGGACGGGCCTGAAGTACGTCATCGGCCTCCTCGCCTGCCTGTGGATGCTGTTTCCGATCTACTGGACACTGACGACGGCGTTTAAGACGCGGATCACTTCCAGGCGATCTTCTCGGAAAGCGTCGGTATCCAGCAGAACATCCTCAACAGCACCCTCGTTGCCGTTGCCTCCGTCGGGATCGGGATCCTCGTCGGCGTGCCGGCGGCGTACGCGCTCTCGCGGATGGACGTTCCCAGAAAGACCGACGTGGGCTTTTGGATCCTCTCGACGCGGATGGCCCCGCCGCTCGCGATCCTGATCCCGTTGGTGGGCTTTTACTTCACCGTGGGGATCGGGCAGGGACTGGTCGGGCTGACCGTCACGCACCTACTGATCACGTTGCCGCTAATCATCTGGATCGTCAAGGGCTTCATCGACGAGTTGCCCGACTCGCTCGAAGAGTCCGCGATGGTCGACGGCTGTAACCGAATACAGGCGTTACGAACGGTCGTCTTCCCGTTAGTAGCGCCCGGCGTCGCCGCGGCGGCGTTTATCGCGTTCATCTTCTCGTGGAACAACTACGTGCTCGCGCTGTACCTCACGACCGGGGCGAGTTCGACCCTGCCGATCGCCGTCAGCAACTCGGTCGGGACCTACTCGATCCAATGGGGCCAACTCGGCGCGGCGGTGATCGTGACGATCCTCCCGCCGATCGTCCTCAGCCTGCTCATCAGAAACTACTTGGTCGCCGGCATGACAATGGGTGCCGTAAAGGGTTAACCCATAGCCGGTACATCGTTTCTCTCATCACGATATGAACACGTTGATTACAGCGAACTTCGATCCGGACAGCATCGACCGCCTCGAACGGGACCTCGGGCTAAGATGCGGGAGCTAGTCGAGAACGTCTCGATTCTCGTCGTCGGCTACGAGGGCGTCTCCGCGGCGGTTATGAACGCCGCCGAATCCCTCCGAATTATTGCCTGCCCGCGCGGCGGTCCCGAGGCGAACGTCGATATCGAGGCGGCTACCGAACGGGGAATTCCGGTACTCTACGCGCCGGGCCGGAACGCGGTCAGCGTCGCCGACTTCACGATGGGCTTGCTGCTCGGCGTCGCCCGGCGGATTCCACAGGCCCATCGCTCGCTCCACGAGGGGGTCTACACGGGCGAACCACAGGCTGACTCAGCCGGCGGAGGCGGCGAGCGCGAGGACGTCACCTGGGGGATCGCAGCGGGCTCCCCGTACATGGCGTTCAAGGGTCCTGAACTCGACGGCAAGGTACTCGGTATCGTCGGGTTGGGAGCGATCGGCCGGCTGGTCGCGAAACGCGCGGCAGGCTTCGACATGGAGGTCCTCGCGTACGACCCGTTCGTCGACAGCGACACCATGGCCGAGTACGACGCACGGAAGGTCGACCTCGATCCGTTGCTCGAAGGAAGCGATTTCGTCACGCTCCACAGCCCCGTGACCGAGGAGACGAGGGGTATGATCGGCGAGGCGGAGTTCGCTCGCATGCCCGAATCGGCCTTTTTCATCAACACCGCGCGGGCCGCACTCACCGACCAGGCGGCGCTCGTCGACGAACTCGAAAGCGGGGGGCTCCGGGGCGCAGCGCTCGACGTCTACGCGGGCGAACCCCTGCCCGCGGACCACCCTTTGCTCTCCCTTTCGAACGTCGTGACGACGCCACACATCGCGGGCGCGGCCGAGGAAGTACCCGCACGCGGCGCGACGATGGTCACGGACGGGATCGAAGCGTTGTTCGACGGCCGTGAGCCGGCCCACGTCGCCAACGAAGCGGTGCTCTCTGACCTTTCGGAGTTCGAAGCCCTCGCGGGAGGTGGGTCCTGATGGCCGGCGTCACGATCGAGGGCGTCACCAAGGTCTACGGGAGCCGTGAGTCAGGCATCGTTGCGGTCTCCGATCTCGACATCGAGATCAGTGATGGCGAATTCGTCGTGCTCGTCGGACCGTCGGGGTGTGGGAAAAGCACTACCCTGCGGATGGTCGCCGGTCTGGAGACGATCACCGAGGGGACGATCTCGATCGACGGGGAGATCGTCAACGACTCGGAACCGCGCGACCGGGACGTCGCGATGGTGTTTCAGAACTACGCGCTCTATCCGCACATGACGATCCGGGAGAACATCGGCTTCGGACTCCGTTATTCGAGCGACCTCTCGAAGGACGACCGTATCGAGCGGGTCGAGGACGCCGCGGCGATGATGGGTATCGAGGAGCTGTTGGACGACAAACCCGGCCAGCTTTCCGGTGGACAGCGCCAGCGTGTCGCGCTCGGCCGGGCGATCGTGCGCGAGCCCCAGGCGTTTCTCTTCGACGAACCCCTCAGCAATCTCGATGCGAAACTCAGGGTGAAGATGCGCACGGAGATCTTGCAGCTCCAGCGCGAACTCGGGGTGACGTCGATCTACGTGACCCACGACCAGGCCGAAGCGATGACGATGGGCGATCGCGTCGCGGTGCTCGACGGCGGCGAACTCCAGCAACTCGCCCCGCCACAGGAGGTCTACGACCACCCCGTGAACCGCTTCGTCGCCGGCTTCATTGGGTCGCCGTCGATGGACTTCATGGAAACCACCGTCGAAGAACGGAACGACCGGTACGTGCTGGTCGGCCGGTCGAACGACACGCTGTCCTACGCCCTCGATCGCTCCGTTACAGAGCGACTCGAACTGGAGGGCGGGACCGATCTCACGCTCGGCGTTAGGCCCGAGGACCTCGATGTGATCGGCGATCCGGCCGACCGCGACCCGCGAAACTCCTTCGAGGCGACCGTGGACGTCGTCGAACCGATGGGGAGCGACAATTTTCTGACCTTGGACGTCGGCGAGTCCGACTCGTGGACCGCCCGCGTCGATTCGTCGTTCGTCCCCGAGGAAGGCTCGCAGGTCGGCGTCACCTTCGACGAGAGCGTGTTACACCTGTTCGCCGCGGACGGCGAGACGCTCAAATCGCAGGGCACGACGACCGAGTCGTACCACGAGGCCGAACCGATGACGCCCTGAGACCGAAAACCGAAGACCGACGACTGATGACCGACAACCGGCGACGGTTCGATTATCGAAACTCTTCGTGTCGGGAAGCGCCGTTCCCGAACGTTGAAGAACCCGAATCAGCCATGTGCTGAGCGGGAGCAACGGCCGGCTCGGGGATAGATTTCCCGAGTGCGGGTTCATGGAGAAAAATTGCCAAAAGACATCTACGAAATACGACATCGACGATTAGTGTCCGTCCTCGCCAGGACCTCCTAACTCCCCGCCGGATGCCCATGGTCCGGCGTTCGTATCGAACGAGTGCGACCGGTTCCGAATCGGCCAAGCGAGTTCGTCTCGCGTGATCGCTGTCGTATCGTAGGAACATCGCTCGTCGTGTGTAACAACGAACCGACTCTCGGTGACGGAGTCGAATCGAGCGATACGACGCACCGAACCGGCCTATCCACGACGAGCCGGCGTGACCGTCGACGAAGGCGGTGTTCGGTGTCGGCGGAGACGACCTCCGACCGAGATAGCTCAATCACAGCCTCGATCGCAGTCCCTGCTCGATATACCAGATACTATTTACGTGTTACATAAGTTAAATGTAACTACTGACCTCAACGGGCTCGTGTAGTGGCTCTGCTATTCGTATGCGTCACGTCCGATCTCGTCGACGGATTCCGAACCGATGGCCAGCGACGCTTCGACGCGGACCGCGATGATGAATCGACTCCGATCCGCGGACTCCGTGTCGGGCAGTCCGGTAGCGTGAACGTACGGGCTTCAAAGCAAGGGTTATCGAGGTTCGAGGGCCGCGTTCGAACTCTCGTTCAGTCGGTTTCGATGGTCAGGAGTTCCGCCTCGGCGTCGATCTCGGTTTCGTTCTCGACGAGGACCTCGGTGACCGTGCCGTTGACCTCGGCTTCGACGTCGTAGAAGTTCTTCATTACGCCGATGAGCGCAACGACGTCGCCGGCCTCGACGCTGTCGCCCTCCTCGACGTACGGCGGTTCATCGGGGTCGGATCGGCGGTAGAACACGCCCGGCATCGGGGCTTCGATCGTATGAGTCGTCATGTGTTTCTCTCCGAAAGTTCGTAGTGTTCGCTCGATCGATCGCTCGGCGTATAAGCGTTGAGTCGTCCCTTCCCGCCGGGAGCGACACGTCGACGTTCCCAGGTCGATCCCGGTAGCTCCTCCCGCCGTGTCCGTCCGCTCGTCGCACTCATTGCACTCATTGCACTCATTGCAGGCCCTCGGTGATCTCCGCGAGGCGTTCCCGTCGCCGGCGGCGGGCCTCGACGGCCTCTTCGACCGAGACCGCCTCGAAGCGGATCGATTGGTGTGTCCGACACTGTGCGAGCAAGTCCCGGTCCGGACTGATCACCGTCGCGACGGTCGCGTACCCGCCGCCGGTAACCGCGTCGCGCATTAACACGATCGGTTTCGTCGGTACCTGGATCGACCCGACCGGATACCCCAGGTCGACGACGTTCGACGGATCGGGGCCGGCCCCGAACGGTTGCTCGCGCGGCTCGAAGTCGAGTTCGACGCCCTCCAACCGGTAGCCGACCCGGTCGGCCTCCGGGGTTACTTTCCACTCGGTCGAACACAGTTCCTCCCGGCTGTCGTCGGTGAGTCGATACTCACAGAGGCCGAGCACGATCCGGATGGTCTCGTCGTACTCGGGGACGTGCTCGTCGGAAATCGACCGTCCGGCGAGATCGGCCGGGTCGGCAGCCGAGTCGCCGACCGCGAGCCGGTCGCCCGCTTCGAGGGTCCGACCCTCGTGGCCCCCGATGCCGACGAGCGTGTACGTCGACCGGCTTCCCATGACCGGTTCGACGTCGATACCCCCCGCGACCGCGAGGTAGGTCCGCGCGCCGGTCGTCGCGAACTCCAGCGAGAGTTCGTCGCCGGCGTCGACGGCGACCGATTCCCACATCGGAATCGACTCCTCGCCGAGGTCGCCGTCCATCGCCGCGCCCGCCAGCGCGACGACGGCGTTCTCATCGAACCGGAGGTCACACCCCCCGTAGGTCATCTCGATCGTCGCGCGGTCGGCGTCGTTGCCGACCAGCGCGTTCGCCACGCGGTGGGCGAACCCGTCCATCGCGCCCGAGGGCGGCATTCCGATGTGATACTGGCCGAATCGGCCGTCGTCCTGGATCGTCGAGGAGAGCCCGCCGTCGAGGACTTCGATCACGCGTACAGTCCCTCCAGTAGCTTCTCGTTGTACTCGTCCGGTGCTTCGAAGAAGTCCTCCGGGGCGAAGTCCGTCTCCTTGATCGGGTACTCGTAGCTGCCGGCTTCGACCTCCTCGCGGATCGCGTCGTACTCCTCGCGGTCGATCCGCCGGAAGTTGAGCACGTCGCCGGGTTGGGGAAAGACAATCGATTCGGCGAAGTCGGGGAGGCGTTGATCGACGTCTAACACCTCGATCGGGGTCCGACCGTACAGCTGATAGCCACCCGCGCCCTGCACGGGGTAGACGGCGGTAAAGGCCCCGCCGTACCCGACGGCCCGGGAAGGCGTGTTCGTCCGTGGCTCGACGTATTTCGGCACTTCGATCTGGCGGTCCCGGGGAACCATCTGGAAGCAGAAGGGCAGTCCTGGAACGAAGCCCATCATCGTCACCAGGTGTGGCGCTCCGGAATGGGCGTCGATGAACGCCTCGGCGGAGTCGAACCCGTTGATGCGCGCGGAGTACTCTAAATCCGTGGCCTCGGGGTCCTGGTGGTTCTCGCGGAAGTTCATGACCGTCTCGTGGGTCCACTCGTCGGCGTAGAGCACCGGGAAGTCGATAACTCGTGTCTCCCAGCGGTACTCGGTGATGTCCGTCTCGGCGGCGACCGATTTGAGTCGCTCGACGAGTTCGTCGGGGGCGAGTTCCTCGGGATCGAACCGGATCAGATACGAGGCGTTGCCCGGACAGATCTCCTCGACGCCCGCGAGGTCGCGCTCCGCGATCTCCTGGGTAATCGCCATCGACCGGAAGTTGGCGTCGAAGCTCATCTCCCGATCGAGTTCGACGAACACGTAGTCGTCGGCCCCGTGTTCGTACCGGGGCTCGGGGAGGTCTTTGTGTGCGATTCGTTCGGCGGCCATCTCAGAGTCTGTATTCGACGGTACCACAGGAAAAGGTGCCGGTCGCCGCGGTCAGCCAGCGACATAGGCGCTCGGCGGCCATCGTCAGCGGACGAGCAGTCGGCGGAGGCGTGGGTATTTAGCCGCCCTCGCACGAGAGCGGAGTCATGATCGAACGCGTCCTCATCGCCAACCGTGGGGAGATCGCCGTTCGTGTTATCCAAGCGTGTCACGAACTCGGTATCGAGGCGATTTCAGTCTACAGCGACGCCGACGAGACGGCCAAACACGTTCGCCAGGCCGACCGGGCGATCCGCGTCGGCGAGTCGTCGGCGACCGAGAGCTACCTCGACGCCGACACGATAATCGACGCCGCCCACGAAGCCGGTGCCGACGCGATCCATCCGGGCTACGGTTTCTTCGCCGAGAACGCGGGGTTCGCCGCACGGGTCGAGGACGAAGGACTCGTCTGGATCGGACCGCCGAGCGAGGTAATGGAACGTTTAGGTCAGAAGACGAGGGCACGGGCGGAGATGCAGGCTGCAGACGTCCCGGTTGTCCCCGGAACGATCGATCCGGTTACCGAGCCCGGGGAGGTCTACGAGTTCGCCGACGACTACGGCTACCCCGTCGCGATCAAGGCGGCGGGCGGCGGCGGCGGCCGCGGGCTCGTCGTGGTAAGCGAGGAAAGCGAAGTCGAAGACGCGCTCCGATCGGCCAAACGCGAGGGGAAGGACTTTTTCGACGATCCGACCGTCTACGTCGAGAAGTTCTTAGAGCGCCCTCGACACGTCGAGGTCCAGGTAATCGCCGACGAGCACGGGAACGTCCGTCACCTCGGCGAGCGCGACTGTAGCGTCCAGCGCCGCCAGCAGAAACTGATCGAGGAGACTCCCTCGCCCGCCCTCGAGGAAGAAACCCGGGACGAACTCTGCGAGGCGGCGCGCCGCGGCATGGAAGAGGCAGGATACGTCAACGCGGGGACCGTCGAGTTCCTCTACGAGGACGGCGAGTTTTACTTCCTCGAAGCCAATACCAGAATTCAGGTCGAACACACGATCACCGAGGCCGTGACGGGAATCGACCTGGTGAAGACCCAACTGCGCGTCGCGGCCGGCGATGAGCTATCGTTCACTCAAAGCGACGTCGATCCGCGAGGGGCGGCGATCGAGTTCCGGATCAACGCCGAGGACCCCGCGAACGACTTTATGCCCCGCCCGGGGCCCCTCGAACGGTATCGGCCGCCGCGGGGTATCGGGGTTCGTGTCGACGATGGGGTCGACGAGGACGACGAAGTCTCCCCGTTTTACGATTCGATGGTCGCGAAGTTCCTCGTCCGGGGAGCCGATCGTGGAGAAGCGATCGAGCGGGGGAAACGGGCCCTCCGGGAGGCCGACATCGAGGGGATCCCGACGACGATCCCGTTTCACTCGGCGGTTCTCGACGACGACCGGTTCCTCGCTGGCGAGTACACCACGAAGTTCGTCGACGAGGACTTCGAGTTCGACCCCGAGACGACCGACGACGGGAACGATGGCTCCTGACTCACTGACTCGATCCCGTTGCTCCGACTCGACCTGTCCTAACTCGATCCGACCCGGCTCGGCTCCACGATCCGTCTCCTCTCACGTACCCGAACATCGAAACGCTCGGTGCTGTCTTCAGGCGAGCGCGTCGAGACCGGCGAGTTCGATGTCGTGTTCGGCGGCCGCCTCGTGGATACCTTCCAGGTACTCGACCGCGTTCGGCCCGTCGCCGTGGATACAGATGCTTTCGGCGGGAACCTCGATCGTCTCGCCGTTCTCGGCTTCGACTACGCCCTCGGTCGCGATGTCGACGAACCGCTCGACGACCTCGTCGGTGGGTTTGGGCGTCAGCTGTTTCTCGACGATGAGACTGCGATCCGCGTTATACCGGAGGTCGACGTACCCCTCGAACACCGCTCGAACGTCGTCGAACTCCTGGGCGGTCTCGTAGATATTGGAATCCGTCGCGAGGTAGACTAGCTCCGGGTCTACCTCCAGAATAGCTTCCATGACCGCGCGGGCGTGTTCGGGACTGTCCGACAGCATCGTGTACATCGCGCCGTGGGGCTTGACGTGCGTGAGCCGAGTCCCCCGCCGGCGTGCGAACGCGTCGAGCGCGCCGAGCTGGTAGAGCACGTAATCGCGGACCTCCTCGGGCGAGGCGTCCATTGTCCGCCGGCCGAAGCCCGCCTTGTCCGGGAATCCCGGGTGGACGCCGACGCCGACGTCGTAGTCGGCGGCCAGTTCGACCGTCTCGCGCATGACGTGCGGGTCGCCCGCGTGGAATCCGCCAGCGACGTTCGCGGACGTGATGTAGGGCATGACCTCCTCGTCGCGGCCCATCTCCCAGTTCCCGAAGCTCTCGCCCATGTCGCAGTTGAGGTCGATTCGCGTGCGCGTCATACGGCTCCGAGCGTCCCTCGCTACCCGCGGCTCGTTGTCGTTCAAAAGACGCTTGGCGTCTTTTGTGATGACGAAAGGCGCTCCGCGCCTTTCGAACCACGCGCTTCGTTCCCTCGCTGTGCTCGGTCGCTCCAGTGCTTACGTCGTCGCAGGATCGCAGTGCGATCCTGCTGGCTCACGAGAGCGAGCTCTCGTGAACGCCGGGGTTCTACGAAAGCCTCGTGGTTCGAAACGGCTTCGCCGTTTCGTCATCACGAGAGAGCGAAGCTCTCTCGAACGACTTCGCTCGACTTTCGAGCTCTCGTTCGCTCCCGTCAGTCGCTCACGAGAACGCCGACCGCGCCGGCCCCTTTCAGTCCCGCCCGCGATGGTTGTCCGGCGGGCAATTGGGCAAGTCAACGCTGCCCTCTCGCATCTCACAGCGGTGTCGGTTACTCGGCGAACCGACGTTCGAGGAAGGACACGAGCAGATAGGCCCCGAGCCGACTCGTTCCCTCCGTCGGGTCGTACGGCGGGGCGACCTCCATCAGGTCGAGCGCGCCGACCGCGTCGTGAGTGCCGAGCAGTTCCATGACCGCGAGCGCCTCGTGGGCCGAAAGCCCCCCCGGACACGGCGTGCCGGTGCCGGGCGCGACGCTCGGGTCCACCCCGTCGATGTCGAAGGTGACGTACACGCTGTCGGTCTCCGCCGCGGCCACCTCGATCGCCGCCTCGACTACTTGTCCGATCCCCTGTTCGCGCACGTCACCCATCGTATAACAGGAAAGACCCACCTCGTCGGCGAACTCGAAGAACTCCGGCGACTCGTAGCCCCGGATCCCCACCTGGCTCACGTGCTCGTAGTCGCTATACTGCGAGGTTGCGATGTGATGGGTGCTCGATCCGTGAAAGTGCTCGCCGAAGACGGCACTGTCTCCCGTCGTATCGGTATGCGCGTCGATCTGGACGAGTCCCACCGTTTCGTTTTCGCTTCCCTCGGCGAACCCGCGGACGGCGGGGAGCGTACAGTAGTGGTCGCCCCCCAGGAGCACGGGCATCGTTTCCCCCGCGGTGACGGTCGCGACGTATGCGGCGATGCTCTCGGCCGTTTTCTCCCGATCCATCGGGAAGACCGGGACGTCCCCACAGTCGGCGAGCGAGAGCGTCGAATAATCGACCTGCCGGCCGGTACGCATGTTGGTGAGCCCGCCCTTGTATCCCGAGAGGTACGCCCACCAGCCGCTCGCCTGCCGCAGCGCACGGGGCCCGTAGCGCGCGCCGGGGCGGTTGCTCACCGCGCCGTCGTACGGCGCGCCGAGCACCGCCGCGTCCTCTTCGACCACGTCTTCGACGGCCCGCTGTGGTGCCTTGAGGAAGGTGTCGATCCCGGCGTACCCGAGTTCGACGTTCGCGCCCGAGTGGCCCTCGCGAAACGCCGCCGCCGGCGAGTTCTCGGTATCGCTCACGATCGGCTCCCGGCTCCGCGGCCGCTTCGTTCCCCGCTTCCCTCGTCAATAGTCGTTTTCGTCCACGCCTTCGATCGAACTGCCGTGATTCGTTCGGTCACGACCCGCTCTACTCGGGGCGGCAATATAGTTCCACCCCCTCGTGCGTGTCGCCGATCGTCCTCTCTCGGGTGTCCTGGCTCGCTCGATCGACCGGGAGAGCGGATCGATCCGGACACAGCTAAGACGCTTCGATACCGAGTCCTTCGGACGATGCTCGGGGACCCGGACCTCGATCGGCGAACCTACGACCTGCTTCGCCTCGTGAACACGCACGAACCCGTCGGGAGCATCCGGCTCACCGAGCGCATGCATCATCGGGGGTACCGTATCGAGGACCGGACGATCCGCCTCGCGCTCGCCGATCTCGACGAGGCGGGGTTTACCGCGAAGGTACCCGGCCGAGGTCGTCGCCTCACGGCCGCCGGCCGCGCGGAACTCGATCGCGGCGACGTCAGCGGCCGGCTCGAACGAGTCCGTGAACGCATCGCCATGCTCACCAGTCGGGTCACCTACGACCCCACCGAGGATTCGGGCGATCTCGTCGTCGGGACGGTGACGGTGCCACGGGACTCGCTTCCCGCCGTTTTCGACGCACTGCGGACGCTCGACGACTCGCCGCTCGGCCCGGCTTCGGTGGGGATCGTCGAGGCCGATGAGGACAGTGACGCCAGCGGCGGCGACGTCGACTGCAACGGTACTGTCGGGAGCGCGAACCGACTTAGGAATAGGCGAGAGACCGATGGCGAGAGTGAAGTCGGCAACGAAAGCGATGATCGAGTCCGACTGGCCTTCCCGTCGAGCATCACGCTGGACGGAAGCTTGCTCTCCTGGGGAATCGACGCCGACCTGACGACTGCGGGCCTCGTCGAATATCATGGAAACGGCGACGAAGTAGTACGCTACGTCGACGCCATCAGCGGCGAGGGGTCGACGATGGACGTCGTGAGCCTGTTGATCGAGGCCGGCCGGACGGACGTCGACCCCGCGCTCGACGGCGGTACCGGGACGCTGATCGTCGACAACCGGGAGTTCCCGCTCGCGCGCTTCGGCGAGGCCCGCGACCTCGCCGAGGGAACCGCCGCGTCGCTCGGCGGCGTCGTCGACGTTCGCCGGCCGCGCGAACCGGGTCCCTTCCCGCTCGGGGGACCGGGCTGGGAGTTCGCCTCGCTCACCTACGGGGGAATCGCCGAGATCGCCGTAGCACTACTCTGCGAGCGCGGACTCGCTGACGACTGGGACACCCTCTTCGGTACCCGCTCCCGGAGCGATCTCCGCTCGCTCCCGAGCGCCGAAGCGGCGATCGAAGAACGGGGCCTCTTCGACT
The DNA here is from genome assembly GCA_003021235.1 of Halobacteriales archaeon QH_6_64_20. Taxonomy (GTDB): domain Archaea; phylum Halobacteriota; class Halobacteria; order Halobacteriales; family Halococcaceae; genus PXQR01. The sequence continues at coordinate 20,898 of PXQR01000012.1, read as the reverse complement.
ACGATGACTGACTGATCCGCGGTCGAGTCGGTACTCGAGCTGAACCACTCAGGCTCCGAGGGTGATCATGGCAAGCAGGACGACAAAGAAACCGCCCCACATCGCGAGCGACCGGAGGGTATATCCGCTCGATTCGAGTGGCTTCGGCCCGCTTTCGACGTCTTCGTCGTCGGAAAACCCCTCGCCGACGAACCAGTAGGTGACCAGCGCGGCGAAGGCGAACTCCGCGAGCCAAAACCCTATCAATAGGACCCTAAAGCCCGTCTCGCCGATCATCGCTCGCCTCCAGTTTCCGTCCCTGCCCCCGTATCCGTCTCACCGCCGTCGGCGGCGATCTCCGACCCTCCCTGGGCGATCGTCTCGAAGCGGAAGTCGTCCGGCGAGACGAGACTCACGCCGAACGCGAGCGAACTCGACACGAGGTGGCCGACCGCCATGATCTCCCAGAGCTGTAACTCGATCCACAGCGGGAACCCGGCATTGCCGAGCAACAGGAATCCCGTGAGCAACTGGCTCACGACGACGCCCGTGACGAAGCCCGCAGAACTCGTCCGCCGCCAGAACAACGAGAGCGCGAACGGGCCGACGAGCCCCGACGCGCCGATCCCGCCGATGAGCAACAACCGAACGAACCCCAGGTTCGAAAGCGCCCACACCGTCGCGGCGAAGATCACGACCGCGAAGCCGATGCTCGCACCGCGCGCGACCCGGAGCTGAGCGGCGTCGCTCGCCTCCGTGTCTATATGGCGGAAGTAGATGTCCCGGGCGGTGAGGCTCGCGATTGCGGTCAGGTACGAATCGGTCGAGGAGCCGAGCACCATGAGCACCACTAATAGGAAGACGACCGTCGCCCACTCGGGGAGCAATCCTAACGTCTCGATCGTGATGTTCCCGGGTGCGACCTCCGGGAAGGCCGCCAGACCCACCACGCCGATCACGCCGTACATCGAGATCGTGGTAAAGACGCCGATGCCGCCGACCGTGAGGAATCTCGACGTCTTATCCCGACGAACGGCGAACACGCGTTGCCAGGTCGCGAGGCTCACGACGCCCCAGACCCCCAATCCGAGCGCGTAGGGCAAAAAGAGATCCTCGATCGCGGATACATTCGCCATGCTGAGGAAGGCCGGAGCCTGCGAGCCGAGATTCGTGGTCATCGAGTCGTAGATCGCACCCGGACCGCCGGCCTCGAAGACGAGGAAGGGGACGAACACGAGCGTGATTGCGATCGCGCTGAGGAACTGGACGAAGTCGGTCGTCATCGAACTCCAGAGCCCACCGAGAAGGATGTAGATCCCCACGACGCCCATGAGCGCCGCGATCACCACCGTCGTACTGATCCCGGTCAGTCCGCCGATGACCGCGCCGCCGACGTACAACTGGATCACACCCCCCAGAACCATCGTGTAGAGGAGCACTGCGATCACGGCGAGGTGTGCGCGCTTGCCGAAGCGCTCGATGAAGTACTCGCTATACGTCAGCCCCTGCGGAAAGAGTCTCCGCATCCGGAGTGCGAAAGGGATCACGATCAGCGAGGACAGGACGGCGGGAGCGGCGTACATCCAGATGCCCGCGATACCCGTGATACCGACGTATTCGGGAACGCCGAGCACGTCACCGGCCCACATCCACGTCACCGCAAAGCTCGCGGTCGTGAGCCCGACCTGCGCGCGCCCCCCGGCCGTGATGAACTCCTTCGTGTCGGTGACGTTCTGACGCCGGTAGATGTAGTACGCCAGCCCGATCATCGTCACCGCCCAGAAGGCGATCAGCGTGACCCCCGCTCCCTGGCCGACCATCTACGTCCCTCCCTCGGTCGGGGCTGGAAGTTTCGGGACTACGCCCCCGGATCGCCGGATCACCCACGTCGTAGTGATCCGTTCGCCCGACGAACGTTCGGTGGAAACACGTTGCCACATGTGATCGAACCTATACAGCGGAGTATCTAAAACCTTGGTGCGATCTCCCGGATCGCCGAAACCGGATCGTTGAGGTGACCTGGCCTCCGACTCCCTCGAAATGGCGACCTACGATCTCTCCCACCGAATCGAGACCGACATGACCACTTACCCTAGCGATCCCGACGTCTCCGTCGATCCACAGGCGACTCACGCCGACGATGGCTGCCGAGTGTCGTCGGTCGCAATGGGTAGCCATACCGGCACCCACGTCGACGCGCCGAGTCACACCGAGGCTGGTGGCTCGGATCTCGACGCGTTCGACGTCGGAACGTTCGTCTTCGAAGCACGCGTCGTTTCCCTCGATAAGGACTCACGAGAACCGATTACGACCGCTGATCTCGCCGAGGGGGTTTCGGCCTCCGCGACGGACGATTCGGTCGAGGACGACGGTTCGGCCAGTGACACTGATCCGACCGACGACGCCGATTGTCTCCTGTTACACACCGGGTGGGACACACACTGGAACACCGACGCCTACCTCGATCACCCGTACTTGACACCCGAGGCCGCCGCGTGGTGTGCCGAGCGGGACTATCACATCGGAGTCGACGCGCTCAACGTCGATCCCACGCCGTCGGCGAACGCGACGGCCGACGAACCCGCCGGTTTCGCGGTCCACCATGTCCTGCTCGGCGACGAGCGCTTGATCATCGAAAACCTCCGAGGTCTCGACGCCGTGCCGACCCGCTTTCGGCTGCATGCCTTTCCGCTCGCGCTCGCCGACGCCGATGGCGCGCCGGTTCGGGCGGTCGCCGTCGCCTGATGAACTCTCGCTACGCTCGCCTTCGGATTCGGATTCGGTTGCCTCGCGCGTCGTCCTCACTCTCTCGCCCGTTCGACGATCTCGACCCTCGTTCCACACGGTTCCCGCCGTCTCGGCGCACCGTCACGCGTCGGAAGTGAACCGGACGCCCGCCTCCGTCCCCTCGAACCGGTCGTGTCGGAACGGCTCGAGGGGAACTGTCTCGCTTTCGCCGGTGACGAGCGCCCGGACCGCACCGGCGGCGATCGGCGAGGCCATCACCCCGAGGCCGCTAAAGCCGGTCGCGACGACGACTCGTTCGGAAATCGTGTCGATCACGGGTCGGCCATCGGGCGTTCCACTGTCGACGCCCGCCCACCCGATAACGAACCCGGCGTCGTCGAACCCGTCGATCAGCCGCGGGATCGCCTCGGCGACGTGGTTCCTGAACCGCTCGTCGGCCGCCTCGCTCGCCGCCGTAGGGTCCACGAGGCCGTACCCGCCGCCGACGAGCAAGGTTCCGTCGTGCTCCGGGCGGAAGTACAGTTTCTCGCCGGACGCACGGACCAGCGGGAAGCCCCTAGGGAGGGAGTCTACGGGATCGAGTACGACACACTGCGTTCGGTACGGCGAGACCGGGATCGGATCCGGTGTGCCGTTTCCACCCACCAGATCGGGCGTTCGCCACCCGGCCGCGAGGACGACGCGATCCGCTCGGCGTCGTCCCTCGCTCGTCTCGATCTCGACCCCTCCCTCGCGTTCGGCGATCGCTCTTCCCTCCACACTGGTCTCGAAACGCGCGCCCCGTCGCTCGGCGGCTCGGCGTAGTTCGATCGTGTACGTGTACGGATCGACCCACCCGGTGTCGCCGTACCGAACGGCTCCCGCGAACGAGTCGGCGTCGAACGCCGGGTGCCGCGCTTCGATCGCCGCCCCGTCGAGGTAGCGAACCGGAAAGCCCTGTTCGTACAACCGCGCGGCGCGCTTGCGGGCCTTGCGTTCCTCGTCCGCTTCGTTCCCGGCGGCTCCTTCGCCTCCGGTGCTCCCTTCGTCGCCCTCGCTTCCCGCACTGTCCGTGTCGACTCCCGCTCCGACGAGGTCCAAACGCTCCCGGCGCGTGAACGAGAACTCGCCGGTCCCGTCGAAGCGCTCGAAGAAGGCGTTCGCGTAGCGAGCCGTCTCGGGGAGATCCCCGAAGAAGAGCGTCGGCGCGATCAGCCCCGCCGACCGGCCGGTCGCCCCGCCCGCGACGCCGTTTCGATCGAGCACACGTACCTCGTGGTCGAGCGCGAGTTCGCGGGCGATCGCACAGCCGATCACGCCCGCGCCGACGATCAGGACCTCCATCGCTTTCGGCCTTCCTCCGGTGTCGACGTCGGTCGCTTCGCTACTGTGTTCACCCTTGTCTTCGGTTCTCCCCGTCGATCAAAGCCTTCTCCCGCAGTCCGCGTTTCGCGCATGCGTTCCCATGTCTCCGGACCCACATAGCCATTGTAGTTCGTTCGGGTCGACGCGTCGGCCCCGCCTGTTCTTTCGGCCCGAGCGGCCTTCGCGGAAGGTTTATCGGCTGTGGGCCGCTGACGTACGTCATGGCCGAGAAGACTCCCGTCGTGGACCGCCCGACCGCCGACACGGCTACGATCCCCCACTGGTATTCGGGGGGAGAACTCATGGACGTCGCCCGCGGCGACGGTGCCCGGATCTACGACGGCGAGGGCAGCGAGTACCTCGATTTCCTCTCGCAACTGTACTGTGTGAACGCCGGGCACTCGAACGAAGCGATCGTCGAGGCGATCTCCGACCAGCTCGAACGGATCCAGTACGTCGCGCCCTCGAAGGACAACGACGTGCGCTCGCGGTACGCCGACCGCCTGGCCGAGGTCGCGCCCGACTCGCTCTCGGACGTCTTTTTCGCGGTCTCGGGCAGTGAGGCAAACGAGTCGGCGATCCAGTTCGCCCGTGCCCACCAGGACGCCCCGAAGGTCCTCACGCGCTGGCGTTCCTATCACGGTTCGACCTACGGCGCGGCGGGCCTGACCGGCGATCCTTCCACCCGCTCGGTCGTCGAGCAGTACGCCGCCACGACTGGAGTAGGGAAGTTCCTGCCGCCGCTTCCCTTCCAGTCGCCGTTCGACGCCGACAGCCCCGAGGAACTCGCCACCCAAGCCGCCGATCACCTGGAGTTCGTGATCCGCAACGAGGGCCCCGACTCGATCGCGGCGATCCTCACCGAGCCGGTAGCAGGGACGAGCGGCGCGTACCCGGCTCCGCCGGGCTATTTCGAGCGCGTGCGCGAGTTGTGTGACGAATACGACATCCTGCTAATCGCCGACGAGGTCATCACGGGCTTCGGCCGGTGTGGCGAGTTCTTCGGCGTCCAAACCGAAGGTCTCGAACCGGACATGATCACGTTCGCGAAGGGCGCGACGAGCGCGTACGTCCCGCTCGCTGGCGTGCTCGCCAGTCCCGAGATCGCCGACGGACTGCGCGGCGAGGGCATCTCGACGGGTCAGACCTTCGGCGGCCACCCCCTGGGATGTGCGGCGGGGATCGCCGCGCTCGACGAGTACGAAGGCGGGCTCGTCGAGAACGTCCGCGACCTCGCTCCCTATCTCGAAGACGGCCTGCGGGGACTCGAAGCCGAGCACGACTGTATCGGCGACGTTCACGGCCGGGGTTTCCTCTGGTCGGTCGAGTTCGCCGACCCGAGCACTGGAGAGCCGTTCGTCGATCCGTTTGTCGAGAGCGACGCGGACAACCCCGTGAGTTCCGTCAGGGACCACGCCCGGGAGCAGGGAGTCCTGCTCGGGAGCGGTCGTCCCGATACCCAAGTACTGCTCTCGCCGCCGCTGTGTATCGACGAGTCCGATATCGACGAAGCCGTCGAGGCCCTCGATCGCTCGATCGCAACGGTCTTCGGGTAAGGCAGGACAGGGCTTCCGATCCGTTCGGTGTGCTGGAGTCCCGTGCTATCGGACTTCGGACCAGCACATCAGAACCTCGCTTTTCGAATCGCCAAGCTACTGGACAACCGGACGTCGGATTGCCGGACTACCGATTTAAGTCTCGACGCGACGATCAGCTATCGATGTCATCCAGCGACACGGGTTCCGATCCGAGCACGCTATCGGTCTTTTACGATCCGGTCTTCCTCGAACACCGCCCTCCCGACGGCGCGTTCGATCGCCCGCCGGACGACCGGCTCGCTGTCTCCGAACCTCGCCCGGACCGGCCCGAACGGATCGAAAACATCCGCTGGATGATCGAACGTGAACTCGCCGACCACACGACCTGGCGGTCGGTAACGCCCGCTTCCCGCGATCAACTCGAACGCGTCCACGACCCGGCGTACCTCGACTCCCTGCGAGATCTCGCCGCGCAGGGCGGCGGCCGGCTCATCGCCACGACCGCGGTCTCCGAGCGAACCTACGACGCCGCGGAACACGCCGCCGGCGCGGCCATCGAAGCGGCGCGACACGCTCACGAGTACGGTCTGGGAGAGGTGCCCTACGCACTCGTGAGGCCGAGCGGCCACCACGCCCAGCCCGCCCAGGCGGACGGATACTGTTACGTGAACAACGTCGCCGTCGCCGCGGCCGGCCTCATCGCTATCGGCCGAGCCCGACGGGTGGCGATCGTCGACTGGGACGTCCACCCTGCTAATGGCACCCAGGAGTGTTTCTACGATCGCGACGACGTGTTGGCAGTGAGCCTGCACAACGACTACGGCGCGTGGGGTCCCAACCATCCCCAGGAGAACTTCCCTCACCGAGGTCGGCGACGGTACGGGTGAAGGCTATACGGTGAACGTTCCTTTAACCCCCCGGAACCGGCGACGGCGGGTACACGGAAGCCTTCGAACGGGTAGTCAAGCCCGTAGTCACCGAGTTCGACCCCGATTGCCTGTTAGTGTCGGCCGGTCAGGACCCTGGACAGGTCGATCCCAACGGTCGTAATCTCGTGACCATGGCCGGTTTTCGCGACCTCGGCCGACGCGTACGGGAGATCGCCGCTCGGAGCGACGCGGGGCTGGCGCTCGTCCAGGAGGATGGCTACGGGATCTCCTCGCTCGCGTACGATACCCTCGGCGTCCTCTGTGGCGCGACGGGCATCGAGACCGACGCGCGGGACCCGTTCGATCTCTTAGCGGAGTACCGCCCCCCGGCTTCCAAGTGGATCGAGGACGCGGTCGAAGCACACGGCGAATTCTGGTCGCTCAAGGATTGATTTAGAACTTCGTATAACTCACACAACCTCTTCGTTTCGACTAGAAACGGTACGAAGTTCGTCACCCGAACGTCGGATCGATCGGTCGGCGTACCGGCGTCCCGCACGGGAACGGTCGATCGGTCGTCAGGCGCTCACGCTGTGAAACTCGAAGTCCCGCGAGCGCAACGTCATCGGTTCGCCGGCGTGTTCACGAGCAACGGTTTATCCGGCGGGGTATGGCCTTCGAACGGAACGTCGGCGGGACCGACCGGATCGCCCGCGCCGTCGGCGGCGTCGGTCTCCTCGTCGTGACCCTCGTCGCGGTGCTCGCCGGCCGGTGGGCACTTGCGACCGGCGCGGCGCTCGCGAGTTCGGGACTGTTGTTCAACGCGGTCGTCGGCTGGTGTGGGATGAACGCTCTGTTCGGCGTCAACACCTGCTCGCGAGAGTGACCGAAGCGGCGCTCCGGAGAGCGATCGCTACCCGGGAATCCGAAGAGCAACCGTTATAGAGCCGACGAGCGACCTACAACGTATGCAACGACGGGCTGCGGCGATATACGCCGTCTTCTTCCTCGCCATTACGATCGCGGCGTATCTACTCGTCGGCACACAGTACGCGGCGGCGAACAACGCGAAAGCGAGCCTCTGGGGGATCGTCATCCTCTCGGGGTTGACGGCGGGTTCGATGATCGGGATGGCGTACCTCCCGGTACGCGGCTGAAAGAGCCCGGAACCGGACCTCGAAGCGCCGCCTCCTTCTCGCTGTCCATACCAGCGTACCCACCGGAGCCAGCGCGGTTCCCCGGAACATCGCGTCAAGCGTTCCTCACACTGCTGTCGTGGTGGTTCATCCGTAGTCACGCCGTCGTAGCCTCCGAGAACTCGAACACGATAGCACAGCTACCGTGGTTTTCCTCGTCGGAATGACGGGAAAAGCGGGCTGGGAGGGATTCGAACCACGGTCGTTCCCGTTCGCTCGCCAAGGCTCCCTCACCTCCTACTCCCTGATTCGAATCCTCTAGCCGGTCCACTCACCGCCTCGCTATCACTCGGCGGTTCATTATACGGGCTGGGAGGGATTCGAACCCCCGACCGTCTGGTCTCTTCCGCGACCGCCCGAGTCGAACGAGCGGTCGCGTTAAAAGCCAGACGCTCTGCCTAACTGAGCTACCAGCCCTCGATCATACCAGCGTCGCCCGGCGGTAAACGCTTACGATCCGCCCGACGTCGCGGCCCCGTCGTTCGGTCGTTCTCGCTCCATCGTCCCGCGGCTTCGTCGCTTCGTCGCCCCACCGGTTCGCTGTTTCGTCATTGCTGTGGCAGCGGAGGTTTCCCATCCAGATGTGCTTCGAGGGCTTCCGCGATCACCTCGCCGGGTTCGACGCCGTCGAGCGATGCCCGGCGTCTGAGTTCGCGGTAGACCCCGGGAGGAAGCGACACCGGGAGTTCGCCGGGGACGACCCCATGAGCTCGGAGCGCTCGTTCGACGGGCGTGCCGTCGTTGATCGCGCTCGCCGCTGCGCGTACCTCCCGTACCGTCAGGTCGTTATCGAGAACGGCCCACGCGAGCGAAAAGCGCCCCTCGCCGGCGACACGGGCGATGTGTTTCGCGGCGGTCGGCGCGATGGCCCCCATCGCGACGTGCCGGCGGATCGATCGGGGCAGGTCGTGGACGCGCGCCCACTTGCGGATGAACGATACCGTTACGCCATCGCCGGCGCGCTCGGCCGCCGCCTTATACGAGCCTTCGCCGCGCACGAGCGCCGCACACGCCGCCGCGCCTTCGAGCATGTAGACGGTATCGGTGTTCCCGGAGTCCCCGGAGTCCCCGGAGCTCTCGGAATCTCCGGAGTCCTCGGAGCCCCCGGCGAACCGACGTACCGTGTCGGCGGCGAGCGCGAGGCTCTCGGGGTCCTCGGGGTCGAACTGCGTCGCCCGCTGTGCGTACTCGCCGGTCAGCGATGGGTCGCCGCGGATCACCGGGGTACCGACCGGCGATCGTCGGTCAGCCGGCGGTTCGGTCCCGCCCCGCTCGTTGCTCATATCCCTATCAGGGTAAGCACGAGCAAAAAGCACCCCGTTGCTCGTGCGTCGTCGTCGCACAACCGCTCGATCCGAGTCAAACGGAGTCAGACCGTGACCGTGTCGCCGAGATCAGGTGCACTCGCATCGTAGCCGTCCTCCCTCAATTCCTCGGCGAAGGCCACACACCGGTCCCCGTGGTTCACGAGCACCTCGGCGTTCTCGTAGTGGCCGAGGAAGTCGATCAGTCCGCCCCGATCGACGTGGGCGGAGAAATCGTACTGTTCGACCCGCGCGCTTACGGGGATCACCCCGCCGTCGATCTCCGCGCGCCCGGTGTCGAGCAACTCGCGGCCGGGCGTCCCCGCGACCTGATAGCCCGTCAGGCAGATCTTGTTCACCGGATGGCCCCTGATCTCGGGGATGTAGGTCATCGCCGGTCCGCCCGAGAGCATCCCACTGGTAGTGACGATCGCGGTGTTGTCCCCCGCGATGCGCTTTCGCTGGCCGTC
>PXQR01000012.1:0-11406 GCA_003021235.1 Halobacteriales archaeon QH_6_64_20 | reverse complement strand
GCATCACAGACCAACATCATCTCCTGGGTGCGCCCGATCGCGAAGGCCGGGATCACGACCGTGCCGCCCTCCCAGAGGGTGGCCCTGACGCTTTCTGCGAACCGCCGTTCGATCTCCGCTCGGGGTTCATGAGTAACGTCGGAATACGTGCTCTCGATCACGAGAGCGTCGGCGTCCGGCCGGGCGGTGCTCCCCGCGACGAGGCGCTGGCCGCCTACCGATCGTTCCGCTTCGATCGTGCCGGCCTTTCGGGTGTATCCGTCCGCTCGCTTCTCACCGCTGCTCTCCGTGTTCCCCTCGTTGTCTCCGTCCTCGGCGTTCCGTTCGCCTACCGGTTCGTCGACGTGGAAATCACCGGTGTAGAGCAGGCGCGTGTCGCCGTCGTCGACAAGGACGTGTGCGCTCCCCGGGATGTGTCCGGCGTTGTAAAACGTCACCTCGTACCCAGCGGCATCGAAGGGCTCGCGATAGCCGTGCGGACATGAGTGTTCGGTGATACGGGTCACTTCGGCTTCGGTGAACGGACACTGTGGCGTCCCCCCGTGAAGCTTGAGCGTATCGCGTGCGAGCGTGCTTGCGAGTTCCGCGGTCGGCGGCGTCCAGTGGATCTCGGGGCGATCGGTCCCCGAGAGCAGTGCGGGCACGGCCCCGACGTGATCGAGGTGGCCGTGTGAGACTACCACCGCGTCGGGGCTCACATCACCCACCGGGTACCGCGGCGGCGTCCCGGTCAGCAGTCCGTAATCGAGTAGCAACGAGTCGTCGACGAGGATCGCGCTTCGGCCGACCTCGCGCGCGCCGCCGAGAAACTGGAGGTTCATTGCTCTTCGAAAGGGTACGGAGGTGTATGGGTCCGTCGAGTCGTGGCGCTCACGTTTCGTTCGCTCGTGTTCGTTCCGTCGACCGGACCGAGAACGACCGTCGATCGGACGTCGACTCGGAGCAACCGTTTCCTCCGACTCCGACCGGCACGCCGTTTCAGCACGCTTTTGCGTCCCCGTCCGCTCTCGCCCAGTATGGCCGAATTTCAGGTCGCCGTCGCCGATCCCGACGACGGCCACACCTACCAGTTCGACGTCGAGGGACAGGACGCAAACCGCTTTCTCGGTCGAGACATCGGCGAGGAGGTCGACGGCGGAGCCGTAGGCCTCTCGGGGTATACCCTCGAAGTAACGGGGGGGTCGGACGACGCCGGTCGCCCGATGCGCGGCGACGTCGCCGGCCCCGATCTCAAGGCACTACTACTCGACGGTGGCACCGGATTCGATCCCACGAGGGACGGCGAGCGCCGCCGGATCACGGTTCGCATCGACGACCTGCTCGGCGACGACACCGGGGACGAGGCCGAATAACGGCGTGAGAACTCCCTCTTCCCGACTCCCTCGACCGATCCGACCCCATCGCACCGATCGAACCGACTGAACCGACTGAATGACCGAGAAGGACCGTTCGACGACCCCCCGATCGTGCCCGACCGACTCCCGAGCGACCACCCCTCGATCGAAACTCATAGAATAGAGCTGGAGCGCCGCGGCCGGATGGATCGCCCGCGCCTCGATCTCGCGGGCATCGACGCCGACCTCCCGATCGGCGAGGTGATCCGCCTTACCCTCGACGGAGCCATCTACCACGCCCGTATCGAGGCGACCTTCGGGAACGACCCCGAGATCCGCGGTGCCTACGACAACCCCCGGCTCGCCCGCGAACCAGGAGAGGGTATCGATCGCCTCACCGAATGGCTGAGTTCGCGGGAACTCGACTTCGGACGGTCGGTGTGTTTCGACGTTATCGTCCCCGGCCACGCCTACGGCCTGCGTGCGCCCGGCGAACGAACCGTCTACGAGGCCACGGCCCCCCCGAGCGAGAGCCTTCAGGGAATCGCTCGGTCGCTCGACGACGATCGCTGACCTCTCGTCCCGCTCACCGTCTATTCACTGCGACGAGCGCCGGTTTCCCGTCCGTTCCGTCGACGAACCGACTTCACGCGGCGCGGCTCTTCGGTGATGTAACTCCCCGTGACGCCCGTTCCCGCTTCGAACGAATCGCTTCGGACAGATCGCCTCTCGACCGGAGCCCCCCTTTCGACCCGGTGTTACCCTCGATTCGAGGACATCGAACCGACGTGTTCGAGCGCGGAGCGAAACACCGCGCCGAGCGCGAGGTGTTGGCCCATCGCGCGTTTCATCCGCTTTCGAGCGCGCTCCTCGTCGGCGATCGTGTACTCCTTGGTGCGGACGAGTTCGTGTACCTGGAGCACTCCTGCGGCTTCGAGGTCGTGCAGTCGAGGGTAGACCGTCCCGGGACTCAACTGCGCGCCGAAGACGTCCGCCAGATCGCCCATGAGCCGCTTTCCGTGCGCGCCGTCGCGAACCGAGATCAATCCCAGGAGGATCGCTTCGAGGTTCTCCTTGATCATCGCGTCGTCGAACCGGAACTCCTCCCCCGATCCGGCGAACACCGACTCGACGCCCGCCGTCGTGTCCGTCGTGCCCGTCTCGTTCGGCGTGTCCGCTCCGCTCAGTGCGTCTGATGTGTCCGAGGGCGCAGCGGCCGTACTCGACCCATTGCGCTCGACGCCGGCTTCGGCTTCGGTTTCGGTCGTACCCTTCGCTCCGACGTCGATCACTCCATAGGCTGCCAACTCGTCCAACAACCGATCGATCCGTTCGTCGTGTTCGGTACCTTCGATCATGGTTCGTCGTCTCCGGTCGCGTGTCGTGTGCCACCTCGCGCTTGCACTGCCGACGGCCGATGGTAATATACTATTAACCGAGGGTAATAAGTTTTGATTATTTAGAATATAGTGGAAAGAACGACCGCCGACTCGATGGATCGCGACCCGTGATTCATCGTTCGCCACGAGAGCGGTGTGGCGAGCGTCCGCCCGGCGTCTCCCTCGTCCGGTTCTCTCCGATGGTGCGGTCGGTGCGCTCCGGCGTGTCCCGCCACGCTCGGCGTCGATCGTTGATCAGTCGTCGCCTCCGATAGCTCCGGCGAGTCCCTCGCCCGATCTCGCGCTCCGATTCCGGTCGTGGTTCATCATCGTCCCCGAGTCGGATACCTCGAACTGTCCGACCAACTCGCTCAATTAGTCGGCGCGCTCCGATCGTTCCTCCGTGGTGTCGGTGACCTGCGTGAGCGCTGCCGTCTGTTCTTCGGCGGAGGCGGTGACCTCCTCGACGGTCGCCGAGAGGTTACTTATCTCGCCCGCTAGATTCTGGATGCTCTCGTGATCGCTCGTGCCCGCCGATATCTGTTGGGTCGAGTCGCCGACCTCCTCGCTGGCGCTCCGAATCGCCTCAACACTGGACATAGTCTCGGCCGCGGATTCGTCGATGACCATGGCGAACCCCTGGACCTCTTCTACGGTGTCGTCGCACGATCGGATCATCCGGTCGAACGAGGTGGCGATCTCGTCCATCACCGCTACACCGCTATCTCCGTCCATCCGCCGCGTGAGATCGCCGCGACGAGAACCATCGCGACGACATAATGAGCGCATCGCTACCGACCTGATCTCTGTCTTCTTGCTTGAAAACGGCAGTTCGTTCCATGGCCCGGGCACCGCCTCGATGTCCAACCTGTCCCACACTGGGTTCGAACTGATAGTGAAAGTATTAGACTTGCAATCGAACGTAATAACGCTCAGTCGGTGTAGGCCGTCCGGTCCTCGTTGGCTTCCCCGGTCGCCGGGCGACGGTCTTCGAGCGATACCTCGACCTCGCCGTCGGCGAACTCGATCCTGATACCGTTGACGTCGCGCCGGTAGATCCTCGTCCGCCGGCCGCCCGATGACTGAACCCGGTCACAGAGCGTCAACAATCCCGCGTCGCGGAGCTCGTCGATCCGCCGGTAGCTCGTCGCGATCGGGATGTCGAGGCGTTCGCTCAACTCCCCTGCCGAGCGTGGTTCGGCCGTCGCCATGAGGATCTCGGCGCTGTATTTCTTCCCGAGCGGCTGAATCGGTCCTGGGGCCATTGACGATACCCACATCGTTTCCGTCTATCATAAATGTATTCTTCGGGTAAGTAATCGAAACAACCCCTGCGGTTCGCCTCCCTGTCCTCGGATCGCCCTCCTTTTGCCGATCGGCGTCGAGAGCACGGCCATGACCGACGGTTCTCGGGAGGCCTTTCTCGCCGGCGAGCGCCCCGACGACGTGTTCGTCTACCTCGCCGATCGAGCGGTCTCGGGGATCGAGACGCTCGCCGAGCACGGCCAGCGGGTCAACGGGGGAATCGTCCTCGTGCTTGACGCCGAACGCGGCCGCCGGGTGGTGAACCGAGCCACGGGCACCGAGGCGATGGATCTCGCGAGCGCGGCGATGGATACCGAGGGCGAAATCGATCTCGATCCGGAGGTGGCCGGAGCGTGTCCGGCCGCGGCCGCCGCCGAACCGGACCCAGGATCTAACCCGAACACGGAGTCGGCCGACCGATCCGACGTCCCCGATCCTGGGACCTCCGAGGGGACTCACGCGCTCCAGTACGTCTTCGCCTTCGCCGAGGAGCGTAACGAGGAGGTCGGCGGGATCTACGCCGAGGGCGACGTGATCCACGCGTATGCGGTGTGTACCTGCGGGACAGCCTACTCCGATCGCTGGGTCGCAAACGAATGATGATTACCTTCTGTCCGGTCGATTGACCGTCCCGAGTTGGCTGTTCACACAGTGGAGGTCGATCGGATCGACGGTGGACCGGATTCGTCCGCTAAGAGTTACAAAGAACACCGACCGAGCTAATCCCATGCAACACACTCCGGATACGTTCGTCGAGGCGCTCGGTTCGGGCGATGCCGATCGTGTCAACGCAGCCATCGATGAGGCCAATGACATGGACGCCGAAGAGCAGCTCCGAATCTTCGAGGAGTGTTTCGACGCTTGCACTGCCCTCTACCGGGACGAAGACGGGTATCAGCGACAGTCGATCGTCAGATTCCTGCACGAACTCCATCCCCGGATGGAGTTACGATCGGTCGGGACGTCCGAAGGCGAAGATCCCTTCCCTGGTGACCTGACGCGTGAGGACGAACGCGCGTCCCGAAGCCGACTGCGGGATTTCCTCGTAGAAGCGATCCAGGACGACGATGGCCGGGTCCGATTGGCAGCCGAGAGAGCGATCAAGGAGCTCTGTCTCGTGTACGATCTGTCCGGGCAGGAGGACGAACTCCACAGCCTGAAATCCCGCCTGGAGTCGTTAGCGTCGGACCACTCCGGTAAGAAGCGAGAACACATCGAGCGGGCGATCGACGATGCGGAATCACGGATGCTTCCACCGGGTGACCGACTGCGCTCCGCACTGCTCGACGCGATGGAAGAGTCGGGTGATACCCAATGAACGGTCCGGTTTCCGCGCTCAATCAGGACTGCGTGTAGTACTGCTGAGCGGAATCAAACCCGGTCAATTCCTCGATACGGTCTTCGAGTTCCTCTATCTCACCACGCAACGACGCTACCTCCGGGTCCTCGCTCGTCGCCAATCGGTCCTTGAGCCCCTGGAGGCGAGTCCGCTTGACTTCCTCGTCGACCTCCGCCTTCCGGACGTACTCGCGCTCGTCGATCTCGTAGACGGCCGATTCGGACAGTTCCGTTACGGCGAGTGCGTCGTCGACCTTGTCGGCATCGACGCCCAGCACCCGCTCGCGAGGGATTCCGGCGTCGTGTAATACGTCGAGTACTTCCTCGTCGTCCTTGAGCGTGCGTCGCCGCCTCGTCACGCGTTGGGCCGACCCGAACTGGCCGTGAACCGGTTGGTCGTGATGCATCCGATCGAGAAGGACGCTCCCGACCTCCTGTCGGAGTTCGTTCGCGTCGCGTTGAACGTCCGACAGCAACGTATAGAGGTTGATCAGTGCCGGTGTCTCTACGTCGCCGATGGTCGTCGGATCGTGGCGTTCGAGCGCGTCGATCAATAACAGTGCGTCCGAGTAGACCGCGACGTCCGGTTCGCTCCGCTCCGGTTCCTCGTCCGTGGATTCACCTTCGAGTACTTGCGTCGTGGTGGACTCGTCCGTTCGCACGATGATTCCTTCGTCCCCATCGATCTCGTATCGGGGATGGAGACTGAGCACCGCGGCGTACGGCTCGGCGTCCGGCGGGAGATCGTCCAGGTCGAAGCCATACAGCGTCTCGCTGACTCGGGTCGATAGTGCTTCGAACTGTCCGCGCTGGAGCGGTTCGGCGTCCTCGGAGTCCTGGAATTCGATGACGATACGGTGTTCCTGTACGTCGGTGACGTCGAATCGCTTTCCCGAAAGCGGTGTGATAAGGGTGGCCCCTTCTGGGAGCTCCTCACATTGCTCGATGAGAGCGTGCCACTCCTCGCTGAACGACATCGATAGGTGTCCGTACGAGCGGATACGATAAAAACGGTCGTACTCGCTACGTCCCGTAACGGTGCTCCCGACCAGCGACGACTGACGCGTGAACGCGACGAGTCAGCGCGTTTCGTCCGCTTCTCTTTCGATTTCGACCAGTCGCTCGAACGCGGCGAGGATAACTCGTTTCGCCACCGCGCCCTGCGTGCTCCAGTGGTGGGCGTAATCGAGCATGTCGTCGTAGATCGCGGGTTTACAGCCCGCCGCCTTCGGGTGGCCACCCCCGTTCACCTGTCGGGCGACCTCGTGACACCGCTCGAAGGCCTCCGAACCGCGGATGCTCGCACTGCCGGCGGGCTTGACGATCACCGACGCGTCGGTGCCCCCTTCGCGCAGGGTTTGTGCGACCTCGTTCTGTGAACACCGGCCGTAGGTCACGCCCACTGTCCACGGCCCGATCTCGGTGACCTCGGCGCGATCGATCGCGCGCTCGATCAGTGCGTCCTTTTCGATCCGTCGCTCGGCGAGGTACTCCTCTACCTCGTCGGGGAGGTCCGGGCCGTGTTCGGTTACCGTTTCGACGTATTCGGCGGCGTCGGCCCAGTAGGCGAAATCCGCGAGGTCGTCGCTACGCGGGTCCTCGCGCAACCACAGGTCGTGATCGCGCGTGACCGCCGCCAGGTCCCGATACCGCTCGTCGAAGTCGAAATCGAGCGAGCGAAGCGCCACGTCCGTCGAACACTCCTCCTCCGAATCGCCGACGACGAGGTCGACGCCGGCCGCCCGCACCGACCGGGCGACGTCGTCGTCCCACTGGTGATGGTCGAACCACCGGACTTCGCCACTCTCGGCGAGTCGACGTAGAGCCACTAACTCCGACTCGTCGTCGGGACACAGGTCACAGACGAACACCTGCACGCCGGGGTCGGCGTACGCGCCGACGCGCCCGAGCGCCTCCGGCAGGTCGTAGGGTCCGGCTCCGATGAGGGCCACGTCGTCGCCATCGCCGCCATCGCCGCCGAACGCGACCTCGATCAGTGCCACACAGCCCAGTCCGTCGGCGTCCGGGTCCGCGACGACGACGGTCCCGGCACCCGCGAGCGCGGCCGCGGCTTCCCGATCCGCGCGTTCCTCGTCGAACGAGTTGGGATAGAAAAAGCCCTCGCCCGGGAGTACGGATTTGCGGGCGATCGAGAGGGTATCGTCGTCGATAAGCGAATCGTCCATACACCTCATAACGAGGACGGTTCAATGAACTCCCCGGTACGTTCTCGGCCGGTCTCCGGTCATCGGCTTTGCTACCTCGCTCCCTGATCGATCGTTCGTGTTCGCCGTCTCAGTCGCGAACTCGCTTGCGCCGATCGAACCCGATCGCCGATAGATAGGTGAAATACCCGAGCGCGGCGACGACGAGCGTCACCGAGAGAACGGTGACGCCGGCATAGCCTGCGAGCGCGGCTTCAGGAGCTCCGACGAGATAGATCACTCCCTCGATCCCGAGCACGACGAGCACGCCGAAGACCGCGGCGAACAGCCCCGCACGCACGAGCGCGATCAGTCCCTTGTGACGGCTCTTCAGCAGTTCGATCACGAACAGGAAGGCCACTGCCAGCAGGTAAAACGGCTCCGGGAGCGAGAAGTCCGATATCTGCCCGCTTCGAAAGGCCATTACGGCGTAATACGAGAGCGCGAGCAACACGCCGCCGATCAGCGTGATCGAGATCCCGTAACTGCTCGTTCCCTCGACCTCGCCGTTCCTGTCCGTGTTCTCGGCGTTTCGCCCGCTGCTCGCCGTTCGCCTGTCGTGTTCTGCCATGCTGTCACCGCCGGCTGGGACCGGCTAGTTGCGATCACGGTCTCGCTCGCACATAACCTCGTTGGCAATCTGACCTGTCGGACTATCGGTAACGACGGCTCGTTCCACCGGGGGACCGAAACCGCCACCGTTCGCTCCCTGCCGTTTACCGCCCGGTCGCCGGCCGCTTCGCTCTCAGTCGTTGAGTAGGAACGCTTCGAGTTCCTCGCGGTAGGCCTCGGTCCGGTCCTCGACGACCCAATGATAGGCCTCGTCCAGCCGAACGATCTCGCCGTTGAGGTCGTCGGCCAGTCGCTCGCCGTACTCGATCGGCTGGAACGAGTCATCCGCGCCCCAGAGACACAGCAGGTCGGCGTCGATGTCCTCGTACTCGATCTCGGTCGTGTGATTGGTGTTCGTCGAGACGGCCGCGCGCGCGAGCGCCCGTCTGCCCCCCTCGCGCAACCACGGCGTCGTCATCCCGGAGACGAACTCCCGATCGGCCTCCTCGTAGGTCCCCTGGCTGAAGGCGGAGCTGACGGTCTCTTCGAACTCCTCTCGGTCCATCTCTGCCGTGCTCGGCAGTCCTAGGTTCGTAACGAAGTCGACCGGCCAGGAGTCGTAACACGTCCCGTTCGAGACGACGAGTTTCCCTACCCGGTCCGGTTCGTGCGCGGCGTATCGGAGCGCGACCCCGCTCCCGATGTCGTGAGAGACGAACGAGACCGTATCGAGGCCGAGTTCCTCGACGAGGTCCCCGATCGCTTGTTTTTGCGCGCGGATCGAGCGGTCGAACCCGTCGTGGCTGGCCGAATTGCCATACCCCACCAGGTCGGGGACGATTACCCGCCGGTCGTCGGCGAGCGGCGGCGCGACCTGCCGCCAGAGAAACGAGTTCGTCGGAATGCCATGCAAGAGGAGTACGGGATCGCCGTCGCTATCGCCGCCGTCGCCGTTCTCGGCGCTGTCGTAGTAGGCCATCTCCAGATCGTGGCCGTCGACCGTCACTGTGGTCGTTGCCTGCTCGTCGCTCCAGGACTCGTAGTCGTAGTCGTAGTCGTGGTCGTGTGCTGCCATCAGTATCGGCGTATCACGTCGGACCACTAAGAAGCCGTCCTTGCCCGATCGAGTCGCGCCCGTCCCGCACGGTTATATCCGCGCCCCGTGTGGGTATCATCGATGCGGTTTCATCACACGCGCCGTCGCCGCTGTTCGTATCGAAACGAGGACGGCGGCGAATGAGCGGGGCGGGCGAACGCTCCCCGACGGCTAGTTTGGGCCTGCTCGACGCGACGATGGTCGGTATCGGCGCGATGATCGGTGCCGGCATCTTCGTTCTCACGGGATTGGCCGCCGAAACCGCCGGACCAGGGGCACTGATCGCCTTCGCGCTCAACGGCGGCGTCACGGCCTTCACCGCGCTTTCGTACGCCGAACTCGCCGCCGCGATCCCCCGCAACGGCGGCGGCTACGCCTACGTCCGCGAGGCGTTTTCCGCGCCGATCGCGTTCGTCATGGGCTGGACCCGGTGGTTCACCTACATGGCCGCCGGCGCGCTCTATGCGCTTGGCTTTTCGTCTAACTTCATCGAGTTCGTCCACATCTACCTCCCGAGTCTGCCCGAGTTCACCGTGCTCTATGCGCTACTCGCCGTGGCCGCCTTCGTCGCGCTCAACGCACTCTCGACCGAGGCCGCCGGCGGCGCGGAAACGATCGTCACGCTGATCAAGATCGTTATCCTGTTCGTGTTCGTCGCCTTTGGATTCGCGGCAGTCAGCGCCACCGAGTTCACCCCCCTGTTTCCCGCCGAGGGCGCGGTCTCGGTATTGCCCGCAATGGGGCTGACGTTCATTGCGTTTCAGGGATACGACCTCATCGCCACAGTAACCGAGGAGGTCGAGAACCCCCGCAAGAACATTCCACGGGCGATCTTCGCGAGCCTCGCGGTCACGATCGTGATCTACCTGCTCGTCGTGTTCGTTGCGATCGGCACGCTGGGGGCCGACCAGTTGGGCGCGGCGGGCGAGACCGCGATCGCTCGGGCCGCTGGAGGGTTCATGCCGGCGATCCCGCTTTTGGGAACCGGCGCGGCGCTCATCGCTTTTGGAGCCGTGTTCTCGACGATCAGCGCGCTCAATGCGGTCGTGATCGGCTCCAGTCGGATCGCCTTCGCGATGGGCCGGGAACGCCAACTCCCCCGCCGGCTCGGCCAGCTCCACCCCCGATACGGTACGCCCTTCGTCGCCGTGCTCGCAAGCGCCGCACTCATGTTGCTCTCGGTGCTCGTCGTTCCCATCAGGACCGTAGGAAACCTCGCGAGCCTGTTTTCCCTGCTCGGCTTCATCGTCGTCAACCTGAGCGTCATTCGATTACGTCGGCGTCAGCCGAACCTGCTTCGGCCCTTCTCGATTCCCTACTACCCGATCCCGCCGATCCTCGGCATCGTCCTCAACCTCCTTCTCGGGCTCTTTATCTCGCCACGGACGTGGGCGATCGCGATCGGCTGGCTCGTTATCGGCGGCGGGGTCTACTTGCTTCTCGAACGCCGGAAGGAACGTGCCGAACCGTCGAGCACCGACCCGTCGGATGCCGAACCGGCTGGCACCGACCGAACGACCACCGATCCCGAGGGAACGAGCCGGCAGGCCGACGAGGGCGAAAGGTGATTACGCGTGGCCATGGGACCTGATTCATGAGCGCGACCGGTAGCCTCCGAGTAGTGGTCGTCGGGAGCGGGCGGGTCGGTCTACAGGTAACGCGTTCGCTCGCCGATCGCGGCCACGAGGTCGTCGTTATCGAGCGCCGCAGTGACCGCTCGACGCGCCTCGCCGACGAGTACCTCGCGACCGTTATCGAGGGCGACGCCACCCGACCGTCGGTACTCGCCCAGACCAACCCCGAGCGCGCGGACGTGATCGCGGCGCTGACGAACACCCCGGCGACGAACCTCGCGGTCTGTCTGCTCGCCGAACGCCTCGCCCCGGACGCCAGAACCGTTCTCCGGACGGCCGACCCCGAGGAGCGGTATGACGAGTTCGTCGATCGGGTGGTATTTCCCGAGGCGGCGGGGTCGCGGCTCACGGTGAACGCGATCGTCGGCAGCGAGGTCCGCTCGATCGAGGAAAGCGTCGGCGCGCTCGACGTGCTCGAAATCGAGGTCGCCCCCGACGCCCCCGCCGCAGGTAAACGCCTGGAATCGATCCGCCTCCCCGAGGGCAGTCTGATCGTCTCGGACGCCAATGGCCATCGGACCGCCGGCCCAGGGACCGAACTCGAGGCCGGCCACCGCTACGTCG
>PXQR01000011.1 GCA_003021235.1 Halobacteriales archaeon QH_6_64_20 | reverse complement strand
CAGTACTCGCCGGAACGCTGGCGGGCTTATCTGCCGTGTTCGGGATGGGTACGGGAGTGACCCCGCCGCTTTGGCCGCCACGCCGATCCGCGGATTCGAACCACGACGGTTCCGTTGCGACGAACGGAAACCGCGCCGTCGATCGGTGGGCGCAGGTCTCGCAAGTGGCCGTTCGGCCGTGTCATACGCGCGATCCAGATAGCGCCTGGACCCGTCCGATGGGATCCAAGTGCGATGAGTGTGTGGCTCGATCGTTAGTGCTCGCGGGCTGAACGCCTCGTTGCCTCGGCGCGTACACCCCGAGTCTATCTGACTCGTCTTCTACGAGTGATCTCGGGCGGTGCCTCTTTTTCAGGTGGGTTTCGAGCTTAGATGCGTTCAGCTCTTAGCCCGTGTCGCGTGGCTGCCCGGCACGTGCCCTTGCGGACAACCGGTACACCAGCGGCGACCGTCCGTAGTTCCTCTCGTACTATACGGGCGTTCCCGTCAGGCACCTCAAACACCCCCAATAGATAGCAGCCGACCTGTCTCACGACGGTCTAAACCCAGCTCACGACCTCCTTTAATAGGCGAACAACCTCACCCTTGCCCGCTGTTGCACGGGCAGGATGGAGGGAACCGACATCGAGGTAGCAAGCCACCCGGTCGATATGTGCTCTTGCGGGTGACGACTCTGTTATCCCTAAGGTAGCTTTTCTGTCATCTATGGCCCGCATCGGGCGGGCGCATAGGTTCGCTAGACCACACGTTTGTGTCAGCGTTCCTCGTTGGGAAGAACACTGTCAGGCCGTCTTATGCTCTTACACTCTTTTCCGGGTTTCCGACCCGGATGAGACGACCTTCGGGCGCGCTCGATAGGATTTCGAGCGCGTACCGCCCCAGTCAAACTGCCCGGCTACCGGTGTTCTCCTCCCGGAGTGAGGGTCACAGCCACTGACGGGTAGTATTTCACTGATGGCTGGGCGACTGGCTAGCAGCCAGCACCTCTGTAACGCCTCCTACCTATGCTGCACATCAGCGGCCGTGTCCCAGCGGCAACCTGCAGTAAAGCTCTATAGGGTCTTCGCTTCCCCTTGGGGGTCTCCAGACTCCGCACTGGGGTCCTTCGTCCCATTGTACTGGGTGTTCAGATACCCGCACTGGGCAGGATTCAGTGACCGTACGAGTCCTTGCGGATTTGCGGTCACCTGTGTTGTTAGTAGACAGTCGGAGCGTTCGAGTCACTGCGGCCTGCCCCTTTCCGGGGCAGGCATCCCTTATTGCGAACGTACGGGACTAATTTGCCGAATTCCCTAACGTCGGTTGGTCCCGACAGGCCTTGGCTTTCGCCGCCACAGGAACCTGTGTCGGATCTGGGTACGGATATCGTACTCGCCGTTTCACGGGCCCCAGGTTGAACCGAGTTGCCCTGTTGCGCCGTTCGCCCGCTTCGTGCCGTTACGGCTTCCACGGGCTTTGACGCTTCGACCGGGCGGAGCCCGGCTCGGTCGACCCTGAGGCGTTGGCTTTCGATGTACGGTAGCATAGGAATATTAACCTATTTCCCGTTTGATCAGCTCGAACTGCGACTGATCTTAGGACCGGCTAACCCTCAGTTGACGAACAGTGCTGAGGAACCCTTTCCTGTTCGGCCGTCGAGATTCTCACCCGACTATCGCTGCTACTTTGGCCAGGATTATCGTCGCCGCTCGGTCCACACGAACTCTCGCCCGTGCTTCCACCCGAACGGAGCGCCGACCTACTGAGTCGCTTTCACGTCGTCAGGTATCGGTGGTGGACTTGAGCCCCGATCATTTTCGGCGCCTCGAACCTCGGCCGGTAAGCTGTTACGCTTTTCTTAGCGGGTAGCTGCTTCTAAGCTCACCTCCCGGCTGTCTAAGGCTCGAGACCACCTTCGGTCGCACTGAGTCCACACTTGGGGACCTTAACCCAACTCTGGGTTGTCTCCCTCACGGTACGTGGGCTTACCCCGCGCACCGGACTCCCCGCGTCTGTAGCGTCCGTAGGTTCGGAGTTCGACAGGAGCGCCGACCCCTCTCGGGGGCGGTCACTCCAATCGGTCGCTCTACCCCACGGACTACCTCGACGGAGGTCATGCTTCGACATGTTTCGGTCGGAACCAGCTGTTGCCGGACTCGATGGGCCTTTCACCCCTACACGCAGGTCACGGGAGGGTATTGTAGGACACCATCCCTAACAGGCCTCCACACGGCTTTCGCCGTGCTTCACCTTGCCCGCGCGTAGATCGTCCGGATTCGGGTCGTGACCGTTCGACTCCCCGCGCTTGAACACGGTGGCCCTCGTACGGATGTACTGCGGCCCTATCGGTTTCCCTACGCCTTCCTGGATACACCGGTTAGACTCGTCGGACGGACACACTCCCTGGCTCGTTTTTCAAAACGTACGACGGAACGTCGGCTCCCCGTGATTCCTACTGCGAGGTCGCCCTCGGGTCGTTTCTCACCGGGCCTTTTACGCTCCGTCGCTCGATCGCCACCTGATTGCAGGCCCTATTGCACCTCCCTTCTGAGGGTGCTTTTCAGCGTTCGCTCACGCTACTTGTCCGCTATCGGTCTCGAGTAGTGTTTAGTCTTCCCAGTCGATGCCTGGGTCGTTCACGAGGGGTTTCCAGCCCTCGTTACTCTGGTACTGACGCACGCCGTCGCTCCCGCGTTACGGGGCTTTCACCCTGTATCGCCCTCCGTTCCAGGAGAGTTCACGCTGGAGGTTCGGCGCTGAGTGTCAGTCCGAACACCACATTGCTTCCGGTATAACCCGCAAGCTTCGGTTTGGACTCCGTCGCGTTCACTCGCGGTTACTAACGACATCCCGTTCGGTTTCTCTTCCTGCCGGTACTGAGATGTTTCAGTTTCCGGCGTTCCCCATTGCGCGAGGCAATTGCGAGAGGATTCCTATTCGGACATCCCCGGTTCTTACCCTCCATGCGGGTCCCCGGGGCTTATCGCAGCTTGGCACGTCCTTCGTCGGCACTCGAGCCGAGCCATTCACCAGGCGGCACAGTAGCCACGTCTGTCGGATCCCACTGGACTGGTCCAGTGGACGCCTGGATCGCGCGTACAC
This sequence comes from Halobacteriales archaeon QH_6_64_20, assembly GCA_003021235.1. Taxonomy (GTDB): domain Archaea; phylum Halobacteriota; class Halobacteria; order Halobacteriales; family Halococcaceae; genus PXQR01. The sequence goes on along the minus strand of PXQR01000011.1, from coordinate 44,629 downwards.
ACGGCCTCATACACACGCCCGTTGCGAGACGGTGCGTGTCTCGACCCTTCCCACTCGCGCTCGCGCGGAGTGGTGCATCGGTTCGGACCCGATCGTAGCGCGGAGAGTCACATAAGGCATGCGATTCCGACGCGACGACCTGGTGCGAGTGGACCCACTGGGATTCGAACCCAGGGCGTCCTCCTTGCAAAGGAGGCACTCTACCGCTGAGCTATGGGCCCAATGCTTCCCGCACACGGACGAGTCAAACGCGGGAAGCGCTGTACAGGAGCCTCGATGGTTCGTAGGTGCCCGATCGGCGAACCGAGCACACGCCGTCGCCAACCGCGAAAGGTGGGTCGGGCCATCGGCCCGATCCCGATCGTTAGGAGGTGATCCAGCCGCAGATTCCCCTACGGCTACCTTGTTACGACTTAAGCCCCCTTGCGAAGCCCAGATTCGACCGGCGTTGCGCCGGCCTCATCCGGACCTCACTCGGGTGCTTTGACGGGCGGTGTGTGCAAGGAGCAGGGACGTATTCACCGCACCCTTCTGAGGCGCGATTACTACCGAATCCAGCTTCGTGCGGGTGAGTTTCAACCCGCAATCCGAACTACGACCGGGTTTCGGAGATTAGCTTCGCCTCTCGGCGTCGCGTCCCACTGTCCCGGCCATTGTAGCCCGCGTGTAGCCCGGCACATTCGGGGCATACTGACCTACCGTTGCCCGTTCCTTCCTCCGCTTTAGCAGCGGCAGTCTCCGTAATGTACCCAACCACCTCTCGGTGTTGCTGGCAATTAGGGACACGGGTCTCGCTCGTTGCCTGACTTAACAGGACGCCTCACGGTACGAGCTGACGGCGGCCATGCACCTTTAAGTTTCATCCTTGCGGACGTACTTCCCAGGCGACTCGCTTCTCGGCTTCCCTACGGCACAGCACAGGCTCGTAGCCTGTGCCACACCTAGCGAGCATCGTTTACGGCTAGGACTACCCGGGTATCTAATCCGGTTCGAGACCCTGGCTTTCGTCCCTCACCGTCGGATCCGTTCTCCTGAGGCGCTTTCGCCACCGGTGGTCCGTCCAGGATTACGGGATTTCACTCCTACCCCGGACGTACCCCTCGGGTCGCTCGGTCCCAAGCTGGCTGGTTTCCGTCGGACGCCCACCCGTTGAGCGGGTGGATTTCCCGACGGACCTGTCCAGCAGGCTACGGACGCTTTAGGCCCAATAAGATCGGCCATCACTCGAGCTGCCGGTATTACCGCGGCGGCTGGCACCGGTCTTGCCCAGCTCTTATTCGCCTACCGCCTTACGGTAGGCAAAAGCGAGGACTGTATGCCCTCGCACTTGGGATCCCCCTATCGCACTGTCGTGCAGTGTAAAGGTTTCGCTTCTGCTGCGCCCCGTAGGGCCCGGACTCTTGTCTCAGAGTCCGTCTCCGGGCTCTAGCTCTCACTACCCGTACCGATTATCGGCACGGTGGGCCGTTACCCCACCGTCTACCTAATCGGCCGCAGTCACATCCTGTGGCGCCGGAGCTTTGACGCTTCCTCCGCTCCAGGACGGAAGCGCTATTCGGGATTAGCCTCAGTTTCCCGAGGGTGTCCCGATCCACAGGGTAGCTTGACCACGTGTTACGGAGCCGTTCGCTGCGGGTCTGAACCCGCGCAACTCGCATGAATAAATCGGATCCCAATAGCAATGGCCTCCGGCAGGATCAACCGGAATGGTCTCCCCTCGAAAGGGGAGGGGCGGCGGGTCACGCAGTCGACCTACGTGAGCACCGTCTTCGTTGCATTGGTTAGCTATTGGTGTGTGCTCGGCGACACCGATCGGGTGTCACCGAACCACCGAGGCTCACATCAGATTTCATCTGTACGGCGGACCGCAGGGGTGAAATCCTCATCTCCTTCGGACCTCATTGTAGACCGTTAGGGGTCATAAACCCATCGGAGCGGGTCGGGTCCGGGACGAAGGCCAAGGGCCTACGCCCGCTGTGCATTGCTATCCGAGCACCCTCACGTTCATAAGGGCGTCGGACAACGAACGATGTCCCCACCGACTCGGTGTCGATGACGTCTCGTGTTCGTTCACAACTACGATTCAGAGGGGACACGCGTTTAAACTCGTCGAACGAACGCCGCTCTGTCAAGCGGTTCCACGCGGGTCGTCGACTCACGGGGCCGGACCACACGCGGAGGTCGAGAGCTACCGGATCGGCGCAGCGAGGACTGAACACGGCTCGGGGACGCCCCGTCCCGTCGTGTTCGAGATTCCCCTTGCTCGTCAAAACGTGGAGGGTCGGGGGGCTCAGATCTCCTGTAGGTGTTCGATGCCCTGTTTCGAGACGTTCGCCTCGGTGATCGTCCCCGGCATCCAGTCGGGCTTGTCGTTCGGGGCCTCTTGCTTCCACGCCCAACCTTCGTAGATGTGAACCTTCTGCGTTCCCTTCTCCCGGAGTCTGAGGTCGTGTCGCTGTGCGTTCTGTTCCCCGTCGGCGGGATCGAGCCGGCGGGCGGCTTTGAGTGCGGCCTGCCGTGGCGTGCGTCCGGAGAACACGCTCGTCTCGCCGCCGGTCGTCTCGCGCAACGCGAAGTTCCGTTTGTCGTCGCCGCTTGCCATGGTCTTTATGCTCCGTGCGGAGTCTACACATGGCGCAGTATAAATATATCCCCGAAACGACGGGTCCGCGGGCGAAGTCTTTATATACTAGGTCTCGCCGAGCGGGCCGAACCGCTCGATGCGAGCACGCTTCGTTCCGCGCCGATCGTGTCGTCGGCGCGGACACCGTCGCGCGGATACGATCGAGCGAGGGGAACGGAGCGAGGGAGGAGAGACCGACGACGCGCTATCGGCGGGTCGTAGCGGGGACGAACACCGGAAGGTTAAGTATCGGCTATCGACAAAGGAGCTTAGATCGCCGCGATGGTACGGAAAAAGAAGCTCAGTCCCAGCGGGGCGAAGGACGACCACGGCGAGTACCACAACGTTCACGTCAACCTCCACGAGGACGAACTGGCCGTTGCAGGGATGGACATCGGCGACGACGTGTTCGTGCGGGTTCGCGAGGACAAGATCATTATCCAGAAGGCCGATCAGGACCGCGTCGAGCACGAGTTCTGATGGACACCCGGATCCGGTCGCTCCGCGAACGCCCTATCAGGACCCGTGATCGAAGCGAAGGCGGAACGCATTCACGAGGAGAGAGACTGACGAGCCAACACTCGAACCCATGACCGTCTACGAGCGGGTCAGGCCGCTTTTGTTCCGCCTCCCAGCCGAAACCGCTCACGGAGCGATCCACGGGGTGCTTCGACGTATCGGCGGAACGCCGATCGAGAGCGTTCTGGGAGCACGATACGCGGTGACCGATCCCCGACTCCGAGTCGAAACGCTGGGAACGGTGTTTCCGAACCCGGTCGGGGTGGCCGCCGGCTTCGACAAGAACGGCGAAATACCGGGTGTGCTTGCGAGCCTCGGGTTCGGCTTCGTTGAGGTCGGCGGGGTCACCGCCGACCGGCAGGCCGGGAACCCGCGGCCCCGTCTGTTCAGACTCCCCGAGGACCGGGCACTGATCAACCGCATGGGTTTCAATAACGACGGGGCCGATGCGGTCGGCGCACGCCTCGCCCGGACGACGGTCGAGGTCCCTCTGGGAATCAACATCGGCAAGTCCAAGTCGGCGTCACCCGCCGACGCTCCGGCGGACTATCGGTACTCCTACGAGCGCGTCGCTGAAAGCGGAGGCTTCTTCGTCGTCAACGTTTCGAGTCCGAACACGCCCGGACTGCGTGCCCTCCAGAAATCCGAAGCGCTCCGCCGAATCGTCGCAGGACTGCGCGAGGCGGGTGCCGATCCCCTGCTGGTCAAACTCTCGCCCGACCTCACCGAACCCGCCGTCGAGGACGTCCTCGATATCGTCGAGGAGTTCGATCTCGACGGCGTGATCGCGACGAACACTACCACCGCGCGGCCCGAGTCGCTCCGGAGCCCCGATCGCGTCGAGACCGGCGGGCTGTCCGGCAAGCCGATCGAGGCGCGCGCGACCCGGAGAGTGAGATTCGTCGCCGAGCGCGTCCGGAGCGAGGTCACGGTGATCGGCGTCGGCGGCGTCTTCACTGCCGCGGACGCCTACCGGAAGCTCCGGGCGGGAGCCGACCTCGTGCAACTGTATACCGGGCTCGTCTACCGGGGGCCAGCCGTCGCTCGCGACATCAACGAAGGACTCCTGGCACTGCTCGAACGCGACGGGTTCGACTCGGCGGCCGAGGCCGTCGGCGCGGACCTCGACCGAGCGGCGAGCGAGGGCTGAAGCCGAGCGGCCGCCTCCGCGTGCGCTGTGACTCGTAACTGAGGGGCGATGTAACTAGGGTGCGATCCAGCGGGGGTGCGATCCGGCCGAACACTGCGTAACGCTACGTAGAAACACCGGACCCCACGACTCCCGTCGGCACAACGGTAATGCTTTTGTCGGCAGGTCGGAAAGCGGGGGCATGACGGGCGATGACGAGATCTACAAGGGACTAGAGGGAGTCCTGGTCACCGAGTCGGAGCTCAGCTATATCGACGGCGACGAGGGACGGCTGGTCTATCGGGGCTACGACATCACGGACCTCGCGCGCGAGGCGAGCTACGAGGAGGTGCTCTACTTGCTCTGGTACCGCGAGCTCCCGACCGAGGCGATCCTCGCGCAGTTCAGGGAGGCGATGGCGGCCGATCGCCAGCTCGAAGATGGCGAGCTCAGCGTCGTCCGGGAACTCGCTCAGCAGGACGCCGCGCCGATGGGTGCACTCCGAACGATCATCTCGACGCTGTCGGCGTACGATACCGACGCCGCCGACGAGGCCGACCCGCAGAACCTCGTCGCTAACGTCCGCAAGGGTCGACGAGTTACCGCGAAACTGCCGACGGCGCTCGCTGCCTACGTCCGCTATCGGAACGGCGAAGACCCCGTCTCCCCGCGCGCGGACCTCGATCACGCCGCGAACTTCCTCTACATGCTCAACGACGAGGAGCCCGATCCGGTCGTCGCCGAGACCTTCGACATGGCGCTCGTGATCCACGCCGACCACGGTCTCAATGCCTCGACGTTCTCGGCGATGGTCACTGCCTCGACGCTCGCGGATCTCCACAGTGCGCTTACGAGCGCGGTCGGCACCCTATCGGGATCGCTCCACGGGGGTGCGAACCAGGACGTCATGGGAGTGTTACAGGAGGTCGACGCAAGCGACAAAGAGCCCACCGAGTGGGTCGAAGACGCGCTGGAGGAGGGTCGACGGGTCCCCGGGTTCGGCCACCGCGTCTACAACGTCAAGGACCCACGAGCCGTTATCCTCGCCGAGAGATCGGAAGAACTCGGCGAGGCCGCCGGGGATACCAAGTGGTACGACTACTCGACGGCCATCGAGGAGTACATCGGCTCGGAGAAGGGTCTCGCGCCGAACGTCGATTTCTATTCGGCGACGACGTACTACCAGATGGGGATCCCGGTCGACATCTACACGCCGATCTTCGCGGTCTCGCGGGTGGGCGGCTGGGTCGCTCACGTCCTCGAACAGTACGAGGACAACCGCTTGATCCGCCCCCGTGCCCGGTACATCGGTCGGGAAGACCGGGAGTTCGTCCCGCTCGACGAACGATAACTCCCGCCTCGCTCGGGGAGGGTAGCTACTGTTCGCTTGCGGTCCCGACGCCGGCGACCTCGAAGCGCGCGCCGGCTGCTTCGCTCTCGGCTACATCGATAGCCCAGTCGTGGGCCGGCGTGATTCGTCGGTACGACCCGCATCGATGGGGTCCCGAACCGCCAACCGTTTCGGATTACTGACTATCGAGCATCGAGCGTCGACCGTCAGGCGTCGGGCGTCGATCAGCACTTGCCCGATCCGTTCAGTCGATCGGTTCCTTCCAGTGGACGCCGAGCGTTCCGATCACGAAGCCGTCACTGGTCTCCGTGTCGCGCGCGATCGAGACGGTGTTTTCGCCCTCGTGAAGCGCGGCACCGGTGATCCGGTCGATCCAGTACTGCCATCGCTGTGCGGGCGGGAGGTCGAATCCCGAGAGCGCTTCGCCGTTGACGTGGATCTCGTGGCCGTACTCGTCGACGTCGAACGCCTGGACGCCGATGTAGGGGTCGATCGTCGTCTCGACGGGTACCTCGAAGGTGTGTTCGGCCGAGCGGTCGCCGACGAAATCCGCCCATGGGACGTCGAGTTCGCGTCGGTTCTCGCCGAGGTGTTCTTCGATGTCGACGAACACGTAGTTCGCGCGGGTTCGCTCGGTCATCGACGGTTCTTCGAAGCGGACGGGCAACTGTCCTTCGAGACGGCTCCGTGCGATACACCCTTGCACCGGGGTGTCCAGTCCTCCCGCATGTCCTACACGAAGGTCAACTACGGGACACAGAATCGGTCGGCGACGCGTTGCACTTCCTTCGGGATCCGCTCGACGCCGAGCGACTCGGCGTGAGCGTGCTCGACTGCGAACCCGACTGGACCGGCAAGGAACACGACCACGCGGACGGCCAGGAGGAAGTCTACGTGCTCGTTCGCGACGAGGCGACGATCACTGTCGAGGGAGACGATGTCGACGTGCGCGCGGGCGACGCGCATCCGTGTCGCGCCCGAGGCTACCCGACAGCTTCGGAACGGCGATACCGAGAGCCTGTTCGTCATCGTCGGCGCGCCCTGAGCATTCGTTTGGTAGCGAACACGGCTGTCAGTCAGATAGTCCGAGTTACCGGCTTTCGATGCTGTTAGCCGCGATATGCTTCTCGTGGTACCTCAAGAACTCTTCTGCCAGCCCGTGGTCCTCTCGAATCGTCAGCCGCGTGCCGCTGACATGCGGCTCATATTTATGTCTGATAACCAGTGTGCTCGGATCGACGCCGATCATCCCGTAATCGAAATCAGCGTGATGATCCGGGCAGAGAACGACCACGTTCGACTCAATATCGGGTCCATTGTGCGGCGCACCGAGCGGTTTCAGATGGTGACCTTCCGAGTAACCTCGATTCTCGCTTTGCTCTCGTCGGTCGCCACACACCTGGCAGGTGTTCGAATAACGGCGTTTGAGCGACTTCGACACCTGTGTGTTTCGAACGATTCGACTCCGAACTGACTCGATGCGTTCCGGTCGTGTGATGTCTGTAGCCTGTTCATCGCTATCGACGGGCTCTCGTCCCTCTGCTCGTCGTTGTAGAGCGAACTCGTAGACGTCTCGCTCTTCGCTTGGAACGTACCTGCGCTCATAGCTAAGCACATCGACTTGGCCCTGATACTCCTACCTGGCGCTCGCTGATGCTTTGCAGAAGAAGTAGATCGGCAACGGGGCTTTATCGACCGTTCGAGGACGCGATTCCCGCCTTTTAATTCTTGATCCCCGGTTCGGCCTTCGCCTACGTAGGTGGATTTCCCACTACGAACGTCGTCGTTGTACGGGCCTGTTTCGCTCGAAAAGAGTCGAATATACTTTTGTCCGCTCTCGTCGTAACAGATCTCGATTCCGCGATTCGTTGAGCCTCGGTCGAACACCTCTCTAAGGTCATCGAGTGTAAACCGATCACCGATCTCGATATCGAGGTGTGCTACTTTCATACTGATTGTTCACTACCTCAGCGGGTGCGCTAAAGAAGCTACTACCGAGTATAGTGAGCGCCGGGACGGGGATTTGAACCCCGGATCCCAGAGGGAACACGCTTTCCAGGCGTGCGCCTTACCACTCGGCCATCCCGGCTCACACGGAGGTAACCGCTTTCGGCGATTAAATCCTTTCCCTCCCTTCCGGCTCCGTTCCGGTCCCGTTCCGTTTCGTCGCTACCTCGAATCCGCCTCTCCCACATCCGTCCCGCCGAGTCGGCCCTCGATCGCGTACGCCAGCAGGGTCGTCGCCGCTCCTACGAGCAGTGCTACCCCGAGTTTCACCCCGAAGCCGGTCCCCGGGTCGCCGACCAGTTCGTATCCCTGGACGAGCACGAGAAAGCTCATCGTGCCGACGATCCCCCACAGTAAACTCGCCTTGGTTCGCGGACGCACTACTGGCACGGGAGATCGATGCTCGGTCCCGGTTAGTCGTCGGCCGACCCGCCGGACCCGCGCTCACCGTCGGATACAGTGGCGATCGCTTCGATTTCGACGCCCGCCCCCCTCGGTAGGTCCCCGACCGCGAAGGCACTTCTCGCCGGCGGCTCCGCGTCGAAGAAGTCCTCGTAGACGCCGTTCATGCCGTCGTACTCGTCGATATCGGCGAGGTAGACGGTGACCTTGAGCGCGTCGTCGAGGCTGGCTCCCTCCGCCTCTAATACTGCGGCGACGTTCTCGAGCGCCTGGCGGGTCTGCGCACCGATCGATCCCTCGACCATCTCGCCCGCGGGCGTGAGCGGGATCTGCCCTGCAGTGAACACGAGCGATCCGCTACTGGCTCCCTGACTGTACGCGCCAACCGCCGCCGGTGCGTCGTCCGTCTCGATGGTCCGCTTCATAGCCCGAGTGCTGTGTGCCGACCCGCCTAAGTCTTTAGATGTTTCACCCTCTGTCGACGCCCGCCACTGAGAGGGTACGAGCGTCCCGGTTCCTGTCGGTGGGAACTGTAGTTCCTCGGGCGATCGTCAAACGAGTACGTCGACCGCGTACCCGCGCTCGCGAAGCGTTTCCAGTAGTCCCTCGACGTGTGCTCGACCCCGCGTCTCCAGATCGAGTTCGACCTCCGCGGCGGTCATCCCGACGTCTCGGGAGGTCCGGTCGTGGCGGATCGCGTAGATGTTCGCCTGCGCGCCCGCGAGCACCGCGACCAGCTCGTCGAGCGCTCCCGGCCGGTCTTTGAGCGTGGTCCTGATCCTGAGATATCGGCCCGATTCGACGAGTCCGCGGGTAACCACGGTCGTCAAGACGTTGAGGTCGATGTTCCCCCCACACAGACAGAGCGCAACCGTCTCCCCGGACTCGTAGTCGAATTTGCCTTCGAGAAGCGCGGCGAGCGGGACGACGCCGGCTCCCTCCGCGAGGAGTTTCTGTCGCTCTAGAAGGGTCGTGATCGCAACGGCGATCTCGGGGTCGGTCACCGTGACGACCTCGTCGACACGTTCGGCGATGACCGCGAAGGTCGCCTCGCCGACGCGGCGGGTCGCGATCCCGTCGGCGATCGTATCGACCGTCTCCCGGGAAGTAACTTCGCCCGCGTCGAGCGACTGGGGCACCGTGGCCGCGCCCGCGGCCTGGACGCCGATCACCCGGGCGTCCGTTCGCGCCTCGATCGCGGTTGCGATGCCGCTGATCAGGCCGCCGCCGCCGATCGGAACGACGACCGTATCGACGTCGGGCAGGTCCTCGGCGATCTCCAGGCCGATCGTTCCCTGGCCGGCCATCACCTGCGGGTCCTCGAACGCGTGGACGTAAGTGTAGTTCTCCCGGGTTTCGAGTTCGTGGGCGTATGCCTCGGCCGCGTCGTAGTTCTCGCCGTGTAGCACGACGTCGGCACCGTAGCCCTCCGTGGCGTGGACCTTGGCGATCGGGGCGTGTTCGGGCATCACGATCGTCGACTCGACGCCTTCCCTGGTCGCCGCGAGCGCGACCCCCTGGGCGTGATTGCCGGCGCTCGCCGCTACGACGCCCGCATCACGCTGGTCGGGCGAAAGGGTCGCGATCCGGTTCGTCGCCCCGCGGATCTTGAAGGCCCCGGTGCGCTGGAAGAGTTCGAGTTTCAGGTACACCTCGGCACCGACCATATCCGAAAAGGTCTGTGAGCGCTCCAGCGGGGTGCGGTGACAGACGTCGGCGACGCGTTCGGCGGCGGCTTCGACGTCCGCGAGATCGAGCATACTGCAAAGGGGCTACGCTCTCGGTTAATAGCTACCGGAAAAGGGGTTGGATATGCCACAGCGTGTGGCGCATCCCTCCGTAGCGGATCGGCCCTAATAACCGCCCGCCTAGCGGAGCGAAAGTGAAACCGGTCGAGGGGAGAGCCTCGAACCGGCCGTCGGACGGGCGACCGACGGACGTTCGTCGTTGCGGTATCGTTGGTCGCCACGGTCTCGCTTCGCCGATCCCGGTCGATACGTTGACGCCAACGACGCCACACTGTCAGTGTAACCTCACGGTCACCGCGTGCTCGCGGACGTATCGCTCGACGCGCTCGCCGAACGATCCCCTGCCGGGCCACCGTGTGTCCGCGCCGAGAGCGGTCGGATCGCCGACGTAGACCGCGACCGTGTCGGAGCCGTTCGGGGCCGTCGATCCGTCCGCTATTGGAACCGCGAGGCGAACGTACAGTCCCCGCTCGACGCCTTCGTAACGGTCCAGCCGGTCGATCTCGGCAGTGGCGAGCAGTCGGCCGTCGACCCTTCCGCCGGGTGCGAGCGTCGGGTACGTGCCATCGACCCGGTGCAACCCTTCGAGAAGCGCGCTACCACGGAAGTCGTACTCGGAAAGAACCTCGTCCGCCCGCTCGTGATCGGTGAGCGTCCCGTAGACGAAGACGTTCATGTACGTCACCTCACGGCCCGAGTTCATCACCGCCGTGTTCGGCCGACCGTCGATCCCGTGACGCGCCGGCCTCGGTGCGATCGCGATCGGTCGGAACCGGATCGACCCGAGCATCCCACCGTGTCGGTTCCGGCCACGAACACATATAAACGCTCGTTGAACGCCGATCCGTGTCACGTGTTATCGCTACGTAGTTCCATCCTGGATCGATCCGTGAAAGCTGTCTCGACGATTCGTACGCTCGATTCCGACTAGCATCGTCGTTCCAGGATGCGGCACGGAACACGCATTTTTATATAGAAGCGTATTCAATCACTCCCTGACCATGAGCCAGCGAATGCGAAGCCAGCCGATGATCATTCTCGGCGACGACAGCCAGCGGGTACAGGACGAGGACGCCCAAGAACACAACATCTCCGCCGCCCGTGCGGTCGCCCAGGCCGTCCGCACCACTCTGGGTCCGAAGGGGATGGACAAGATGCTCGTCGACTCGATGGGCGACGTCACCATCACCAACGACGGCGTTACCATCCTCAAGGAGATGGACATCGACAACCCGACCGCCGAGATGATCGTCGAAGTCGCAGAAACCCAGGAGGACGAGGCCGGCGACGGTACTACTACCGCGGTCGCGCTCGCCGGCGAGTTGCTCAAAAACGCCGAGGACCTCATCGAGCAGGAGATCCACCCGACGGCGATCATCCGCGGGTTCACCCTCGCCGCCGAGCAGGCCCGGGAAGAGGCCAACGACATCGCCGAGAACGTCGATACCGACGACACCGAGGTTCTCAGGAGTGTCGCGGAAACCTCGATGACCGGCAAGGGCGCGGAGGTCAACAAAGAACACCTCGCGGAACTCATCATCGAGGCGGTCCAGGCAGTGACCGTCGAGAGCGACGACGACGAGAACGTCGTCGACCTCGAATACGCGAACATCGAAACCCAGACCGGCGGCTCGGCGGACGATTCGGAACTACTCGACGGCGCGGTGGTCTCGAAGGACCCGGTACACGACGATATGCCAACCGACGTCGAGGACGCCTCCGTCATGCTGTTGGGCGAGCCCATCGAGGTCGAAGAGGCAGAAGCTAGTGCCGAGATCTCGCTGTCGAGCCCCGACCAGCTCCAGGACTTCCTCGACCAAGAGGACAGCCAACTGCGCGAGAAGGTCGAGCGGATCGAAGACGCCGGCGCCAATGTAGTGTTCTGTCAGAAGGGCATCGACGACCTCGCCCAGCACTTCCTCGCGAAGAAGGGTATCCTGGCCGTGCGCCGGGCGAAGAAATCCGACATGGAGTTCCTGAGCGAGGTCCTCGGCGCGCGGATCGTTTCGGATCTCGATTCGGCGAGCGAAGACGATCTCGGGCACGGCTCGGTTCGCCGGGACGACGCCGACGAGCTGTTCTACGTCGAAGGCGAGGGCGAGGAGTCCCACGGCGTGACCCTCCTGCTCCGGGGTTCGACCGACCACGTGGTCGACGAGCTCGAACGGGGAATCACCGACGCGCTCGACGTGGTCTCCCAGACGGTCGCCGACGGTCGCGTGCTCGCCGGCGGCGGCGCGGTCGAGGTCGAACTCGCCCGTCGGCTTCGCGGGTACGCCGACGGCGTCGAGGGCCGCGAGCAGTTGGCAGTAGAAGCCTTCGCCGACGCCTTCGAACTCGTGCCCCGCGTGCTCGCGGAGAACGCCGGCCTCGATCCGGTCGACACGCTCGTCGACCTCCGGGCCGCACACGACGACGGTGAGAAGCGTGCCGGGCTCGACGTCCTCTCCGGCGAGGTCGAGGACACCTTCGAGGCCGGCATCGTCGAACCCGCCCACGCGAAGGCCCAAGCGATCTCCAGTGCCGCCGAGGCCGCGAACCTCGTCTTGAAGATCGACGACATCATCGCCGCGGGCGATCTGTCGACCGAAGGCGGCGACGAGGGCGGCGCACCCGGTGGCGCGCCCGGCGGTATGGGTGGCATGGGCGGGATGGGCGGGATGGGCGGGATGACATAGGACTTTTTAACGAGGTCCTTACTCCCTCCCTGCAGTCGTTCGTTGCGGGCTCAGCAAAAATCTCCACAAAAAACGCTCGCTCGTCTCCGGCTCGCTCGCGCTGAGCGTACTTGCTACTGCAGACGGTAATTCGAGTTTCAGCTGGGTACGGAACACGGATAGGTTCGGCTCACTACCGCCCGATCGTTTACCGCCGACGTGTTCGAACTCGTTTCGGTAGTCGTGTTCGTCGTCGCGCCGGCCGTCGCGTTCGTTCGATTAGTCGCCTCGTCGTACCACGAGGGGCGTTCTACGGTCGTCAATCCGACGTTCGAGTACTCGATCGACTCGACGACGCGGACGGTGTTCTCGTTCCGTGTCGTTGCCGTGAAGACCAGTCGATACTGACGTACGAACCCCTGCGGGCTAACGAGAAACCACCCGCTCGCGTTCCGCACGTTCCGAAAGCGAGCGCTAGCGAGCGCGCTCGGATCACGAACGCTCGTGAGCGAGACGAAATAGTAGGTGGCCCCGACGGTATCCGTCCGATCGCGAACGGCGGTCTCGGCGACGCTGACCGGCACTTCGATCCGCTCGCCGTAGCGTGGTGGACCGTAGATGCCGGCGTTGCGCTCGTACTCGGCCGGGATCGCCCTGTAGGTCGTGTTCCCGCTGGTCGCCGAACTCCGACCGGCCGTTGCGCTGTCGGTCGCCCCGTCGTCAGCCGCTCCCCCGCCGGCGGTCGCGTTCGCGGCGGCCGTCCCGTTGTTCCGTCTCGTCGCGGCGGTCAGGATCACCCGGCCGTTCGACCAGCTCTCGTAGCGCACCAGCGCGTTCGCCGATCCCTCGGGGCGAGCGAACCGGCCGGCGTAGTAGTAGCGCTCCCTTCGTTCGGTAACTCGCGTCGTCGCCGCGGAGCGATAGTAGGTCGTTCCGTTCGGATACGTCGCGTTCACGACCGCGCGAACGGTATAAGCGGTTTCGGCGAGTGCCGATCGATGAGCCGAGAGCAACGAATCGGGATCGGAGACCCCCGTAGCCGTGACCCCCGGCGCGACCGATCGCGCGCTCTCGGTCCGTTCGACCGCCGGAACCGGCGCGGGCGTAACGTTCACTCCCGACCCGCCGCCGGCTCCTCCGCCCATCGGCTCAACCCCGGCACCGCCGTCGGCCCCGGCCCCATCGCCCGCGAAGCCGCTACAGCCCGCGAGGAGGAGCACACAGGCGAGAACCAGCGGTGAGAGGGCTACGCGACGCATCGTCGTCGGCTTGTCCGCGCGATGGCAAAGTCCTTCGGCACGGAGCAACGTCGGCGTCACGGAACGCGAGCGAACCGTCTCCGTGGACCTCCCGAACTCGTCCATGCTCGTTCGCCGCACGCGTCGTCGCCTCCCCCGTGGTGTTCGTGTTCTCGGCCCGCGCGCCGTTCGTCTCATGGAGCGCGTCGTCGTACCACGACGGGCGCGAAACGGTCGTCGTCCCGACGTCGGTGTAGCGGACGCGTGTGACGATCTCGGTCGGCTTCCCTTGGCGTTGGACGGTCAGCCGGCGGACGAGACGGTACTCGCCGACCGATCCCGCCGGAGTGACGGTCATTCGAAAGCTCGATACCGAGGCGAACCCCGTAGGCCTCGTCCGATCGTTCTCATCGGCGTCGCCGGTCGATACGACCCGATAGCGAGGGTCGTCCTCCTCGCCGGTGCGTCGGACGCGCGTCTCGAACCCACCGGCGAGCGCAGCGATCCGCGTCGCCTCGGTAATGACGATCGAGCGCCGGCCCTGGGTAAGGTTCCTGGGGGACGCGCTACGGTAGGCCGTCGTTCCGTTCGTGTACGTGATCGCCCGCACCGAACGATTCGAACCGAACCAGTACACCTCCCGAACCACGGTACGCCGGTCGCTTCCCCCTCCCGCCGGCGCTTCCGTCGGTGTCGTTGCTTCCGTCGAGGTCGTCGAACCGGTCGAGGCGGTCGGAAGGGGTCGGTGCTCGACGACTCGAAGCCGCTCGCCGTCCACACCGACCTGCGTCGTGACCCTTTCCCGTCGGGCGATCTCGCCGCTTCCGTAGCGATAGGTCGTCGTCCGTGAGAGCGTCAGTGAGGCGTCTTCGAGGCGTGCCTCGTGGGCGTCGGCGAGCGCGCTCGCGTTCACCACACCTGTCGTCGCGAGTCCCGGCGCGATACGCGGGCCGGGCGTCGCCGTCGGCCCGGTCGTTGGGACCGGTGCCGGCGTGACGGTCCTCGATGGGTTCGGGCCGTCGCGGCCATCGTTTCCCGGCCCGCCACCGGTAAAGCCGCTACACCCGGCCAGTACGAGCACGCAAGCGAGAACTAACGCCGAAGCGTGGAGTCGTCCCATGTCATTCCTTGCCGTCGGTTCGCCGGCTACTTGCCTGCTACCGTCACTCGGGTCCGTGTTACACTCGTGTCGGTACTCGTACTCGCGTCAATGCTCGCACTCGTGGTCGCGGTCGTGTTCGCGTCCCCGACGTCCGTTCCGTTCGTCGCGCGGAGCGCCTCGTCGTACCACGGCGGGCGTTCTACCGTCGTGTTCCCGAGGTCCGTGTAGCGAACCCGCTCGACGATGCGGACGGTCGCGGTCGCCTCGATCGTCGCGGTGTACGCGAAGCGATGGCGACGCACCACGCCCCGCTCGTCGACGAGGAGCTGCATCGTGGCGTCGCGCGGGTTCTCGAACCCTCGATACCAGCTGAAGTACTGCGAGGTCATCCCGGACGCTTCGACGACGTACAGTTCCCTCCCGTTCCGTGTCGTCCGGGCGATGACGCGCGTTTCGGTGTCCTCTAGTAGCCGTTCGTACTCCTGGCCCGGACGCGTGAGCGACCGGCGGACCGACGCGCCGAGCGCCGCTGAGAGGTCCTCGTACCGGGTCGTTTCGTTGGCGAACGCAACCGTCCGGAGCGTCCGCTCGCCGGCGGACCAGTAGTAACCGGTCCGAACGATGTCGGGGCTGTCGGGGTCGAGCCATAACGGCCGGCCGGTGAACTCGTAGCGCGCGGCGTATGCCGTTCCGTTCCGTCCGACGCGAACCGTACCGGTAGTGCCGAACGGCCGCGTCGTGGGCGTCGGCGAGCGCGCTCGCGTTCGTTACCCCGTCGGCCGTGAGCCCCGGCGCGAGTCGCTCCGGGGTGTCGACCGCCGGCACCGGTGCCGGCGTGACGTTCGCGCGCGAGGCGTCGCTTCCCCCGCTATCGGGACCTGCACCGCTGAACCCGCTACAGCCCGCTAGGACGAGTAGACAGGCGAGTAAACAGGCGCCGATCGGCCGTCCCATTGGGCTACCAACGACACCTCGCAGTAAGACTCTTCGGTGGCTCTCGCTGCGGTGTTAAGTTAGCGACAATGAGACAGAGGAGTGGTACAGAACGGTCGAAAGCCCCCGACACGCTCGGCTTATGGAAGGCGGTCCTGCTCGCTCCCGCCGGTCGCTGTGCGGGCTGCGACGTCCGAACTCTCACTCGCTCACTGCGTTCGCTCGCGAGAATCCCGCGGCTCGCTGTCGTTCAAAGGGCGCTTTAGTGATCGACCTAGCCTTTGAGTACGGCCTTCAGCTGCTGATTGTCGTCTCAGTATGTCTCACGTCTGAGCCACTCTCAGCAGCACCTACAGGTTGCGACTAGTACTATCGCACCTTTTGTGATGACGAAAGATGCGACGCGTCTTTCGAACCATGGTCCTCGGCCTTCGGTCTGCGGTCCTTCCGTCACCGGGGTTCGCCGAAAGCGAGGCACGGAGCGCCTCGAATGGCGAACGGCGTAGCCGTAAGCCAGTGGTTAGCCCCTTTCAGTCCCCCACCCCTGGCGGTTGTTCGGCGAGCAACTGCGCAAGGTAGCACTGTCCTCGTCGCGCTCGGATGATCCGACCTCACCGAACCCGATTTCTCGCGGGAAGCGGCGACGCGAGGCTTCGTGACACGGAGAACGAGAACGATGAGAACTCCGAGCGCGCGTAGGTGGAATTAAGGTCGCCCGCGGGCGACCGGTCGGTATGGAAACCCTGCTACTGGACCGCGAGGCGGTCGACGAGAACACGCCTATGAACGAACTCGTCGGCGCGGTCGGCGAAGCCTTCGAGGCGTACGAGCGCGGCGACGCCGTGATGCCCGCCAAATCCTATATCGATCTGCCCCGGTACAACGGTGACTTCCGGTCTATGCCCGCGTACATGGACGCGGGCGACTGGGACGCGGCGGGGATCAAGTGGGTCAACGTCCACCCCGACAACCCCGACGAGTACGACCTGCCCTCCGTGCTCGGGACGGTGATCTATTCGGACCCTCGCAACGCGTTCCCGCTCGCGATCATGGACGGCACCGAACTCACGATGAAACGAACAGGGGCAGCGGCCGCCGTCGCCACCGATCACCTCGCGATCGAGAACGCGAACAGTTTGGGGCTGGTCGGCGCTGGGGTCCAGGCGTACACCCAGTTGGAAGCTATTTCGACTATTCGTCCGATCGAGGAGGTCGTGATCTGTGACCTCGACGACGAGCGTGTCGCGGCCTTCGTCGAGGCCTTCGAAGAGGACTTTTCGGTGCGGGCGGGATCGGTAGGCGAAGCTGCCTCGTGTGACGTCCTTTCTACCATTACCCCAAGTACCGAGCCGATCGTCGCGGCCAACGACGTAGGTGAGGGCACCCATATCAACGCGATGGGAGCCGACGCGGCGGACAAACAGGAACTCGACCCGGCGATCCTCACCGAAGCGAAACTCGTGATCGACGACTACGACCAGACCACCCATTCGGGCGAGATCTCGATCGCCTGGAAAGAAGGCTTGATCGACGAGTCGGACATCGACGCGGCGATCGGCGAGATCGTCGTCGGGAAGCGCGACGGCCGAACGGACGACGACCGGGTTTCGGTCTTCGACTCGACGGGGCTCGCGATCCAGGACGTCGCCGCCGCACACGTCGTCTACGAACACGCCCGCGAGAACGACAACGGTGTGGGGTTCGACCTCGTCGGCACCGGGCCTCGATAGGCCCGAATCGCGGTTGCGATCGCTCGACGAGGTCCGTTCGACCGCCGGTCCGCCGATCGGCGTTCCCGGTCGATCATCGGTAGCGACGGCTCATTGGCCGGCCGACCCGGTAGTCGGAGTTCTCAGTCGCCGAGGACGTTCCGGCGGACGAACCCGACGATCTTCAACCCGAGCCAACCGACGAGAACGATCGGTATCAGCGGCAATAGAACGACGACGCCGAGAAGGATCACCTAGCCGATGGTGTCCATGCTGGTATCCCGGTGGCCCTTGGAACCGGGCATCACCGTTCTAAGTACTTTCTCTACCGCTCCGGGATCGTCGCCCTGTGATCGGCTCATATCGGCCTACAAGCACTGCGGGGCCAAATCGTTCGCGGCCTACAGGGAGTACGGTAGAAGGGTCGTTACGATACGACCCTTACTATCCGGCTGGTCGGTGGATAACAACGTATAGAGGGATCGATCCACAACGATCACCAACGACGACGCATATGCAACAGCCCCACCGATACGATCACACGGCAGTAGAACAGCGCGCCCAACGCGCGTGGCGGGAAGCGGATGTCTTCGCCACGCCCGACGACGCGACCGACCCGACCTACGTCCTCGGGATGTTCCCCTATCCGTCGGGCGAACTCCATATGGGTCACGTCCGCAATTACACTATTACCGATGCCTTCGCGCGCTTCGAGCGTATGCAGGGCAACGAGGTGCTTCACCCGATGGGATGGGACGCGTTCGGCCTCCCCGCGGAGAACGCCGCGATCGAACGTGAGACCAACCCCCGAGAGTGGACGCTCGAATGTATCGAGCGCATGCGCGGCCAGCTGCACGATCTGGGTTTCGGCTACGACTGGCGTCGTGAAGTGACGACCTGTGACCCCGGGTACTACCGTTGGAACCAGTGGCTGTTCAAGCACCTGTACGAGAACGGCCTCGTCGACCGCCGAGAAGCGACCGTCAACTGGTGTCCGTCCTGTGAGACCGTGCTGGCCGACGAGCAGGTCGAAGGCGAGGACGAACACTGCTGGCGATGTGGCACGCTCGTCGAGCAACGCGACCTCGATCAGTGGTTCCTGCGGATTACGGAGTACGCCGAGGAACTGCTCGAAGGCATCGACGACTTGGACGAGTGGCCGGCGAACGTCAGGGAAATGCAACGCAACTGGATCGGTCGCCAGGACGGCGCGACCGTCGAGTTCGTGATCGAGGGCGAGCCCGTCGAGGTCTTTACCACTCGGCTCGATACGGTCGTCGGAGCGACCTTCTTTGCGCTCGCGCCGGGCCACTCTCTGACTTCTACCCTCGTCGCCGACGATCCCGAGTTGGGTAGCGAGATCGACGACCTCAAAGCCCGAATCGACTCCAGTGCCGAAGACGAGGAGAAGCGCGGCGTGTTCACCGGCGCGTACGCAAAGAACCCCGCTACCGGCGAGGAGATCCCCGTCTACGTCGCGGACTTCGTACTCGCGGACGTCGGAACGGGCGCGCTGATGGGCGTACCGGGCCACGACGAACGCGATCACGAGTTCGCCGAGAAGTACGATATCGAGATCCGCCAGGTCATCGCCCCGGAGCGCGAAGCGGGCAACGGAGACGGTGAGAATGCCGACAGCGACGGAGACGGCGCGAACGGGATCGAGGACACGGACGGGATCGACGTCAACGACGCCGCGTTCACCGCCGACGGCGTCCTCGTAAACAGTGGCGAGTACTCCGGACTCGACAGCGCGAGTGCCCGCGAGCAACTGATCGCCGATATCGAGAGCGCCGCCGCCCACACCCAGTACCGGCTTCGCGACTGGCTCATCTCTCGCCAGCGCTACTGGGGCACCCCGATCCCGATGGTCGAGTGCCCCGACTGTGGGTACGTCCCGATACCCGACGAACGGCTCCCGGTCACGCTCCCGGAGTTCGTTCCGACGACCGGGAACCCGCTCGAAGCCGACGAGGTGAAGAGTTGGCGCGAGACGGACTGTCCGGACTGCGGCGGGTCGGCACGCCGAGAGACGGACACGATGGACACCTTCGTCGATTCCTCGTGGTATTACCTGAGATATATCTCGCCCGACCTCGATGAGTTGCCTTTCGACACCGAACGCGCGAGCGACTGGATGCCGGTCGACCATTACGTCGGCGGGATCGAACACGCCGTGTTGCACCTGCTTTACTCCCGGTTCGTCACGCGCGCGCTGTCGGATCTCGATATGCTTTCCGTCGAGGAACCGTTCGAGCACTACCTCGCGCAGGGGATGGTCCAGCTCGACGGCGAGACGATGTCGAAATCGACGGGCAACGTCGTCTCGCCCCAGCGGATCGTCGACGAATACGGCGCGGACACCGCACGGCTGTTCATCCTGAGCGCCGCCCAGCCGGAGACGGCCTTCGACTGGACCGAGGAAGGCGTCGAGTCGAGTCACGGCTTTCTCGCACGCCTCCACGGAGTGATTGGGACGATTGCGGACGGTAAAGGAGGAATCGACGACGCCGACAACACAGCGGGTTCCGACGCCCGTGACGGAGCCGATACGGGCGACGTTCACGAGTACGTCGAACGCGAGATCGACGCGACGATCGTAAGCGCCACTGAGGAGTACGAGGACTTCAGGTTCAACCGGGCGGTACGCGAGATCCGTTCGCTGGTCGGGCTGTTGGCCCAGTATCGCGACTACGCTGACTCCGATCGCGCGATCGTCGAGCGCGGGCTTGTGACTGTCGTGAAAGCGCTCGGACCGATCGCGCCCCATCTCTGTGAGGAACTGTGGGACCGCCTCGACGGCGAGGGTCTGCTCGCCGAGGCGGCGTGGCCGACACCGAACGAAGATACCGACGGGTACGATCGGGAACGCCGGTTGATCGAAAACACCCGCGAGGACGTCCGGCACATCGTCGACGTAGCCGGGATCGACGATCCCGAGCACGTAGAGATCGTCGTCGCCCCCGCGTGGAAGCATCGTGCGCTAGAGATCGCCTTGGGAGCCGACGCCGAGGAGAACGTCATCGGCGCGATCATGGCCAACGAAGAGATCCGCGCGCAGGGCGACGCCGCTGCGGAGTACGGCCAGGACCTCGCGGCGGAGCGACGATCGCTGTCGCCGGCGCTGTCGGCGGGCCGCGAGGAAGCGACCCTCCGGCGGGCAACGTGGCTGATCGAACGCGAGTTCGACGCGACGGTCACGGTTCGCGCCGGCGACGACGCCGAGGAAGACACCGCGTCGAACGCGAAGCCCGGCCGGCCGGCGATCGACATCGAAGCGTAGCCGGTAGCCGATAGCCGTCGAGTACTGCTCGCGGGTCACCAGTCACCGATTTCGAACTCGCTTCAGAGCACGACGCAGTTTGTGGAGCAACGAACCGACCCGGCGCGATCGGGAGAGGGTACGGAACACACGCAGACCGCGCCCGATCCGCAATGCACGCAACGGCCGGAACCAGGGAACCACCGTTAGGATCAGAAACCAATGCGAGCGGACGAAAGCAGTAGGGGCTTCCTCCGACCACCGGTAGAGCAAACAGACGTCCGCGAGGAAGACGATCACGGCGAGGCGGAGGAACCGGTCGATCGCGCTCGCCGATGCCGATGGGAGCGAGAGGAGTCCGACGTCAACCGCGAGCGAGACGACGAAGAGCACGATCCAGAGAACCGTCAGCCCGTTGAGGGAGTACGTCCAACAGCGCTTGCGGTCCATCGGGTGCTCGTACTCTCCTGCGAACCCTATATCGACCCGAACCACATCACCGTACCGGCTCGCTATCCCCCGAGGTACTGTGTCAGTCCCGAAACACACACGTTGTCCGAATCCGAAACCGCGTTCGTGGGCGCGTTCGCAACCGACGTCGGAACACGCCTCGCCGAACGGTTGGCGGACGCCCGACCTGCTATCGACTGGGAGACGGAGTACCGCCTCGAGACCACGCCGGTCGACGTCGGTGGCCGTAGGGCGAACCGACTCGTCGTCGAACTGGAGTGGCGTCGGGCCGACCCAGCGGACAACACGGCCAAGCTGTTCCGTCACGCCGTCGGGAAGTCGACCGACGCCGACCGCCTCGTCGTGTTCCAGGTCTTCACCCGATACTACGACCTCGTGAGCGGAGACATCTCCTCGAAGCGAAAGAACGCGGAGTTCGTTGGCCGGGTGGCTGCCGACGCGCTCGATGGCCTGTCCTACCGCTCGCTGACGATCGACGTCGATCCGCCGAAGCGTGGCGGCGAGCGCCCCGAAAGCTGGCAGGAAGCGACCGACGCGGTCGCCGAGACGATCGCCGAACGATACTGACCGGCCGGTGTAATGAGGGTTCGTGTTTTCGGTCGGGCACGAACGGAACGGTCAGCCGAGGCTCACGACGCCTCGATCGAGCAGGTCTGAAAGCACCGTCCTGGCGTGGCCGTTCGGGTCCACCCCGTCGTAGACCCGCTCGATCTCGCCGTCATCGATCACGAACGTCGTGCGCTCGGCCGCGCCGCTCTCGTGGGGCACTCCGAAGGCGTCTGCGACCTCGCCGTCGGGATCGGCGAGCAACTCGAAAGGGAGGTCCTGGTCGGTAGCGAACGCACGATGTGAGTCGACGTCATCGGTCGAGACACCGTAGACCGTCACGCCCGCCGCGTGGTAGCTCCCGTGCTCGGCGGCGAACTCGGTCGCCTCGGTCGTACAGCCGGGCGTGTCGTCGCGCGGGTAGAAGTACAGTACCGTCGGTTCGTCGAACGACGGGGAAACGGTCTCACCTTCCTGGTTCGGTGCGGCGATCGACGGCGCAGGGTCGCCTCTGTCGAGAGTCACGAGCCGCGGTTCGCCTCTATCGGAGAAATCGGTGTCGGTCGTCGTTCGCTATCGCTCGTCGTCCGGGTCGTCGTATCCGGTGGCGACCGAAACCGACGATCGGCAATCGTGCTCTGCGATCGCGGCGATCAGCTGATGTCGATGCTTCGCGAATCGTTCGATCGGTCGCGTTTCGGTAGCGTCACCGTCAGTACGCCGTTGTTGTAGGCGGCGTTCGCGTCGTCTTCGGACACTTCCTCGGGGAGCGTGATCGCGCGACTCACCGACTGACGGCGGCGCTCGCGTCGGAGGTACGTTCCCTCCTCGTCCGACTCCTCGGAACTTTCCTCGCGATCGGCGCTGACCCGGAGCGTGCGTTCCGAGATCGAGAGGTCGATGTCGCCTTTCTCGTAGCCGGGTAGGTCGGCAGTAACCATGTATTCTTCGTCCTGTTCGGCGACGTCTATTGAGACGGCCTGGGGACCGCCCGTGCCGCCCGCCGGCGTGGGCAGTTGACTTCCCTCGCCCTGGCTCAGTTCGCCGAACTGGCGGTTCATGCGCTCGAACATGCGCTCGATCTCCTCGAACGGGTTTCTGCGTGACATGGCTGTGCTCGCCACTTCGTAGAACGTCGTCGCTATTAAATCTCACAACTCGTGGCGATCGATACCACACCGTTCGGGGTCCGCGCTCGTCGTCGCT
Source organism: Halobacteriales archaeon QH_6_64_20 (assembly GCA_003021235.1). GTDB lineage: Archaea > Halobacteriota > Halobacteria > Halobacteriales > Halococcaceae > PXQR01. The sequence continues at coordinate 21,726 of PXQR01000011.1, read as the reverse complement.
CGTCGGTCGTCGGTCATCCCGTGATCGGTCACCGCTCTCGACGGCCTCGATTCGGCGGAGGAGCGGTCAGCCGAGCACGTGTTCGACGTCGTAGGAGCCGAGACGGCGCACCCACCCTTCCGAGACGATCTCCTCGATCGCCGCCACCGCCTCCCGGGTCCGGTCCTCGTACAGGCCCGCTTCGACGTCCACGTGGAAGACGTAGTCGCCGAGGCGCTCGCCGCTCGGCCGGGATTCGACCCGGGTGAGATTGATGTCCCGGTCGGCGAAGGGAGCAAGCAGTTCGAGCAGGAGGCCGGGGTAGTTGGTGTTCGGGTAGACGACGAACGAACTCTTCCCGCCCGCGGGTGAGCGCTCCTCGGCGGGGGCGATCACGAGGAATCGCGTGGCGTTCGAGGTCCGATCCTGGATGTCCTCGGCGAGCACTGTGAGTTGCGAGTCGGCGTTGTCGGGGTGGCCGATCGCCCCAACCCCTGCGTCCTCGCGGGCACGCTCGACGCCCGCGGCGGTGCTCGCAACGGCGTCGAGCCGGGCTTCTGGATGCTCGGCGTCGAGGTAGGTCCGACACTGGGCAAGCGCCTGGGAGTGACTCGCAACGCACTCGAACGAGGTCCCCTGAGCGAGCAGCGCGTGGCGGATCGGCGTCACGATCTCCCGGAGCACGGCGACGTCGCGGTCGGCGAGCGCGTCCAAGCTCTCGGTGACGCTCCCCTCGATGCTGTTTTCGATCGGAACGACGCCGCGGTCGGCCTCGCCGTCGACCACCGCTTCGACGATCCCCCGCACGGACTCGCGGAAGTCGACGTCGTCGGTGATCGCGCGCGCCGCTCGGTGCGAGTAGGTGCCGGCGGGACCGAGCGTGACTGCGTGCATGAGCGCACAATATCGCGCTCGCAGGCAAAACCCTGCTGATCGGCTGATCGATCCGTCGTGTTCGACGCCCCAGGGCTCGATTGCGAGAACGCGTTCGTCGTACTGCGATCGGGGAGCCGTTTTGACCCCTCGCCTCCACGATGCACACGGACTCGTCCGATGGATCAACGATCAGCTACCCTAGCGTGGACCAACGCAACGAATGCAGTGTCGCCCGCACAGCTCGACGCGTTATCCGAGCGTGTCGCGACAGCCGGGACGGAGACCATCGACGTCTCCGCGCCGGCGATGGACGAACCGCTCGGTTCGATTCCGGCCTGTAGCGAAGCGGACGTCGAGGGAGCCGTTAGGCGGGCTCGGCAGGCGCGATCGGCGTGGACCACTCGTTCGGTTGCCGATCGCGCCGCAGTGATCGATCGGTTCGCCGATCTCGTGCTCGAACGACGGACGATGTTGCTCGATCTCCTCCAGCTCGAAACCGGCAAGGCTCGACGCACCGCCGCCGAGGAACTCCTCGACGTTCCGCTCAACTGCTCGTACTACCGTTCGATCGGTCCGGAGGCGGTCGCGAGCGAGAAGCGCCGCGGTGCCCTCCCGGGCGCGACGAGCGCTCGGGTGAGCTACGATCCGGTCGGCGTCGTCGGGCTCATCTCGCCGTGGAACTACCCGCTCGCGCTCGCGGTAGCCGACGCGATCCCGGCGCTGATCGCGGGCAATGCCGTGGTACTCAAGCCCGACGAGAAGACGCCCTTCGTCGCGCTCGCGCTCGCCACGCTGTTCGCGGAAGCAGGCGGACCGAAAGGCGTCTTCGAGGTCGTCACCGGCGAAGGGGACGTCGTCGGCCCGGCGCTCATCGATCACATCGATCATATCGCCTTTACCGGGAGCACCGAGACCGGCCGCGCGGTCGCCGAGCGCGCGGGTCACAATCTGATCGACTGCTCGCTCGAACTCGGCGGCAACAACCCATTGGTAGTGCTGGACGACGCCGACGTCGAGACCGCCGCGCGCGGAGTGCTCCAGGCGTGTTTCTCGAACGCGGGTCAGCTCTGTCTGGCGGCCGAGCGGATCTACGTCGACGAGTCGCTCTACGAGCCCTTCCGTGACGCGTTCGTCGATGCGACGCGCGGGCTCACGGTCGGCACGGACCTCGATTACGAGTCGGACGTCGGCTCGTTGATCGACGGCGCACAGCTAAACCGGGTCGAAGACCACGTCGCAGAGGCCATCGAGACGGGAGCCACGGTACTCGCGGGCGGGCAACGACGGCCGGACGTCGGACCCTTCTGTTACGAACCGACGGTGCTCGCCGACGTCGATCCCGATGCGACGGTCGCCTGTGAGGAGACCTTCGGGCCTGTCGTCTCACTCACGCCGGTGCCGGACGAAGCCGCGGCGATCGAAGCAGCGAACGATTCGCCGTACGGGCTCAACGCGAGCGTCTGGACGGGAAGTAGGGACCGGGGTCGGCGGGTCGCCGATCGGATCGAGAGCGGCACCGTCTGTGTGAACGACGGGTATATCGCCGGCTGGGCGGCGGTCGACGGACCGATGGGCGGGGTCGGCGACTCGGGGCTCGGCCGACGCCACGGGCCAGAAGGAATCGCCCGCTACCTCGAACCACGACTGATCGGCACCTCCCGAGTCGGCCCGCTCGGCGTTCCCTCGGGTGCCGGCTCGGCTTCGAAGTGGCTCTTCGAAGGGATGTTCAGAGCGCTCGGCGCTGGTCGACGCCTCCGACAGTGGGTCCGATGAGCGACGCCGCCGACGGCCTCACTCCGACGGTCGTGCTCGATGTGTTCGGACGGCGTCGCGGAACGTCTCGGGTACGTCCACTGCCTCGCCCGTCTCGTAATCGACCGCGACGTGGACGACCGATCCCGACGCTACGAGGTCGCCGACGTCGGCTTTTCGGGCCTCGAACGCGGCGGTGAGGCTCGTTTCACCGATCTCGACGACGGCGAGGCGGCTCTCGATCACCTGCTCGAACCGGGCGGCGGCGTGGTAGTCGAGGTCGGCGTGAGCCACGTGGGTCGTCCAACCTTCGGCGTGCATCCGGTCGTAGCGGTACTCGATCTCCCGGAGATAGGCGTTAAAGGCCTCGTCGAGGTAGGTGAAGTAGGTTCCGTAGAAGACGATGCCCTGAGCGTCGGTCTCGGCGAAGCGCACCCGGTCGGTCCGTATCATCGGCAACTCGGTATCGGGTTCGGTCATGACTGTCACTCGTGTCGGGTCGAGTGAATCGTTCGCGCCGGGAAAAATACTTCTCACGCAAACACGAAGCGTATGTGTGGACCAGATGCGTCAGCGAACCGCCCTGGCGTTGCTCGTGCTGGGTTTCCTCGGGTGGCTAGCGATCCTCTACACCGGCGGCCCCCTCAAGAGCGAGCCGGTTGGACTACTCGGCCCGGTCGCGTTCGACCCGATGTGGGCGCTCGTCGCCGGGACGAGTGTGGTGCTCGGATACGGGGCTGTCGGCCTTTTGAAGCCGCGCCTCGTCGACTGACCGCCCGGTTCTATCCGTTCTCGTACAGCTCAGTTACCCGCCCGCCGATCCAGTCAGGCACCGAAAACAGCGCGTCGGGATAGTGACTCACTGATAGTTTCGAGGCCGCCATCTCGCTGGCGTTCGACGGGCGATGGAAGTGCTCCTCCGGAGCATCGGGCTTTGAGTGTCGATCCCACCGACACTGCCAGCGTCCGTCGTCGTGTGTCTCGACGTAATGAAACGAGTGGTCGTCGTTATCGAACCAGCGGGCGTCGATTCGGACGGCGGTGACGACCGCGGGAATACGCCGTCACATCGAGGTCGATCGCTAGCGATCGCGGCGACCGAGCGTTAGGAACGTACGCCCACGTCGCAACCAGCGGATGTGAGAGTGCTCGCCGAGCCAACGTGTCGAGAACAGCGACATCGAGTCGTCCCTCCGGTAGCTCGTCCATATCACGCCGATACGCCGTCGGCGTCCCGGGCGTCCGCACGCCGTTCCGCGCGTCGAAGCATGCTGATGTCCCGTCGAACCGTCCGCCACTCGGTCAGGTCGTCGCGGATCTCGTGCAGTTGCTCGTGATCATCGGCCACTAACTCGTCTCCCGTGACGGCTTCGGGGCCTGGAACGCCGGACTTTTCCCCGTAGTTCGTCGTCTCGCTCAGCGAGGTCCTCGACGCTTAGACGTAGTTCCTCGGAGGGGATGCTCGCGCGCGAGCGCTTCGATCCGTCGCCAGCGGAAACGAGTCGTTGCGTCGGTATTCGGCCGGCCGACCCTCACGACGCTGTGCGAACCCATCTCGGTCAGTTGCTCCAGTGGCGAACGCGCGCCGGTTTCCGAACAGTCGGCCCAGCGAGCGAACTGGGCGACCGACGTTGCCTCGTGGACGCCGACGAGCACGTCGTACACCCGTTGGAACGTCGTCCGCTCGGCGTCCCAGGACTCGCGCGCCGTGTTGTCGTAACTGATAGCCGATCCGTTCCCCGGCTCCATACCCGCACTCCGGGCTCACAGAGTATATGTGTTATCTGCCGCTCGGATATGCACCGAAAGCAGTGGGACCGACTGACGGCCGTGTTCCCGAAGCGCGACTCAGCGATTGAGCGTGTGAATGGCCTTCTCCCGGGCGTTCTCGGCGGCTTCCATCACGCTTTCGCCGAGCGTCGGGTGAGTGTGGATCGTCGCGCCGATGTCCTCTACGGTAGCGCCCATCTCGACGGCGAAGGCGAGTTCGGCGATCGTCTCGGAGGCCTCGGGCGCGACGACCTGCGCGCCCAGGACGAACCCCGAGGGTTCGTCGGCGACGATCCGGACGAACCCGTCAGTTTCGTCGAGCGTGAGCGCCCGACCCGACGCGCGCATCGGCATCTCCCCGGTCACCGGCTCGAAGCCCTCCGCTTCGGCTTCGGCTTCAGTCAGTCCTACGGTGCCGATCTCGGGGTCGGTGAACACGGCGGCGGGGATCGCCCGACTGTCGAGCGCGGCGGGTTCGCCGGCGATCACCTCCGCGGCGACCTCGCCTTCCTTCATGCCCTTGTGCGCGAGCATCGGCTCGCCGGCTACGTCGCCGACCGCGAAGACGTGCTCCAGATCGGTTCGGGCGTACTCGTCGGTCGCCAGAAATCCCTCCCTGTCGGGTTCGAGCCCCAGTGCGTCGAGCGAGAGCGTGTCCGTAACGGGTTCACGCCCGACCGCTACCAACACCTTCTCCGCGCCGAACTCCGAGACGTCGCCCGCCTCGTTTTCGGTCCGGAGGGTGAGGCCGTCGCCGCTTTCGACCCATTCTCGGGCACTCTCGCCGAAGTGAAAGTCGACGCCGACCTCCTCGGCGCGATCGGTGACCACGCGCGCGATGTCGTCCTCGTAAGCCGGAAGCGCCCCGTCGAGAGCCTCGACGACCGTCACCTCGGAGCCGAGTTTCGCGAACACGCTCGACAGTTCCATGCCGATGTAGCCCGCTCCGACCACGACCAACTCGGCGGGTACCGAATCGAGCGCCAGCGCCGTCCTCGAATCGATGACGTTCTCGCCGTCGAATTCGAGTCCTGGGAGCTCCATCGGGCGGCTCCCGGTGGCGATCACCGCGTGTTCGAACTCGATGGTTTCGGATCCCTGGCCCTCGCCGTCGTGCGCCACTCTGACGGCGTTCTCGCCGGTGAACTCCGCGCGGCCCTTCATGAGGTTAACGCCGTTCGCCTTACAGAGTCTCTCGACGCCGCCGGTGAGTTGGCCGACGACCTCGTCCTTCCAGTCGACCATCCCCTCCAGGTCGACCGCGGGATCGGCGGTGATCCCCATGTGTTCGGCCTGGCCCGCGTCGTAGGCGACGTCAGTGGCTGAAATGAGCGCCTTCGATGGGATACAGCCGTGGTTGAGGCACGTCCCTCCATAGATGTCCTTCTCGACGAGCGTGACGTCGAGATCGAGCTGTCCGGCGCGGATCGCCGCCACGTATCCTCCGGGGCCGGCCCCGATGATCAGTACGTCCGTGCCAGTAGTGACGTCTCCGACGACCATATTCCCGACGACGGTAGCGATCGACAAAAGAGAGTCGGGTACTCGATCCGGCGACCGGCTCCGCCCGACCGGCCCTGTCAGATCGGCTCCGGGCCGTCGCGTTACGTTCGACCGTCCATCCGCGAAGCGAGCGGTTCCGAGCATTTCGCTCGGTTTCGACGGTTCCGAGCGTTCAGCGGGTCGCTTTCTTCCAGGCGCGCAGGTCGAGCACGTCGCCATTGAGTTCGTCGGGATCAGCGTCACTCGCCGCCCAGACGAACATCTCGCCCACCTCATCGGGATCGCGCCCCTGCCCGCCGGTGATCTCGGTGGCTACTAGTCCCGGATCGACGACCCCAACGGCTTGCTCGGCGTCGGCGGCGAAGCCCCGAACCAGTCCCTCGGCGGCGGCCTTCGAGACGCCGTAGGCTCCCATGCCCTCGGTTGGCTCCCGAGCGACCGACCCCGACGGGACGAGCACCCGACCGTCGGCGGGCATCCGGGGGAGGGCTTCCTTGACCGTGGCGAAGGTGCCCCTGAGATTGGTCGCTATCGTGTCGTCGAAGACGTCGTAGGACTCGGCCGGAAGCGGCGCGTCGCCCGGGTCGCCGCGATTGATCCCGGCGTTCGCGACCACGACGTCGATCTCGCCGTATGCGCGGGCGGCGTCGTCGATCAGTCCCCAGACGTCGTCCTCGTCGCGGACGTCGGCTTCGACTCCCTTTGCGTTCCTGACGTCCGCGAGGGTCGCTTCGACCGCGTCGCCGTCCCGTGAACAGCCGACGACCGACGCGCCCCCCTCGGCGAAGGCTCGCGCGACACTCGCGCCCAGTCCCCGGCTCGCGCCCGTTACGATCACACACGTATCGTCCATACTCCTCGCAGTTCTCGAACCGGCCTAAACGTCCGCCTCCCGGCAGAACTGAAGGGCGATACCGGCGAGCCGAACGGCGAAAAAGAGAGGGACAGTAGGTGATATGACAGGTCGAAGGATACCGAGACCGCTCAGTCGAGCAACAGCAATCGCGGTTCTTCGAGGTACTCCCCGAGACGGTTCGTAAATCGCGCGGCGGTCGCCCCGTCGATCACCCGGTGATCGATCGACAGCGACAGCGGCAACGTCGGCCGCGCGAGGACCTCGCCGTCGATCGCCACGGGCCGTTCCTCGATCGCGCCCAGCCCCAAGATCGCCGTCTCGGGGTAGTTGATGATCGGAGAGGCGTACTCGCCGCCGATCGCCCCGAAGTTGGTGATCGTAAACGTTCCGCCCCGCATCTCCTCGCGACTTATCGAGCGATCACGGGCTTTTTCGACCAATTCGTTGGTCTCCGAGGCGACCTGTAGCATTCCTTTCTGGTCCGCCGCTTCGACCACCGGTACCATGAGGCCGGCGTCGGTGCCGACCGCGACGCCGATGTTGTACTCGCCTTTGAGCACGATCTCCTCGGCGTCCTCGTCGAGCGAGCTGTTCAGGAAGGGGAACTCCCGGAGGGCGGCTACACACGCCTTCGTAACTAACGGCATGTAGGTGAGCGAGATGCCCCGGTCGGCGGCGACGGGCTGTAGTCGCTCGCGGGTCTCGACCAACGCACTCGCGTCGATCGTGTCGTGATGGGTGACGTGCGGGGCGGTGTAGGCCGAGCGCTCCATCGCCTGCCCGATCGTCCGCCTGATCCCCTGATAGGGGACCCGCTCGCCCCGCTCACCGTCTCCGGTTCCGGTTTCGCCGCCGGCCGAGACCGCCTGTGCGTCTGCCTCCTGGGCTTTTCGCTGGGCCTCGGCGTACTCCCGAACCGCATCGCTCGAGACGAAGGCCTCGCCGTTTCGCCGTTCGCTCGCCGGCACCCGGTCGAGATCGACGTCGAGTTCCCGGGCCACACGACGGGTCGCGGGCGCTGCGAGCGTCCGGTCGCGCTCGGCGGTATCGGCGGTAGTGGCGGTGCCCGTAGCTCCGGCTCCGGCCCCAGCCTCGGCCTCGGCTCCGGACCCGGTTTCGGTTTCGGCGGTCGCCGCCCCGGTCGACGCCTCCGAACCGGTGTCGGCCTGCCCGGCGGTCGATCCCGAGTCGCCGCCGACCGATTCCGACTCGCTCGCCGTCGGTTTCGTGGCGGGTGGACTTCCCTGGCCGTTACCCGCGGCCGCCCGGACGTCGCCTTCGCTCACGCGGCCGGCCGGTCCCGACCCCTCGACGCGCCCGATGTCGACGCCGAGTTCGCGGGCGAGCCGTCGAGCGCTCGGCGCGGCGAATACACGACTACTGCTCCGACCTTCCGACGCGGGAATCGCCGCGCCGTCGTCCGCCGCTTCGGCGTCCGAAGTGTCGATCTCCTCACCTGTCTCGACGGCTTCACCGTCGCTTTCGGCCGTCGCGTCCTTCTCTACCGCTTCGTCCTCGACGTCTTCGCCCTCAACCGCGAAGGTAACGATCACCTCACCGACCGGGACGACCGCGCCAGCTTCGGCATGCAGTTCCTTCACCGATCCGTTCACCGGCGAGGGTACCTCGACCACCGCTTTGTCCGTCTCGACCTCGGCGACGGGCTGGTCCTCGCTTACCTCGTCGCCCGGTTCGACCAACCACGAAACGATCTCGCCTTCCGCGACGCCTTCACCGACGTCGGGGAGTTCGAACTCACGAACCATCAGAAATCGGCCGTCTCCCTGATTTGCTCTTCGACGCGGGTCGCGTTCGGTAGGTAGTAGTCCTCTAACGCGTACAGCGGGAACGGCGTGTCGAAGCCCGTTACCCGGCCGATCGGTGCCTCCTGGTAGAGAAGCGCTTGCTCCTGGATCGTCGCGTTGATTTCGCCCGCGAGCCCTCCGGTCTGGGGTGCCTCGTGGACCACCACGGCCCGGCCGGTCTTCTCGAAGGAGTCGACGATCGCCTCGTTGTCGAGCGGCGACAGCGTCCTGAGATCGATCACCTCGACGTCGATTTCGTCTTCGACGTTGGCCGCGGCGTCAAGCGACGGCCGGGTCATCGCGCCCCAGGTAAAGAGGGACAGGTCGCTTCCTTCCCGGCGGACCGCGGCCTCACCCATAGGTACCGTGTAGGTCTCGTCGGGGACCGGATCACGGAACGCCCGATAGATGAGCTTCGGTTCGAGGAAGATCACGGGGTCCGGGTCGCGGATCGCACTCGCGAGCAGGCCCTTCGCGTCGTAGGGCGTGCTCGGCACGACCACGTTGAGCCCCGGTTCGTGGACGAAGAAGGCCTCCTTGGATTCGGAGTGATGCTCGGGTGCGCGAATGCCCCCACCGTAGGGCGCACGCACCGTCAGCGGACAGGTAAAGCGCCCGCGACTCCGCGTGCGAAGCCGGGCGGCATGCGAGACGATCTGGTCGAACGCCGGGTACGCGAAGCCCGAAAACTGGATCTCAGCGACCGGTCGGAGTCCGTGCGAAGCCATCCCGATCGCCGTGCCGACGATGCCCGATTCCGCTAGAGGAGTATCGATCACCCGGTCATCGCCGAACTCGTCGAACAGGCCCTGAGTGGCGCGAAAGACGCCTCCATTGCGGCCGATGTCCTCGCCGGTAACGAGTACCCGGTCGTCGCGGGTCATCTCGCCGTGAAGGCCTTCCTTGACCGCTTGGACGAGCGTCAGGTTCTCGGTCTCGACGGTCTCGGGGTCGGGTCGATCGTTCTCCGTTCGTCGCTCCTCTCGTGCTCCGTTCGCTCGGGTTCCGTTCGCCTGGGCCTCGTTCGTTTGAGTTCCGTCCTGGGTTGGCTGGCTCATCGAATCACTCCAAAAAGTCCTCGTCGCCGTGGGTTTCGCGCAGGCGCTCTAGGTACGCGCGCTGTTCGCGGAGTCGTTTCGGCATCCCCTCGTAGACGTGTTCGAAGATCGCTTCGGGTTCGGGCCGCGAGGCGGCTTCGGCTTCTTCGATGGCGTTTGCGACCCCGTCCTCGACGGCGGTCTCGATCGCGTCGAGTCCCTCGTCGTCGATCCGACCGGTCTCCCGGAGGAACGCTTCGAGCCTCGGGATCGGGTCCTTTTCGCGCCACTGTTCGACTTCCTCGTCCTCGCGATAGACCGAGGGATCGTCGGCGGTGGTATGCGCGCCGAAGCGATACTGCACGGCTTCGATCAGCGTCGGGCGCAGTTCCCCTTCGTCGGGGTCTTTCGCCTTCGCGACCGCGTCGCGGGTCACCTGATAGACGGCCAGCGGATCCATGCCGTCCACTTGAACGCCCTCGAACCCGTAGGCCCCTGCCTTCTCGGCGATGGTCGCACTTGCCGTCTGACGGTCCCGAGGGACCGAAATCGCCCACTGGTTGTTATTACAGAAGAAAACGTTCGGCGTGTCGAACACGCCGGCGAAGTTCAGCCCCTCGTGAAAATCGCCCTCCGAGGTCGCCCCGTCGCCGAAGTAACAGAGGAAAGCGGCGTTTTCGCCTTTGAGCTTCGACGCCCACGCCGCGCCCGTCGCGTGGGGGATCTGGGTGGCGATCGGGACCGAGACGGTGAAGATGTTACAGTCGTCGGGGATCGTGTTGCCCGCTTCGGAACCCATCCAGTAGAGCAACGTCTGGCGCAACGAGAGCCCGCGCACGAGCGACGCGGCGTGTTCACGATAGCTCGGAAAGATCCAGTCGGCGTCGTCGAGCGCATAGGCAGAACCGACCTGCGCGCCCTCCTGGCCCGACATCGGGGGGTAGGTTCCCATCCGACCTTGACGCTGGAGGCTCACCGCCCGCTGGTCGAAGTGGCGGGCGAGGCGCATCTCCCGGTACATGTCGACGAGGGCCTCGTCGGAGAGATCGGGAACCTCCCTGCCCTCCCGAACCCGGCCCTCGGCGTCGAGGACCTGTATCCGCTCGTCGGGATCGTGCTGTAGCGTGCTCACGAGCGTCGCCTCCCGTCTGACATATCGTTATAGTTCGTCGCCGCGGATATAGCCCTTTCGTAAATAATTTTCTCTCGTTACTATTCTTGCCATAGCGTCTCAAACACACATGCAGACGCTCGATTCGTCGATATATTGCTCCTACTGCGTCCGATACTGGACGAACGTTTCGTTCTCTGAGGCGTGGCCTCGATCGGTTTCGAAGCCTAAACTTTCGGATCGACGACCGGTGTTTCGCTTGCGAGGCTCGGCGAGCGGCCCTCGACGCGGGGCCAGCCCTCCGTCCAGACGAGTCGGTCGAGCATGAGCGACCGGCGGGGGTCGCCCGGCCCGTTCGCGAGGAACCGTGACGAACGGTCGTAGGCGTGATACAACAGCCAGTCCGTTCCACAGTCGTCGGTCACGATCGAGTTGTGCCCCGGCCCCAGAAAGCGGTCGCTCTCGGTCATCACGAGCGTGCCGTACGAATCCAGCAGATCCCGGCCGTACTTCGTCTCGTAGGGCCCCGCGAGCGAGGACGCCCGGCCGACCTCGACCTGGTAGGTCACGTCCGGCGGGACACAACACACGCCACTCGAGACGAACAGGTAGTAATAGCCCTCGCGTTTCACGACGTAGGCGGCCTCGAAGCGGTTTCCGGCGACCTGCGTCTTCTCGCCGACTCGACTGAGGCCGTTGGCCGAGAGTTCGGTGAGATACAGTCCGTTGAGACTGCCCCAGAGCAGGTGGGGCGTGCCGTCCTCGACGTAGAACTGCGGGTCGATCGAGTTCGAGACGCCGACCTCGAAGCCCTGGAACAGCTTCCCTCGATCGGTAAACGGGCCTGCCGGATCGTCGGCGGTGGCGACGCCGATACCCTGGGCGTCGAGCGGGTAGTCGGGGCCGCGGTTCACCAGCGAGTAGTAGAGGTAGTATTTCCCCCGGTAGCGCGCGACGTCGGGTGCCCAGATCCGGTCGGCACGCCCGGTCCTGGCGAGCCACTGGGGAACCGTCTCGAAGACCTCGCCGACGTACTCCCAGTGCACCAGGTCGCGCGAGCGGACGATCGGAACGACCCGAAGCCCCTCGCCGTCGCCCCAGTCGTTCGCCGTCGCGTACGCGTAGAAGAAGCCGTCGTCGGCCCAGGTGACCGTGGGATCGGCGAAGACTGGCTCGAAGACGGGGTTGTGATACGTTTCTCGATTTCCCGGATCCCCGCAGTCGGCGCTCGATCCGCCCGCGTCGCCGGGCCGTGCCGTACAGCCTGCAGCGAGGGCTCCAGCCGCGCTCGCACTAACAGCGAGGAAGTCCCGTCGATGCATGCTCCGATCGACCGTCTACCTGTAGCGTGATACCGTTGCGGTCTCGTTCGCCAGTCCTTCCCGAGATCAAAAAGCGATGCGGAGTAGCGTCGATCGGGTTCCGAAGCGCGAGGTCGCCCGGGCGTAGTGCCCGCTTTCAGTCGCCGCCCGCATGGCGACGAACCCGAGGTCCGCCCGTCTACTTGGGGGTGCCCGGCGGCCAGTCGCTCGCCCAGCTGCTCGCCGGTTCGCCTCGTCCCCGTCGATCGGATCGTCGTCATCGAACAGATCGAGATCGGAGTGGACGAAGGCGGATCGCCCTCGACCAGGCCGGAGTGATCGGCGGTGTTGAGTTAGCGACGATGAGACAGAAGAGCGGTACAGAACGGTTTGAAACCCCCCGACACGCTCGGCTCCTACAGCTCGTTGCGCGCGTTCGCTCGCGGTGCTCGCTCACGTGCTTACGTCGCCGGAGTTCTGCAAAAGACTCGCTTTGCTCGTCTTCCGAGCTCTCGTTCATGGTTCGAGGAAGCGAGGCTCCCTCGTCATCACAAAAGACACAAAGCGTCTCTTGAACGACTTCGCTCACGAGAACGCCGAGCGGTCGGTCCTTTTCAGTCCCGCCCCTGGCAGTTGTTCGGCGGGCAATTGCGTAAGGTAAGACTGCCGAGTGGTCCGTCGGTAGTTCGGACTGAGTCCGGTCGGTCGTCCTCGGCGGCGGCCGATCGATCGTCGACGGGCGTATCGATCCCGTCTCGTTCGGAGCGGATCCGGCGGACGTCGAAGACGATACCGCGCTCGGCACCCACCCGATGGAACCGACGGAGGGTCGCTCCGCTATCGACCCGGAGTTCGGAGGATCACCGATCGGTCGCCGAAGAGCCGGTATCGTCGGCGATCGGACGCCCGTCCCTCTCGATGTCGGCGAGGGCCCGATCGACAGTGGAGCGGTCGGCGTCAGCAACCAGGGAAGCACCGACGGTCACACCCGTCGTGTGCACACCGAGTGTGAAAACATGTATGTTTGTTATCACTCCCATGGCGACGAACCCGAGGTCCGCCCGTCTACTTGGGGGTGCTCGCCGGTTCGCCTCGTCCCCGTCGATCGGTCCCCGCTCGTCGGTCGCTCGGCACCTGTCGGTCAGTCGCTGCCTGTCGGTCGCCCTCGATGGCGTGCTGGGTCACGATGAAGTGTTCGATGGCGAGTTCGGCCAGGTCGTCCGCCGGGTGAGACTCGTCGCTGACGACCCACTCACACTCCAGACAACGGACCTCCTTCGAGGGTCCGTCGTTCGGATCGTCCAGGTTGCTAGGGGTATCCGAGTCACTTCGGTCGCCCGGATCGCCCCGGTCGCTTCGGTCACCCAGGTCGTCCGGATCGCTCCGGTCGAACGGCGATCCACCCGCCCCCTCGGCTCTCTCGTCGGCGTTCGGCGGTCTGTCGACGGTAGAATCGATGTTGTGGCCGGTTTCGACCGCGTGTGCGATCGCTCGCTCGGAGAGTTCGGCCGCGGTGTTGTCCGCCCGCGTGGCGACCCATTCACAGTCCGTGCAGTAGTTGCTGAACAGTGGCTCCATACGTCCAGGGTCGGCCCGTGACCGTAAAACGGTTTGTGAGGATGTGGGTCAACGCGATCGACACCACGCCGCGACGGTAAGTCCGGTCGCCGGTCACGAGGTCGTACTACGGGGATCGATCGGTCGTGGGTCGCGCTCGACACCGAAAGCACGAACGGACGGTGGCGAGCGGACGGTACCGAATAAGCAGTGCCAAGCGGGCAGTACCGACGGACAGTGCCGAGCGGGTAGTACCGGGAAGTGATATCGGCTCGCGGGCGATACCGGCCCGCGGGCGGCGCTCATCGTTTCAGTTCCCGGATACCCATACTGATGAGGGAGTTCTGGAGGGCACGCTGGAGCCGGCGGGTGTACGCCTGGCGCGAGATGCCGACGTGGTCGGCGAGTTCGGTGAGCGAACTCCCCCGAGGGACTTCGAAGTAGCCCTCGTCGAACGCGAGTACGAGCGCCTCGCGCTGTTTGTCCGTGAGCCCGAACGACTCGTCGACCGTCGGACTGCCCGCGATCCGACGGACCTCGATCGGAACGCCCGCGTCCGAACAGGCGTCGTGGAAGGCCGATAGCGTTTCCCGATCGGCCGTCCGGAAGCGGAACAGCCACTCGTCGGTGGTCGTCGTTATCGCCCGCTCGACCAGGACGTCGTGATCCCGGAGCGCGGCGAGAAATTCCCTGTCGCCGTTGCTCATCGCTGCGGACCACTCGATCCGGTATAGGAAGCGATCGACGGTCCCGCCGAACCGGACCAGGCGCTCGACGCGCGGGTCGGCCTCGATGCGTTGCTCGAACGCCTCGGAGGCGCCGAGAGCGTCGATCCAGAAGTGCGGGGCGAACTCGTCGCCGAGCGGGACGGATCGGGCGAGTTCGATCCGGTGGCGCGCGTCCGATAGCGCTCGCCCGAGGGCGAACCCGTCGGACGCGATCGTAACGACGGCGACGGTCACGTCCCACCACACCGCTCGGTGTCGGGCGCGTGCCGTTTCGTTCGATCGGTCCCCGTCGGGTGATCGGCGGTACCGACGCCGGCGGGACCCGGTTCGACGGGTCCTGATCCGACGGGGCGACGCCGAGGAGCGCGCCGATCCCGGTTCACCCGTTTCGATTCGTTGTCGCGCTGGAACATGGCACGTTATCGTAGCTGTCCGATTTATACGTTTGTAACTAACGGAGTGAACGTCCGAGTGGCCGAAATCAGCCGTGAGAACGGCTAAGACTGGCTCGAATCGCGGCAGGACCGAAGTCGAGCGTAATAGCGTGAGTGAATCCGTTCCCCGCGCGGCGCTCTCGGTAGGGGGATCGAACGATCAGCGAGGGCGCGCTCCCGGCGGTCGCCGAGCGGAGAACCCGGAACCCGAGCGACGACGCCGGGAAAGACCCGCTCGTCGTCGCCTTCGAGCGAGCACACTGACAGTTACGCGTCGGGGGCACTGCTAGATTGAGGAGAAACCGATAGAAAGCGCCGGGGTAACCCGTTCAATTTCTGCCCTGTTGCTGCACTACTATCGCTGGGTAAACAATGGTGGATCGCTGAAGTGGTCGTCTTCGGCAGTATGAGCTGATATCTTACCGAACCATCATTTTATTACTGATTCAACTATCCCGCTTCCTTCCGGTGGTTTGATCCCAATCTAGCAGTGCTGCGTCGGGGGACTGGTCCGAACTGTCGAGCCACCAGTCGAAGATCGCCCGCAGGACGACGACCAGGCTGTTGTGCTCGCCGCTCCCCCAGATCGCGGTTTCCGTCAGCGAGTCGCCGTCGAGAACAACGCTTACTAGTAGCGTCTCGCGGTCGATCATGAGCAGGCGGCCGACCGACGCGTCCGACCACTCCCACAGCGTGTCGTAGACCTCCGCGTCCGGGATCGCCGCTCGGAGCCGTTCCCGGGCGGCCGGCGAAGCACCCGTCACCCGGATCGTCGTGCCCTGTTCGTCGGCCGCCGCGAGGTGTTCGATGGTCTCGTCGGTCGGTAGCCCGTTGGTGTACGTGCAGACGATCTCCTCGTCGGCCTCGGCGACGAGTTCCTGTACCCGGTCGTCGATGGTGCGCTGACCGGTGACGGTCCACACGCCGGCCTGTTCGTGTCGGTGGCCGGCCGGTTCGAGGGCCGTCAGCAGGTCGAACAGTTCGTCGAGGGTTTCGTCGTATTCGAGTCGGAACTGGCGGACCGCGCTCTCGCGCGAGATCGGCTGAAAGAGCTTCGGCGACGCGTACTGCACGTCGACGAGCCCGCGTTCTTCCAGCGCTTCGACGCTGTCGTAGACGCGGGTCCGCGGCACGCTCGTCGCCTCGGCGATCTCGCGGGCAGTGCCGGCCCCGAGGCGGAGGAGCGCAACGTAGATCCACGCCTCGTACTCGGTCAGCCCGAGCTTCCGGAGCCGCTCGACCGCGCCCGCCTCCGCTCGCTCCGGCGAGTCCGAGCGATTACTCATCATTCGATCTCGTAAGTAGTAGGTTCGTATGCACTCCCGAAATCGCGCTCACACGATACAGCTGCCGGCAGTCCGTCGTCGTTTGTCGTCGCTTTCGTCCGAGTAGTCCGGTCGGCGTGAGAGGACATGGCGGATCGGCGCGCAGTGGTAGTGGGGTTTTCCGCTGCTACGCGTCAGTTGGTGCTATTCGCGCCACCTATATAAGCGTTTGTGACGTTTCGAGTCAATCGGTGTGCGGATCCGCTACGGACGCGAACGGGGGTCGCCGGGACGAGCGCCCGACGACTGCGGGAAGGTCTCTAGCGAACGGGTCCGGTCACCCGCCGAGTACGGGGTCGGTGATCGCGGTCGCCGTAACTGTTGTCCCGACGATGGTTACAAACCTATACACCTATACGCATGGGGTGCGTATGGCCGTTCGAGGACGATGCGGTCGTAACCACTGGTAGTGGTATCACATGAGTAATGACACCGACCCCCCGAACCCGGTCGAGATCCTCCGCGATCTCGGCCTGAAAGAGTACGAAGCGCGCTGTTTCGTCGCACTGACGCGTATGCCACACGGCACTGCCAAAGCCGTGAGCGACACCGCGGACGTCCCCCGCACGCGGGTCTACGACGCCGTCGATCAGCTCCAGGCCTACGGCCTCGTCGACGTTCAGCATTCGAATCCACAGCAGTTCCGCGCGATCCCGGTCGATAAGGCCGTGACACTGCTACGCCGTGACTTCGATCAGCAGTTCGACGACTTACAGCACGCCCTCAGTGCCCTCGACCCGATCGGCGGGGACGCGCTCCAGGACCAGGGCAACGTCTGGACGACCGTCGGCGATCCGTCGGTCACGAATCGTGCCATCGGGTTCATCGACGACGCCGACGAGGAGATCGTGATGGTTCTCGACGGGATCGGCGCGGACTCGGTGTCCGATCGCCTGGCCGAACGGCTACGCGCCGCCGCGAATCGCGGGGTGACGATCTACATCGGCGCGCTCACCGAATCGACCTACGAGCAGGTCACGGCCGCCGTCCCGGAGGCTCGGACCTTCGAGTCCGGGCTGGAGTGGCTCCAGCCACAGACCGAAGGGGAAAACGAACGGATCGGCCGTCTGTTACTCGTCGATCGCGCCGCGTTGTTGTTGAGTTCGATCGGTTCGAACGGTCCCGAGGAGGAAACCGCCATCTGGATCGACAACGTCAGTAGCGGCCTGCTGGTCATCGCGCGGCGGTTGCTCGCCGCCGGGCTGGATCGGGAGGAAGAATCCCTCGACGAGACGGCCGAGGAAGGGTCCGGGAGCGAGTGAGCGCGAGTGACGGTCACCGCGAGCATCGGGATCGAGGCCGACCGCTTCGACCTCGGGCGGGCGCTCGCCGCGGACGACGGCGACGTTCGCGTCGAACTCGCACAGTTCGTGCCGATCGACGGCGGCCTCGTTCCCTACTGCTGGGTGGACGCCGGCACCGTCGACGAACGCGAGGCGTTCGAGCGTGCCGTTCGAAGCGACGACCGGATCGCCGCGTTCGCCCGCCTCGGCACGGCGCCCGAGCGCTTCCTGTACCGGATCGAGTGGTCCACGGCGGTGAACAACGACGACGGGGGGTTTCTCGCCGCGCTCCGGGATCACGACGTCCTGGTCGAACGAGCGGTCAGTACCGCCGGAAGCGCGGCGTGGACGTTTCGCCTCCGAGCGCTGGATCGGGAGGCGTTAGGGAGGTTTCAACGGACCTGTGAGGACCACGGCGTTGCGTTCACCGTCCGTCGCATCACACACGGTCCGGCCGAGACGACCGATCGATACGGGCTCACGGACAAACAGCGCGAGGCGCTCGTGCTCGCGTTCGACGAGGGCTACTTCGAGGTGCCCAGAGAGGTCTCGCTCACCGAACTCGCCGACCACGTCGGCATCTCGCGCCAGGCGTACACCCGCCGGCTCCAGCGCGCCCTTCGGAGTTATCTCACCGAAACCGGTATTTTCGAACTCCGAGGCAGCTAACGGTACCGGCGGACGTGGACGGCTCGTGTGGTTCGTCGACGGCCGATCGGAACCCGAAAACCGAAACCGTGAGGAGGGGAGAGGGGTGCGCGAGTCACTCGCCGTTCCGTAACGCGGGTTCGGTATCGACGGGTCGTTTCGACAGTTCGGAGATGTCGATCGTGTAGTCGGGGATCGCTCGCTCCGGGGATCGGGCGTCACAGCCCTCGATCGGGATGCCGACTCGATACGCACGGCGGACGAGTCGGCGGAGGTCGGCCTCGAAGTCCTCGCGAGTGAACCCGTCCGACGCGTCGGGTCGCCCCGGGCCGTCGGTTCGCCTCGATACGTCGCCGCCGTCGGTCTCGCTACCGTCGGCGTGCTCGCCGCCGTCGCTCCTGCCGTCGGCACTCCTGCTGTCGTCGCTGTCGTCAGTACCGGCGGTGCCGGCACGGTAGCCGTCGCTCACACGGTAGACGCGCTGGCGATCGCCGTACGTCCGGGTCGGCTCGTGGCGGTCGTGTTCGGTCGCTACCGTGTTCCGTTCTCGGTGGCCGTCGGTACCGGGTTCGTCCCGGTCGCTTCGGGGCCGCCTTCCCTCGACGTCGTGGCCGGTCGAGCACGCGTGTTCGATCGTGCGGCTGGAGAGGTCCTGTCTCGTGTGCTGCTCGGTGCTGGCGCTCCAGTCACAGTCCAGGCAGTAGTTCACGAACGGATGTCCCATGTAGCGTCGTCCGTGCTCCGACGACATAGTAATGTTGTGAGGATTCGAGTTAACCGCTTCTCCCTTCACGAGGTCCGTCGAGGTCGCCGGGCCGAGCCGGGGAGGGGCCCGTCGGTGGACGCCGGCTCCGTCCGTGCACCTACCCGACGGCGGGGAGAAACAGTCCCAGCACCGATCTGAGTGATCTGAGCGATCTGAGCTGGACCCGGCTCTGATCCGACACGGGGTAACAAGGGGGTACATGTGAGCACGGAGCGACCATAGGGCGGGTCCGTTACCTATGTGATCCGTATGCCGACCTGTGACAACTGCGATGGGTTCGTGACCGAGAACTACGTCCGGGTGTTCGCCCCGTTCGGTACGGATACCGTTCGGGTCTGTCCGAACTGCGAGGAGGTGGTTCGGGAGGGAACCGGCGTCCACAAAGCGTATGCGTCCCGTGGCAACCGAGCGATGTCGGCGACGGCCGAATCGACCTGCGATCAGTCGCTCGCCGCCGCTCGCGCCTGTTTTCGGGCCGCTTCGATCGAGCGGCCCTCGCGCAAGACCGCATCGACGAACAGCTCGCCGGCCTTATACGACGAACGGACCATCGGCCCCGACGCACAGTACAGGAATCCGAGTTCCTCTTCGGCCACCCGCCGCCAGGTCTCGAACTTATCGGGCGAGACGTACGAGGAAACGTCGAGGTGCGAGCGGGAGGGCTGGAGGTACTGTCCGAGCGTCACGACGTCGACGTCGGCCTCCCGGAGATCGCCGAGGGTCTGGTAAACCTCGTGGTCGTACTCGCCGACGCCGAGCATCAGGCTCGTCTTCGTGTAGATCGCCGATTCGCGTTCTACCTGTTCGAGCACGCCCAACGACTGTTCGTAGCCCGCCCGCCGGTCCCGGACGGGGTGCTGGCGGCGCTGTACGGTCTCTACGTTGTGGGCGATCACGTCCGGTTCGGCGTCGATGATCTCCCGGATCAACTCGGGCTCGCCCTGGAAGTCGGGGATGAGGACCTCGACGAGCACACTCCGGTCGCGCTCGGCGATGGCCTCGATGGTGCGCGCGAAGTGGCTCGCCCCCTGGTCGGGCAGGTCGTCGCGGTCCACACTGGTTAGAACGACGTAATCGAGGCCGATCTCGACGACGGCCTCGGCGACGTTGGAAGGCTCTTCCGGGTCGAGGGCCTCCATGCCGCCGGTCTTTACGTCACAGAAGTTACACCCCCGCGAGCACCGATCGCCCATCAGCATAAAGGTCGCCGTCCCGGGACCGTTGCGCCCCGACCAGCACTCGCCCATGTTCGGACACGAGGCTTCCTCACAGACCGTATGCAGGTCGCGATCGCGGAGCGTCCGCTTGATGTCGGTAAACCGCTCGCCCGACGGCGGCCGCGTCTTGAGCCAGTCGGGTTTGCGCGCGAGGCTCATACTTATCGAAGCATCCGAAACGGCAAAAACGTGCGGTTGCCCTCGATCGCGGCGGCGGTGTTTCGACGCCAGCGCGGCGGAAGCCTCGTCGCGTCGAGGGCCAGTTGATTTTCGACAATGGCTGCGAAAGTTTAATGATGAAAGTGGGAGAACGACGCCCGTTCGATGCTCGACCTGTCGCCGGAGGACATCACCGAGGGGCCGCTGTTACGAGCGCTCGCGGTGCTTTCGGCACCGTTGCTCGCCCAGAACCTCGTGCTCGTCGCCCAGGAGGTGATCGATCTGTTCTGGCTCGGGCGTCTGAGCGGGGATGCGGTCGCGGCGACGGGATTCGTCTTCCCGGTGATGGCACTGCTGTTCGCGCTCGCGGTCTTCGCGCCCTTCGTCGGTACCCAGGTGCTCGTCTCCCAACGGATCGGCGGCGAGGATGCGGGGGGCGCTCGGCGGGCCGTGTTCACCGGCTTCGCCGTCGCGATCGGCGGCGGCCTCGTAGTAGGGATCCCGGCCTACCTCGGCGCTCGTCCGCTCTTAGAACTGCTCGCGTTCACCCAGCCCGAAGCGATGATCGATACCGTCACGCGACTCGGGGCCGCGTATCTCGGGGTGATCGCGCTCGGCCTCCCGATACTGGCGGCGACCGACGCCGCCGAGGCCGCCTTCGTCGGCTGGGGCGACTCCCGGGCCTCGCTGTGGATGAACCTCGTCGCCGTTGGCTCGAACATCGTGCTCGATCCGATACTCATCTTCGGGATCGGGCCGTTTCCGGCGCTCGGGATTCGCGGCGCAGCGCTCGCCACCGTGCTCGGATCGGCCTTCGGACTCGCGCTCGCTGCCGGCTTTCTGGTTCGCGGCCGTAACGACGGGATGGTCTCGCGGGCCGCCGCGCGGATCGACCTCGGCGAGGTCCGCGAACTGCTGGACATCGGGTTGCCGACAGCCGGCCAACAGGTCGCGAGCCAGTCGGTGCGGATCGTCATCGTCGCCGTGGTTTTCGCCGCGGGCGGCGCGGCGGGGCTCGCGGCGTATATCGTCGGCGCGCGGGTTGCGACGATCGCCTTTGTCCCCGCGTCGGGCCTCCAGCAAGCGGCTCAAAGCGTCGTCGGCCAGAACTTGGGGGCAAGCAACCCGCGACGAGCGAATAGGACTACTTGGCTCGGCGTCTCGCTCGCGGTCGGCGCGCTCTCGGTCGTCGGGGTGATCCAGTGGCTCGTTCCCGGGCCGATCGCGACGCTTCTGGTACCGGAGCTGAGCGGCGAAGCCTTCGGGCTTTCAGTGACCTATCTCGAAATCCTGGCGTATGGCTATCCGGCGATCGGCGCGGTCTACCTGTTCCAGGGCGGATTCAACGGCGCTCGCCGAACCAGAGTCAGCTTTCTCGCGTCGGTAGTACAGTACTGGGCGATACGCCTGCCGATCGCCTTGGTAGGCGTGTTCGCGCTCATGATCGGCGTGAGCGCGGTCTTCTGGGCCGTGACGCTCTCGAATATCGCGGCGGCGATCGGTCTCGGGTGGTACTACCGCTACAGCACCCGCGAGGGGATGTTAGAACGCGCGACCGACGCTACCGCCCAGTCGGCCGACTGATCAACGGAGGAGTCGAATCACTCGGCGACCGGATA